>NZ_JAMPQO010000013.1:0-21290 GCF_028482485.1 Providencia sp. PROV116 | reverse complement strand
TATGCATCCGTAGCTCAGCTGGATAGAGTACTCGGCTACGAACCGAGCGGTCGGAGGTTCGAATCCTCCCGGATGCACCATCTCTTAGCTAATAACTTAGCATATCAATAATATCTTTTAATTTAACTCAGATAAGTTACTGAGAATATATCGATTCAAAATCGAATGAATTTGCATCCGTAGCTCAGCTGGATAGAGTACTCGGCTACGAACCGAGCGGTCGGAGGTTCGAATCCTCCCGGATGCACCATCATTAAGAAACTCCTCATTTGAGGAGTTTTTTTTGCCTAAAATTACCATTCATAAAATTAACTAAATCGCATTTTCCATGCATCTTTGATTTATTCCCTCATAAACCACACATCTAGACAGCGACAATTTATGTGATTTAAGCTAAAGTAATTGCCTTAATAAAATAAATTAACATCACAGGCGGGAGGTCGACTTGATCCCGGACGTATCGAAAGCGCTCTCATGGTTAGAGGCGCACCCAGAAACACTAAATGGTATTCAACGTGGTATAGAGCGTGAAACATTGCGTGTAACCCCAACAGGCGCAATTGCAGAGACCTTGCATCCAGAAGGGCTGGGAAAAGCTTTAACACATAAATGGATCACGACAGATTTTGCGGAGTCCCTACTCGAATTTATTACTCCTGTAGATAAAAGCATTAGCCATAATTTGGCTTTCTTGCGAGATTTACACCGCTATACAGCTCGTCACCTTCAAGATGAAAGAATGTGGCCGTTGAGTATGCCGTGCTTTATTGAAAGTGAAGATAAAATCACTCTTGCGCAATATGGCTCTTCTAATGTGGGGCAGTTTAAAACGCTGTACCGTGAAGGCCTTAAAAATCGTTATGGTGCTTTGATGCAAACGATAGCAGGGGTGCATTATAACTTCTCTTTGCCGATTGAATTTTGGCAAGCATGGGCAGGTATTGAAGATGAAGAAAGCGGTAAAGAAAAAATTTCTGAAGGCTATTTACGTCTGATTAGAAATTACTACCGCTTTGGTTGGGTTATTCCTTATCTATTTGGCGCCTCTCCGGCGATTTGCGGCTCTTTTTTGAAAGATAGGGAGACGTCGCTGTCATTTGATAAAACGGACTGTGGTACGTATTACTTGCCTTATGCGACATCTCTACGTATGAGTGACTTAGGTTATACAAATAAATCACAAAGTGATTTAAATATCACATTCAATAAATTGGATGAATATGTAGAAAACCTGAAAAAAGCTATCCATAAGCCTTCAGCTGAATTTGAAAAACTGGGTGTCAAAAAAGACGGCAAATATATTCAACTAAATACCAATGTGCTACAAATTGAAAATGAGCTCTACGCCCCAATACGCCCGAAACGCGTTCCTAAAGGCAATGAATCACCTTCCGATGCATTATTGCGCGGTGGTATTGAGTACATTGAAGTCCGTTCACTTGATATCAATCCATTTAGTGCAATAGGCGTTAATGAAACTCAAGCTCGTTTTGTTGATCTATTCTTAATATGGTGTGTACTCGCTGATGCGCCTGAAATGAATGCACAAGAATTAGACTGTTGCCGTCAAAACTGGAATCGTGTCATCCTTGAAGGTCGTAAGCCAGGTCAAGTTATTGGTTTCGGTTGTGGTAGCGAAGTTAAGCCGTTAGTTGAAGTTGGACAGCAATTATTTAATGACTTGATCCGCGTGGCTGAAGTGTTAGACACTTGTTGCGATGCAAAATATCAAGAAGTTTGTCACCAATTTGTCGCTATGTTTAAAGACCCAACTCTCACATATTCAGCGCTTGTTATGGATGAAATGTTAGAAAAAGGCATTGGTGGCTACGGGTTAGAACTAGCTGAAAAATATTTTGAACAGTTAGTGAATGAACCGTATGAAGTGATAACTGAAGAGCAATTTGAGCAAGCACGATTGGCTTCAATAGAGAAGCAAGCGAAGATGGAACAAAGTGAGAGCGAAAGCTTTGAGGACTATCTACGCATTCATGCAGGACGCTAAAAGAAATGGCCACTCTAGGTGGCCAAATAAAAAATCTCTTAGAGAATTAGGGATGATAACAAATTGCGCGTCTTTCAATAATTCAGACTCTGCATTTTCAAAATAGTTTCATTTATTTTAGAAAATATTTTTTATTTTTGAGGAGGTCACAAAATGCCATTATTAGATAGCTTTACTGTCGATCATACTCGCATGTCAGCGCCTGCTGTACGTGTGGCAAAGACCATGAAAACACCAAGTGGTGATACCATCACGGTTTTTGATTTGCGTTTTACTGTACCAAATGAAGAAGCCATGACAGAAAAAGGGACGCATACTTTAGAGCACCTCTTTGCAGGCTTTATGCGTGATCACCTCAATGGTAATGGTGTTGAAATTATTGATATTTCACCAATGGGGTGCCGTACTGGTTTTTATATGAGCCTTATTGGTCAGCCCGATGAACTGCGTGTTGCTAATGCATGGAAGGCAGCAATGGAAGATGTTTTGCAGGTGAAAGACCAAAACAAAATTCCTGAATTGAATGTCTATCAGTGCGGCACATATAAAATGCACTCACTGGAAGAAGCTCAGCAAATTGCACGTAATGTTCTTGCATCTGAAATTGGTATCAATAAGAACGATGAGTTAGCATTGCCTGCTGAGAAACTTGAACAGCTACACGTTTAGTTTTTATCAAATATTCTTTATGCAAAGAGCCAATTAAGGCTCTTTTTATTTTTATAGAAGAATTTAATGGCAAGTTTATGAAGAAATCAAAGGTTGGGAACTTGAGAACTAAAAGTAAGAGGTGTGATCCTGACCTGCTTAACGATGTTTTCATTCATCGCTAGTACTTCGATAAGGTAATGCCCTACCACGATTTGCTCTTCAAGTTGTGGAATATCACCGATGACTTCCAAAACCATGCCATTAACCGTCCTAGGACCATCTACAGGGAGATTCCAATCAAAAGCCTTATTCAGTTCACGAATATTAGCAGAACCGTCCACAAGAACGCTCCCATCGCTCTGTGGCAAAACTTCTTCAGCTAAGGATGGCGACATAGAGGTGGTGAAATCACCAACTATCTCTTCTAAGATATCTTCTACAGTGATAAGGCCTTGAATCTCACCATATTCATCAACAATAATCCCGAGTTTTTCTTTATTGTGCTGGAAGTTAACTAACTGAACATTTAACGGTGTACTGTTAGGAATAAAATAAATGTTATCTGCAGCTTTAATGAGGTTTTGCTTATTAAATTCACGTTTTTCCATCATGAGACGGTACGCTTCGCGGACGCGTAAAATGCCAATAGAGTCATCAAGTGAATCGCGATAAAGCACAATACGGCCATGAGGGGAGTGCGTAAGCTGCCGAATAATTGATTTCCAGTCATCATTGACATCAATACCAACAATCTCATTCCTGGGGAGCATAATATCGCCAACTGTGACTTTGTCTAAGTCTAAAATTGAAATCAGCATGTCTTGATTTCGGCGGCTAATTTTATGCTTTGATTCGTTAACAATGGTGCGTAGCTCTTCCTTATTAACCGCATCAGTTCGTGCGGTTAGTGACTTCACCCCGATGCAACGTAACAGTAGTGCTGAAATAGTATTAAATGCCCAAACAATAGGCATCATAACGACTTGCAATGGTTTTAAGAGATAGCTACTTGGAAATGCAATTTTTTCAGGGTACAGCGCTGCCAGTGTCTTTGGCATAACTTCGGCAAAAATGAGGATCACAAAAGTCAGGATCCCGGTTGCCATCGCTACACCCGCGTTACCATATAGTCGCATACCGATAATAGTGGCTAATGCGGAAGCAACTATGTTGATTAAGTTGTTACCGATAAGGACTAGGCTTAACAGCTTGTCAGGATGTTTAAGCAGTTTCTCAACACGTATCGCTGAGCGATTACCTTGTTTTGCTAAATGTTTTAACCGATAACGGTTTAGCGTCATCATCCCAGTTTCTGATGCAGAAAAATAGGCTGACATAAAAATTAAAACAATCAATATGATGATTAGCGTACTCGTGGACACATCATCCAAAACAAGTTTCCTTATGTGGTGAAAGTAGTGACTTTATTTGCGTCAAAATACCATAAACTCCTGTATTAGACGGTTACCAAAAAAAGCCATAGTTAAGATGATTGAGCCGCCAACATGGAAAAATAGGACGCGCTTACCTCTCCATCCTCCATGGAAATGCCCCCAAAGTAGAGTGATATAAACAAACCAAGCGATAACGGATAACACTGATTTATGAATATTTTCTTTATCAAAAATATTATCCATATAAATAAAGCCAGTGCATAAGGTCAGAGTTAGTAAAATGACACCAACTTGAGTGATATGGAACATTTTACGTTCAATCACCATCATCGGTGGCATATCGGGACTAAATTTTAAGGTTTTGTTTTTTAGTTGATGGTCAATTAAAGCCACTTGTAATGCATATAAAGCCGCAATAAGGAGTGTTGCATAACTCAACAAAGCGAGGCCAATGTGAACAAACAGGGGGACGCGAGCTTCGAGATGCGTAATAAACTCACCAGGCATTAGCGTTGACAGCATCAAGTTAATGATGGCAAAACTATAGACTATGGGCGTTAAGTACCAAGCCTTTCCCCAGTAAGCGACAACAGTCATAATCACACACATGAGTAAGCTCACTGTTGAGCCTAAATTCAACAGAGTGAGGTTTTGTCCTTCGGCTTCACTGAAAATCAAGAATTTCAATGTAATAGCGTGAGTTACTAACGCAACAACGGCAAGAAAAAGCGCGAGATGGCGGTAAAACGGCTGTTTACGCACTTGGCCGGGGACGATCAGTAACAGACTGACCATGTATGTACAAACTGCTATGACTGCAAATACGGGCATAGTATAGTGTCGTTAATCATTTTTAGTGGAAAGTTATTTCATAGTATAACTTGTACGAGTGCAGGCTCCAACTATTGGACGGGCCAATCGCAATATATTCATTGCGGATAGCACTTCATGTGCCTACGGGGTTGGTTCGTATTATTAAATTCAAGCCATAATAACCTGTATCATCCGTTTCAAACAGGGGGCAGCGAAAAAACTGCGGGCATGTTACAATGGGGCATTATTTTGCCGCAATTATTTTTAGTGTTGGTTTTCCTTCATCATTGTGAAGGCATTGATGCTTATAATTCAAGTTGTTAGATAACACGCACTTGAAATTATCTGTATTAGCAACCAGATCAGGCTGACATCGGCCCATCAACAGAATTGAGCTAAGACATATGTTTGATAATTTAACTGACAGACTATCGCGCACGTTGCGCAATATCAGTGGGCGTGGGCGTCTAACTGATGAAAATATTAAAGAAACACTACGCGAAGTTCGCATGGCCTTGCTGGAAGCTGACGTTGCTTTGCCAGTAGTCCGTGAATTCATTCAAAAAGTTAAAGAAAATGCGGTTGGGCAAGATGTCAATAAAAGTCTAACACCAGGCCAAGAGTTCATCAAAATAGTTCAAAATGAACTGACTCGGGCGATGGGGGATGAAAACCACCAACTTAATTTATCCGCACAACCTCCTGCGGTCGTTTTAATGGCGGGTTTGCAAGGTGCGGGTAAAACAACCAGCGTTGCAAAATTAGGTAAGCTTTTAAAAGAAAAACAAAAGAAAAAAGTATTAGTTGTCTCTGCTGACGTTTATCGCCCCGCGGCGATTAAACAATTAGAGACGTTAGCTGAAAGTGTTGGAATTGACTTTTTCCCTTCGGAAGTACAAGAAAAACCCGCTGCTATTGTTCAAAAAGCATTAAAACACGCACAATTGCAATTCTACGATGTGCTGTTAGTAGATACCGCGGGTCGCTTGCACGTCGACGAAGCGATGATGGAAGAAATCCAAGAAGTTCACCGCATTATTAAGCCAGTTGAAACCTTATTCGTCGTCGATGCGATGACAGGACAGGATGCGGCAAACACAGCGAAAGCGTTTAATGAAGCCTTGCCACTGACTGGGGTTGTGTTGACCAAGGTCGATGGTGATGCGCGAGGCGGTGCGGCGCTTTCTATTCGCGCAATTACAGGCAAACCCATTAAATTTCTAGGGGTTGGTGAAAAAACTGACGCCTTAGAACCATTCCATCCAGAGCGCGTCGCGTCGCGTATTCTCGGTATGGGTGATGTAATTTCTCTGATTGAAGAGATTGAGCATAAAGTTGACCGCGATGAAGCTGAAAAGCTGGCTAAAAAACTTAAAACAGGGGATGGCTTTGATTTAAATGACTTTTTAAGTCAATTAAAGCAAATGCGTAATATGGGCGGTATGGCGAGCATGATGAGCAAAATGCCCGGGATGTCTCAGTTACCGGATGCCGTTAAGTCCCAAATGGATGATAAAATCACCGTTCGTATGGAAGCGATGATTAATTCCATGACACGTAAAGAACGTGAAAAACCTGAAATTATTAAAGGTTCGCGAAAACGTCGTATTGCGGCAGGTTCGGGAACTACCGTGCAAGAAGTTAACCGCCTCTTAAAACAATTTGATGACATGCAACGCATGATGAAGAAAATGAAAAAAGGTGGTCTAGCCAAGATGATGCGCGGTATGAAGGGTATGATGCCTCCGGGTTTTCCGGGGCGTTAAGCAATAAAGCCTCAAAGAAAACGCACTTTTGATTGATTTTTGCGTCAAAGTGAGTAAACTTTTCGGGCTTTTTATATGACAGCCGGACTCTATCCCTCGATGGAGTCTGGTTGTTTTGTTAACTAATGAGGATGTTATGGTAACAATTCGTTTATCTCGTGGCGGCGCTAAAAAACGTCCGTTCTACCAAATCGTTGTAACCGATAGCCGCAATGCGCGTGACGGTCGTTTCATTGAGCGTATCGGTTTCTTCAACCCGATCGCTGCTGGTCAAGCAGAAGAACTGCGTTTAGACCTGGACCGTATTGAGCATTGGGTTGGCTTAGGCGCAACTATTTCTGACCGTGTTGCACAACTGGTCAAACAAGCTAAGAAAGCAGCTTAATCTGTCGCGGTGGTAACAATGAGCAAGCAAACTAAACTACAGCCACCTGAAAACCCAATCGTATTGGGGAAATTAGGTGCAGCGTACGGTATTCGTGGTTGGCTCAAAGTTTTTTCGTCCACCGAACATGCTGAAAGTATTTTTGAGTATCAGCCTTGGTTTATCCAACGCTCAGGTCAATGGCAACACATTGAAATTGAAGATTGGAAACATCATAACAAGGATATCATCGTCAAGCTGAACGGGGTCGATGACCGCGATGCAGCTGCGCTTTTGACTAACTTTGAGATTGCGGTTGATTCAACCCAACTTCCTGAGTTAGAAAACGAATACTACTGGAAAGACCTGATGGGTTGCCATGTAGTGACGTTACAAGGCTATGACCTTGGTACCATCACTGACATGATGGAGACCGGTTCAAATGATGTACTGGTCATTAAGGCGAATTTAAAAGATGCATTTGGCATCAAGGAGCGGTTAGTTCCGTTTCTTGATGGGCAGGTTATCAAGAAAGTCGATCTCGATACCAAACTTATTGAAGTGGATTGGGATCCTGGTTTTTAAATCTCCGGTTGAACGGTTTTGATAAGTGGGACGAAATGATGTGGATTGGTGTAATTAGCCTGTTTCCCGAAATGTTCCGCGCAATAACCGAGTACGGGGTAACTGGTCGGGCAGTGAAAAATGGCCTGCTAACATTTGAGTGCTGGAATCCGCGTGACTTTACTCACGATAGGCACAAAACTGTTGATGATCGCCCCTATGGTGGTGGTCCAGGCATGCTGATGATGGTGCAACCGCTTAAGGATGCAATCAACGCAGCAAGAACTGAGGCTGGTGTTGGTGCAAAGGTTATTTATCTTTCACCGCAAGGGCGCAAACTCAGTCAAGACGGTGTTTGCGAGCTGGCAACCAATGAGAAATTGATTCTTGTTTGTGGCCGCTATGAAGGCATTGATGAGCGTATCATTCAAACCGAAGTTGACGAAGAATGGTCAATCGGTGATTACGTTCTCAGTGGTGGGGAGCTCCCCGCGATGGTGTTGATTGACTCAGTTTCACGGTTTATACCGGGGGTACTTGGTCATCAAGCCTCTGCCCAAGAAGACTCTTTTGCAGATGGTTTGTTAGATTGTCCACACTATACCCGCCCTGAAGTGTTAGACGGCATGCAGGTTCCGGAAGTTTTACTTTCAGGAAACCACGCTAAAATAGATAGCTGGCGCATGAAACAATCACTTGGCCGTACCTGGCTTAGAAGACCTGAGCTTCTGGAAAGCCTAGCTCTGACTGACGAGCAGAGGATGTTGCTGACTGAATTCCAAGTTGAATATCAGTCCAAGCAACAAATGAATCCAGACAATTAATTGTCTAAACATATCAGTTTACCTAGGGTAAGAGAGTTATTATGAGCAACATTATTAAACAACTTGAACAAGAGCAAATGAAGCAGGACGTACCTTCATTCCGTCAGGGTGACACCGTGGAAGTTAAGGTATGGGTCGTAGAAGGCTCTAAAAAACGTCTGCAGGCATTCGAGGGCGTGGTTATCGCTATTCGTAACCGCGGTCTGCACTCTGCATTCACTGTTCGTAAAATTTCTAACGGCGAAGGTGTTGAGCGTGTATTCCAAACTCACTCACCAGTCGTAGATAGCATTGCAGTTAAACGTCGTGGTGCTGTTCGCAGATCTAAACTGTACTACCTGCGTGAGCGTTCTGGTAAGGCAGCTCGTATCAAAGAGCGTCTGAACGCCAAGTAATACGCTTTCGCTACATCCGAAAGTTATGTTATGAGAGAGGCCCGCATTTGCGGGCCTTTTTATATTCACCACTATATTCGTCATACTTCAAGCTGTGGCGTTGTTGTCTTCTCTAGGTTACTCGGATCACATACTTATGTATGCTCCCCGAGATAACCTCGTTTGACGCCTAGCCACAACTCGAATTATTTAGAATATAGCTGAGAAAGTTTATTTCAAGTCCTAGCTGTGTTGGCTGCGCTCAGCCACACAGGTCACATACCTATATTCGTCATATTTCAAGTTGTAGCTGTGTTGGCAGCACTCATTCGCACTAGTCACATACTTGTGTATGCTCCTAGCGTCTCATTCCTTTGCCGCCTTGCTACAACTCGAACTATTTAGAATATAGCTGAGAGATTAACATCTTAATCTGTAAATAAATATTTACTAAAAATTGGTGTTGAACTCTAATTTAAATATTATAAATGTTAATTTTATGTAAATTCATACATTTATCAATTCACTACTGTTGTGTAAATAATGTTTTACATGTGTGGAAATATTTTACATAAATGGATTGAATTGTTTACGATGCATGGTATGTTATTAGTCATACAACCAAACACAATACGTAAATAACAAACTAAGCAAATATAAGCTAATTAAGTAGGTAAAAAATGATCATGCAAAAAGATGTACTCAACAATGTGAATATTCAAGACGAGCAGGTATTAATCACTCCTGAGAGTCTGAAAGAGAAATATCCGCTGAGTCGCAGCAACCTGCATGCCATTGCGACATCGCGCCAAGTGATTGCTGACATTATTCATCAACGCGACCCTCGCTTACTCGTGGTATGTGGTCCTTGCTCAATCCATGATGTGGATGCTGCTATTGAATATGGTGAGCGTCTGAAAGTATTAGCCGAAGAATTAAGTGATAGCTTATATATTGTGATGCGTGTGTATTTTGAAAAACCTCGTACAACCGTGGGTTGGAAAGGTTTGATTAGTGATCCATTTATGGATGGCTCTTTTGAAATGGAAAAAGGCCTGCATATTGCTCGTGACTTGCTGACTAATTTAGTGAATATGGGGTTACCATTAGCGACAGAAGCACTGGATCCTAACAATCCTCAATACTTAGGGGATCTATTTAGTTGGTCTGCCATTGGTGCAAGAACCACTGAGTCACAAACACACCGCGAAATGGCATCGGGTTTATCTATGCCTGTTGGTTTTAAAAATGGAACGGATGGAAGTTTATCTACCGCAATTAATGCATTAAAAGCAGCTGCCATGCCACACCGTTTTATGGGGATTAACCAATCTGGCCAAGTTTGTTTATTACATACTAAAGGCAATAGTAACGGCCATGTTATTTTACGTGGCGGTAAAATGCCAAACTACAGCGCAGAGGACATTGCGGCTTGTGAAGCTGAAATGAAAAAAGCGGGTTTAGAGCCATCACTTATGGTGGATTGTAGCCATGGAAACTCAAATAAAGATTACCGCCGTCAGCCATTAGTTGTTGATTCTATTATTGAACAAATTATTAATGGTAATGAATCAATTACAGGTATTATGCTAGAAAGCCATATTAATGAAGGGAATCAAACATCAGAACAAGCCCGTGACTCAATGAAATACGGTGTTTCAGTAACTGATGCCTGCATTAACTGGCAAACGACGGAAACGGTATTGCGTAAATTGCATCAGGCATTACTACCTGTGCTTGAACAACGTGCGCAAAAATTGAGTAAAGTGAGCTGATCAAGGTATTGGTATGTCTGTTGAGTTATCCCATTTACGGGAACAAATTGATGAAGTTGATAAATCGTTACTCGATTTATTAGCAAAAAGGCTGCAATTGGTTGCTGAAGTCGGTGAAGTGAAAAGCTTACATGGCTTACCGATTTATGTGCCTGAGCGCGAAACCAGTATGTTGGCCGCACGTCGCGCTGAAGCTGAGCGTATGGGGATCCCACCTGATCTGATTGAGGATATTCTAAGGCGGATCATGCGTGAATCTTACGCACGTGAAAATGATAAAGGGTTCAAAACATTGAACCCATCAGCTGGACCCATTGTGATTGTGGGCGGTGATGGGAAAATGGGGCGGTTGTTCCACCGCCTTCTGACTTTATCAGGTTACCAAGTCAAAATATTGAATGAAGGTGATTGGCCGCAAGCAGAGTCTATAGTTGCTGGTGCGAGCGTTGTGATCATCAGTGTACCTATTCACTTAACAGTACAAGTGATCAACCAACTGCCTAAATTGGATAAAAGCACGATCTTGATGGATATCGCGTCAATTAAGCAACAGCCCATAGAAGCGATGTTAGCTGCGCATGATGGGCCCGTACTTGGCCTTCATCCGATGTTTGGCCCTGATATTGGTAGCGTTGCAAAGCAAGTATTTGCTTATTGTAATGGCCGTAGCTCGGAGTCTTATCAGTGGTTCCTTGAACAGCTATTAGTTTGGGGAGCTCGCTTGAAAGAGATTTCAGCATCAGAGCACGATAGAAACATGAGCTTTATTCAGGCATTACGGCACTTTACAACATTTACTTATGGACGAAATCTTGCTGAGGAAAATATCGATTTACAGCAACTGCTTGATTTATCATCGCCTATTTATCGTTTAGAGCTCGCGATGGTTGGGCGGCTGTTTGCACAAGACCCTCAACTGTATGCAGATATTATTATGTCTTCTGATGAAAACGTTGAATTGATACGGAGGTATCACCAATTGTTAGGGGACTCAATAATGCTACTTGAGAAAAAAGATAAAGAGGAATTTATCCACCAATTTAATCAAGTTAGCCAGTGGTTCGGCGAAGATGCCCATCATTTTATGAAAGAAAGCCAATCATTACTGCAACGAGCAAACGATAATCGAAAATAATCATCCTCACCCTCTATCGTGTTTTATTGCGGTAGGGGGCTTTATCTGTGGTGTTAATGTATCGCTGTCTTCCATATTCTTCCATTTTAGTTAATCTCACTTGAAATCTTTATTTAAAATAAGTAATTGTACTTATAATTATAATTTCTATCGAATAATATGCTAATTAGCCTAAAATTGAATTTATTCACTATTTAATTCCAAATTAATCAATTTTTAAAATTAATATTTATAAATCGATCGATTTATATGATAAAGATCTTATCTGTTTTACCGATAACACTACTCATTAAATGATGACTAGCGTGGTAAATATATGTTTTTTAAAAATCTCAAAATCAGTATGAAGTTAACGATAGCATTTGGTGGTTTTGTTGCGCTTATTATCTTAAGTTCAATATTTTCTTTAGCGAATATGAACCGGGCTAATGAAGGAATGAAGCAGGTACTTTATGAAAGCTATCCTATTGCTTCGACAGCCGGGCAGATGATGGATAACTTTTATTCCTTTATTGGGATCCAAGAGCTGATTTTACTTGATGACAGAGGTAGTGATAAGCGCCGTGAAGAGCTTGCTAAAATTACACTGAAAATAACAGAGTTGTTAGAAAAACTAGAAAGCAGTGTCACTGATGATCGTTCTAAAGAAATTTTGGCAGATTTACGCGTGATCCGCCAACAGTTCCATGCATCGCTGGCACGTATGAATGTATTCTTACAACAAAATAATCGGCAAGCGGCGATTGATGAGATGATGACGAAAACTTCGAGTATTCAGCGGGATTATCGAGATCACATTCAAACATTGATGGCAATTCAAGACTTGCAGATGCAAGAGATCGGCCGGAAAGTCAATGCAGACTATGAAAGTAATAAATTATTACTGGCTGTGCTCTCAATCTTGAGTATCGCTGCGGGCTGCGTAATGGGTTGGTATATTACGACTATTATTACTAGACCATTGGAAAATGCGGTTAATTTCGCTCAGTCAATTGCAAATGGGGATTTGACTAAAGATATCCAGGTCACCTCAAAAGATGAAACGGGTGTGTTGCTAAATGCACTTAATGATATGAAAGAACACTTGCTGGAAATCGTCCAAGAAGTTCAGCAAGGTTCTGAAAGTATTTCGGCGGCAGCAGGGCAAATTGTTGCAGGGAACCAAAACCTTGCCGCACGTACCGAAGAACAAGCCGCATCAGTTGAAGAAACGGCTAGTTCAATGGAGCAAATAACTTCAACTGTTCAAAACACGACTGAGCACACCCATGAAGCAAGTATGCTTGCAGACCAAGCAGCGATTATTGTGCAAAATAATGGCGATATGATGAGCCAAGTTACGAACAAAATGCGAGCAATCAACGGTTCGTCATCACAGATGACAGAAATTATTAACCTAATAGACTCGATTGCATTCCAAACTAATATCTTAGCATTGAATGCATCCGTTGAAGCGGCAAGAGCTGGTGAACATGGGCGAGGCTTTGCCGTTGTTGCTGGGGAAGTGAGATTATTAGCACAAAAAAGTGCAGCTTCAGCGAGTGATATTCGCGGGTTGATTGAAAACTCATCGTCACAAACGCAAGAAGGCATGGAACTTGTTGAAAAAGCAACTCAGCAAATACATGGCATGGTGGATAGTGTAAAAGAGATGAATGCGCTACTACGTGAAATTGGGCAAGCTAGCCGTGAGCAAAGCGATGGAATCTCTCAAATTAATAGTGCGGTAGGGCAACTTGATTTAACCACACAACAAAATGCGAGTTTAGTTGAAGAATCTGTTGTTGCTGCGGACTCCTTAAATGAACAAGCATATCATTTGAAGGAGTTAGTGAATTATTTCAGAGTTAAATCGTCGAGTCATCAGCCTAAAGCAGCAATATAGTTTCCGCTAAATAGGCTGCACTGATAAAAGTGCAGCCAGATTATATTTTATTAAGGTGTAATTTTTTCAGGTTCAACAGGCACCACATTTTCAGATGGGTAGCAGCCTAATATTTTAATTGATCTAGTAATTGTTGAAAGTTCTCTCAAAGCTTGCTGCATATTATCTGAACGTAAGTTTGCATGAACATCTACATAAAACATTTCTTCCCAAGGCTTACCATTAATTGGCCTAGATTCTAATTTACTCATAATTATCTTATTATTTTTCAAAATAACTAATGCATCCACTAAGGCACCAGCTTGTTGACCAGTGGTAAGAAGTAGTGTTGTTTTAGCGGGGACTTGTTCCGTGACTTCAATTGGTTGCGGTGCAACAACAATAAACCGAGTCATATTAATTTGCTGATTAGCGAGGTTATGTTCTATTACGCTTAAATTGTATAACGCGCCGCCGGCTTCACTTCCAAGTGCCGCGACACTCGGTGAGTTTTGGTCTGCGACCATTTGCATTGCAGTTGATGTACTATCACAATATTTTATTTCCCAGTGAGGGAATTGCGCTAAGTATTGGCTACATTGCTGAAAAGGCTGAGGGTGGCTATACACGGTTTTAATCTGGCTGAGATCAGTATTTCCTGTTGTTAAGAGACAATGGTTTATTGGGAGTCGAATCTCTCCAACGATTGATAATGATGTATTTTGCAGTAAATCGTAAACATCATTAATTGCACCCGAACTGGTGTTTTCTATTGGCAAAATGCCATATTCTGCTTGCCCACTTTCAACTAATGAAAAAATATCTTGGAATTTATGGCAACTGCATTCAACCAGTTGGTCAAAATGACGGGCTGAATATTGGCGTGCAGCAATATGTGAATAAGAACCTTTCGGCCCTAAGAATGCGAAACGGGCAGTATCACTCGGGGTTAAATTTAAATGTTTTTGTAAAATCGCCTGTTGTGTAAGAACGGAGTCCTCAATAATCATTTGGAATAGGCGGGTGATATAAAAGCCATCAAGCCCTAGCGGTTTGCCTTTGTTGATTAAAACATCAAGAAGCTGACGCTCACGGTCTTTATCACGAATAGGGCGGCTATCATCAATTTTTGTTTCAGCGACTTCAACAGCATAACCACGGCGCTTTGCTAAAAGATTTAGTAATTCACTATCCAGTTGACTTATTTTTTCTCTTACTTTCAATAAATTAGTGCTGTTTTCCATGCTGCCTACCCTGTTAATATTATGATATAAAAAAAGCCCCCTAGAGGGGGCTTTCTAATTTTGTCTTCTTTTCTTTCTCGAACGACAAAAGCCCCTAATTAGGAGTTGCTAAAAAAGAAGAAAAAGAAAACAAAATTAAGATTCATATGAATACCTTTAGTCGATTCAATTTAAATAAACCCGATACTCACTAAGAAGTCAATAGGTAAGGATCAGAAACATAAAAAACGCGCCCATAGCGAGCGCGTTTACAAGGTTCAAGATTAGTTGATAGATAATATAAAATTATAACGTAACAGTATTATTCGCTTCTTTTACACTATTATATGCTCTTCTTGATTCTCCTTTATGTTGCACTTTATTAAGTTGTCTTTCGAGTTTGTTAATTAGTTCATTAATTGCAACGTACATATCTTCATGCTTGGCACTTGCGACCAATTTTCCTGTCGCTGTTTTTATGTTGGCATCAACCATAAAACCTTGTGGCTCTTTTGATAAAACAACATGCGTATTTATCAAGGATGCTTGCCACTTATCGAGTTTTGTTAGACGGCTCTCAATGTGCTCACGAATCGCTGGGGTAATGTCCATTTGTTTGCTAGTAATGTTCACTATCATATAGTTACCTCTCATTGTTTCCGTCTTTGTTGAATTTAGAATACCCGTTCTTACTAAGAAAAAATTGATATAGATCACATCTCATTCAGAGGAAGAATAGTGGTCATCTGAAGTGTGATTTCACATAAAAAAGGGGGGAAAAAGCATTGCCAAAATGAATGGATTAAGGGACACTGATTAAGTTGGCTAGGGGAACGGTAAATAGCCGGAACTTTTTTTGGGTTAAAATTAGCACCCTAAATGAGCAAGCAACTAAATCGGCCGCTAGCAAAGAAAAACAGCAGCCAAGGCTGCTGTTCAGACTGCTGACAAACATATTATGTTTGGTAGCAAGGCTAATAGGTTTTTAAAATAAATTAGGAAAATCGATTTATTGATTTTCGGCTGATAACACAAAGCGGAAAAAAACACGCTTTTATCCCGCTTTGTCAACAACCTAAACAGCAGCCTTGGCTGCTGTTTTAGACCTCATGATGATATTATTGTGGGTTCGCAGCAATAATACTCGCAACTTTATTCGCTTCTTGGTTTAGCCCCATCTCATTATAAGCAATTTCCATATATGCTAAGGCATTACGTGTTGCTTCTGTGTCTGGGTAGTCTTTTAGCATTTGTTGAACACGATTAACAACCGCGACATAAGCACCGCGTTTGTTGTAGTATTCGACAACAGAAAGGTCGAATTTTGCTAAACGGTCTTTTAAGTAAACTAATCGCTTACTCGCATCATTGGAATATAAGCTGTTAGGATAGTAGCGAACTAGCTGACTGAAATCTTTGAATGCAACTCGTGCATGCTGTGGATCTCTGTCTGAGCGGTCAATACCAAAGAGGCCTTGCAATAAGCTATCATCCAGGGCCATCGCGGTTAAGCCTCGCATATAGAGGACATAATCAATATTTGGATGAGTTGGGTTCAAACGCATGAAACGGTCAATCGCGGCTATCGCCATTGGCAACTCTGCTGATTTATAATATGCATAAATCAGGTCTAATTGAACCTGCTGAGCATATGGACCAAATGGATAACGGTTATCAAGAGCTTCAAATTGTTTAATCGCTGCTTTAAAATTGCCGTCCTGTAGTTTTTGCTGACCCGTTGCATATATTTCAGCAGGGGAGCTATCAGGGCTGACTTCAGGAGTGCTGGAACAGCCGACTAAAATCAGGCTCAACGTGGCTGCAGCCACCAGATTTTTCATACGTATCATCACGTGTAGGTTATCCTCTGAGTGTTTCGAGGGAGTCTATCCATAAGGCTCCCGGCAAAATTCGAGTTACAATAGCATATATTTTAAATGAAACGGCACTGCCGTCAAAACACAAACACCAAAAAGTAGATTAATTTATGGCTCAACAAGTACAACTTAGTGCAACTATCGCTGAATCACAGCTTGGTCAACGTTTAGATCAGGCTTTGGCCGAATTGTTCCCTGATTATTCACGTTCTCGCATAAAAGAATGGATTTTAGCTGATAGAGTGCAGGTTAATGGCAAAGTTATCAATAAGCCAAAAGAAAAAGTTTTCGGCAGTGAACAAATTTTAATCGATGCCCTCATTGAAGAAGATAATCGCTGGGAACCACAAGATATCCCACTTAATGTGATTTATGAAGATGAAGATATCCTAATTATTAATAAACCGCGTGATTTAGTTGTCCACCCCGGGGCAGGAAACCCAGATGGCACCATTCTGAATGCGTTATTATATCGTTATCCTGAAATTGCAGATGTGCCAAGGGCGGGTATTGTTCATCGTTTAGATAAAGACACAACAGGCTTAATGGTTGTCGCAAAAACCGTTCCAGCTCAAACACACCTTGTCGAAGCATTGCAACGTAGAGAAATTACGCGTGAATATGAAGCAGTTGCGGTCGGTCGTATGACTGCGGGCGGTATGGTAGAAGAACCTATCTCTCGCCATCCAACTAAACGAACTCATATGGCTGTACACCCAATGGGCAAACCAGCCATAACGCATTATCGTGTAATGGAACACTTTAGAGCTCATACTCGTTTACGTTTACGTCTGGAAACGGGTAGAACACACCAAATTCGAGTTCATATGGCCCATATCAATCATCCATTAATAGGTGATCCTTTATACGGTGGGCGGCCGCGTCCATTAAAAGGGGCGACAGAGGAGTTTTTAGAGGTCATGCGTAATTTTGATAGGCAAGCACTGCACGCCACCATGTTGCGTTTATATCACCCAATCTCAGGTATTCAAATGGAGTGGCATGCACCGTTACCTGATGATATGGTTAAGCTTATTGAAGCTCTAAAAGCAGATACTGAACTGCATAAAGACGATATGGACTGGTAATGAATACATTGATTTTCCCTGATTGGCCACAACCTAAAAATATAGCTAGCTGTAGTACAACTCGAGTGGGTGGTGTGAGCCTGCCACCTTTTGATAGCTTGAATTTAGGTGATCATGTTGGGGATATACCCAATGCCGTCAGTGAAAATCGTCAACGCCTTGAGGCGCTTGCTCAGCTACCACAACAACCAGTTTGGCTTGAGCAAGTTCATGGAACGGATGTGCTTCAGCTTGTTGGTGATAAAATTCATAATAGGCAAGCGGACGCCGTGTACAGTAATCAGGTTGGCCAAGTTTGTGCCATTATGACTGCGGATTGCTTGCCTGTGTTATTGACTAATCAAGCAGGAACGGAAGTGGCAGCAGCCCACGCAGGGTGGCGCGGGCTATGTCATGGGGTTCTTGAAAATACAATCAATCAATTTATTAGCCCTGCAAATGAAATTATCGCTTGGCTTGGCCCCGCTATTGGTGCTGAGAAATTTGAAGTCGGTAAGGAAGTCAAAGAGGCTTTTGTTAATCAATCGTCTGATTTAGCCTCTGCTTTTATTCCTTATAACGATAAATATCTAGCTGATATTTATTTGTTAGCGCGTAAAAGACTACAAGCTGCTGGCGTAACGAAGGTCTATGGTGGTGATTTTTGTACAGTAACAGATGAAAACAGATTTTTTTCCTATCGAAGGGAAGGAAAAACCGGCAGGATGGCTTCATTGATATGGATAAATACCTAGTATTGGGGTTTTGTTCTAAATTAACGGATATATCAAAAATAATTCCTTGCAAAACTTGAATATTTAAAAACTGACCTCATCTAGTATCCAGTAGCAAATTTAATCTCATTTATTGGAGGTGTTATGCGTCTGGACCGTTTAACTAATAAATTCCAGCAAGCTCTCGCTGACGCCCAATCACTAGCCCTTGGGCGCGAAAACCAGTTTATTGAACCTATTCATCTATTAAGTGCCCTGTTTAATCAAGAGGGTGGCACAGTTCGTCCATTGCTGACGACGTTAGGCGTGAATGCCGTACAATTCCAGCAAAAAGTCGAAGATGCATTAGGGCGTTTACCTCAAGTGCAAGGTGTTGCGGGAGATGTTCAACCATCAAGTGACTTAATGCGTCATTTGAATTTATGTGATCAGTTGGCACAAAAGCACGGAGATGAATTTATCTCCTCAGAATTATTTCTTGTCGCCGCTTTAGAAGCCAATACGACATTAGCAGACATGCTCAAAGCAGCAGGTGTTAATAAAGATAATTTAAAAAAGGCAATAGAACAGATGCGTGGTGGAGAAAAAGTGAATGACCAAAGCGCTGAAGACCAGCGCCAAGCCTTGAAAAAATATACAGTTGATTTAACCGAACGTGCAGAGCAAGGCAAATTAGACCCAGTAATTGGTCGAGATGAAGAAATACGTCGGACCATTCAAGTACTGCAACGTCGTACTAAAAATAACCCTGTGCTGATTGGTGAACCAGGTGTAGGTAAAACAGCAATTGTTGAAGGGTTAGCGCAACGTATCGTAAATGGTGAAATTCCAGAAGGGTTAAAAAACAAACGTGTATTATCCCTTGATATGGGGGCGCTGATTGCGGGTGCGAAATATCGTGGTGAGTTTGAAGAGCGTCTGAAAGCCGTTCTAAATGATCTTGCCAAACAGGAAGGTAACGTCATTCTGTTTATTGATGAATTACACACCATGGTTGGTGCAGGTAAAGCAGATGGTGCGATGGATGCGGGGAACATGTTAAAACCTGCGTTGGCTCGCGGTGAATTACACTGTGTTGGCGCTACCACATTGGATGAGTATCGCCAATACATTGAGAAAGACCCTGCATTAGAGCGTCGTTTCCAAAAAGTGTATGTGGCAGAGCCATCCGTTGAAGACACAATTGCTATTTTACGTGGTTTAAAAGAACGTTATGAACTGCATCACCACGTGCAAATAACTGACCCGGCGATTGTGGCAGCGGCAACGTTATCGCATCGCTATATTACTGACCGTATGTTACCCGATAAAGCAATTGATTTAATTGATGAAGCGGGTGCAAGTTTACGTATGCAAATGGATTCGAAACCTGAATCCTTAGATAGGCTGGAACGCCGTATTATTCAGCTCAAACTTGAACAGCAAGCGCTGAAAAAAGAATCGGATGATGCAAGTAAAAAACGTCTTGAGATGTTAGAAGAAGAGCTCGCAGAGAAAGAACGTGAGTACTCTGCGTTAGAAGAAGAATGGAAAGCTGAAAAAGCATCATTAACAGGTACTCAGCATATTAAAGCTGAACTTGAAAATACACGTATCGAGATGGAAAAAGCACGCCGTATGGGTGATTTGGCAAAAATGTCCGAATTGCAATACGGTAAAATTCCAGAATTAGAGAAACAGCTTGAAGCGGCAACGAAAGCTGAAGGTAAAAGCATGAAACTGTTACGTAATAAAGTAACAGATGTTGAAATTGCAGAAATCTTAGCGCGTTGGACTGGCATTCCTGTATCTCGAATGCTAGAAAGCGAAAGAGAGAAACTGTTACGTATGGAACAGCAACTCCATCAGCGTGTTATTGGACAAGATGAAGCTGTAGTTGCAGTATCGAATGCAATTCGTCGTAGTCGTGCAGGGTTATCAGATCCGAACCGCCCAATTGGCTCGTTTATGTTCTTAGGGCCAACAGGGGTAGGTAAAACTGAGTTATGTAAAGCGTTAGCAAACTTTATGTTTGATAGCGATGATGCAATGGTTCGTATCGACATGTCTGAATTTATGGAAAAACATGCGGTATCACGTTTAGTGGGCGCACCTCCTGGATATGTTGGTTACGAAGAAGGTGGGTATTTAACTGAAGCAGTTCGACGTCGTCCTTACTCAGTCATTTTATTGGATGAAGTTGAGAAAGCACACCCTGATGTTTTCAACATTTTATTACAAGTGCTTGATGATGGACGTTTAACGGATGGGCAAGGTAGAACGGTAGACTTCCGTAATACAGTAATCATCATGACATCCAACTTGGGTTCTGACTTAATCCAAGAAAGGTTTGGCATGATTGGTTACTCAGAAATGAAAGATATGGTGATGGAAGTGGTGTCCCATAGTTTCAGACCTGAATTTATTAACCGTATAGATGAAGTCGTTGTATTCCATCCATTAGGTAAAGAGCAAATTACGAATATTGCCAATATTCAATTGGCTCGTTTATATAAACGCCTTGAAGAGCATGGTTATGAAGTCAGTGCAACACCAGCGGCACTTGAGAAAATTGGGGAGGCTGGTTTTGACCCAATCTTCGGAGCAAGGCCGTTGAAACGTGCAATTCAGCAGGAAATTGAAAACCCTCTGGCACAAGAAATCTTGTCGGGTAAGTTATTGCCAGGTAAACCTGTCATTTTAGATGTAGAAAATGACGAAATCGTTGCTAAACAGTAATTGATGTTATTGTGAAATCAAAAGGTGGCTAATAATAGCCACCTTTTTTATATCAAATTACGTATAAAACCGTTTTTTTTGTTTGAGAATTGGACGTAAAGTATAAAATATCATCACTTGAAAATTATTTTCAAAAAAACAC
>NZ_JAMPQO010000012.1:0-93568 GCF_028482485.1 Providencia sp. PROV116 | reverse complement strand
GGAAGAACAAGCCGCCGAAGAAGCAAGAATTGCAGAGGAAGAAGCTGAAGCTGAGCGCTTACGTTTAGAAGAAGAAAAAAATAATTTACCAACAGAGCAAGAAAAACCTAAAAAAGAAGGTTTCTTTGCTAGGCTAAAGAAAGGGTTATTAAAAACTCGCCAGAATTTAGGTTCAGGTTTTTTTGGGCTGTTTTCAGGTAAAAAAATTGATGATGACTTATTTGAAGAGCTTGAAGAGCAGCTATTGATTGCTGATGTCGGTGTTGATACCACTCGCAAAATCATTGATAACTTAACGGCACATGCGAGCCGTAAAGAGCTCAAGGATGCAGAAGCGTTATATGGCAAATTGCGTGAGGAAATGTCTGATATTTTAGCGAAAGTGGATAAACCACTCGTGATTGAAGACAAAAAACCCTATGTTATTCTTATGGTTGGTGTTAACGGGGTCGGGAAAACGACAACAATTGGTAAACTAGCACGTCAATATCAGTCGGAAGGGAAAAGCGTCATGTTAGCCGCGGGGGATACTTTCCGTGCAGCAGCCGTTGAGCAACTTCAAGTATGGGGAGAGCGCAATAAGATCCCTGTGGTCGCTCAACATACTGGCGCAGATCCTGCATCGGTTATTTTTGATGCGATTCAATCAGCGCAGGCGAAAGGGGTTGATGTTTTAATTGCAGATACCGCTGGGCGCTTACAAAATAAATCGCACTTGATGGAAGAGTTGAAAAAAATTGTCCGGGTGATGAAAAAACTCGATGAAAATGCTCCCCATGAAATTATGTTAACGCTAGATGCAAGTACTGGACAAAATGCGGTAAGTCAGGCAAAACTTTTTGATGATGCGGTCGGTTTAACAGGTATAACATTGACTAAGCTCGATGGCACAGCAAAAGGTGGCGTAATTTTCTCTATTGCCGACCAATTTGGTATTCCAATTCGTTATATTGGTATTGGTGAGGGTATTGAAGATTTACGTCCATTTAAAGCAGATGACTTTATCGAGGCTCTATTTGCCCGAGAGGAATAATTTTCGATGATTCGCTTTGAACACGTTAGTAAAGCTTATCGCGGTGGCCGCCAAGCACTCCAAGGGGTTGATTTTCATCTTCAACCTGGAGAAATGGCATTTCTAACAGGCCACTCAGGCGCAGGTAAAAGTACATTACTTAAATTGATTTGTGGAATTGAACGCCCAAGTGCGGGTCATATTTTATTCAATGGTCATGATATCAGCCGCTTGAAAAATCGAGAGATCCCGTTTCTGCGCCGGCAGATCGGGATGATTTTTCAAGATCACCACCTGTTATTTGATCGAACGGTATATGACAATGTCTCAATGCCGCTAATCATTTCTGGTGCCAGTACCGAGGATATTCGTCGGCGAGTTTCTGCCGCATTGGATAAAGTTGGGTTATTGGACAAAGCGAAAAACTTCCCAATTCAGTTATCTGGTGGGGAGCAACAACGTGTCGGTATTGCCCGAGCGGTGGTGAATAAGCCAACGATGTTATTAGCGGATGAACCGACAGGTAACCTTGATGGTGAATTGTCTGAAGGAATCATGCGTTTATTCGAAGAATTTAATCGTGTAGGGGTGACCGTTTTAATGGCGACCCATGATATTGCATTGATTGAGCGTCGTAACTGCCGTGTTCTTACATTGAGTGAAGGCCGTATGCTTGGAGGTCAACATGGCTAAGAATGTCCGTAAAAGCAAGCCGGAACGAGCCAAGCAATCGAAAAGTAAAGCATTAAAAGGCGGTTGGAAAGAGCAGTGGCGTTACTCGTGGTTGAATGCGCTCGCTGACATGCTAAGACAGCCTTTGGCCACCTTTTTGACTATCATGGTTATTGCGATTTCACTCACATTACCGAGCCTTTGTTATATTGTGTGGAAAAACGTTTCGCAAGCCGCGGAGCAATGGTATCCAACACCACAACTCACTGTTTATCTGGATAAATCCCTTGATGAACAAGGCGGGCAAAATGTAGTAACACAACTGCAGGCTCTTGATGGGGTTGACCATGTGAATTACCTTTCACGTGACCAAGCCATGAGTGAGTTTCGCAGTTGGTCCGGTTTTAGTACTGCACTCGATATGCTAGAGGAAAACCCACTGCCTGCAGTCGCAATAATTACGCCTAAAATTGATTTTGAAGGTTCTAATGTATTAATAACACTGCGTGATAGAGTCAGCCAAGTCGATGGCATTGAAGAAGTTCGCATGGATGATAGCTGGTTTGCGCGGTTAGCTGCACTAACGGGTTTGGTTGGGAAAGTCGCTTCTGTCATTGGGGTTTTAATGATTGTGTCACTATTCCTTGTGATAGGTAATAGCGTACGGCTCAATATTTTTGCTCGCCGCGATACGATTAATGTGATGAAGTTAATTGGTGCTACTGATGGGTTTATCATGAGGCCATTTTTAAATGGTGGCCTTGTATTGGGTGCATTAGGTGCCATTATTTCCCTAATTATGACCTTTCTACTTGTTTGGCAGTTAGCTGACGGTGTGGCAAAAGTAGCCAGTGTATTTGGTACGCAATTTCAGATTGAAGGATTGTTATGGGAAGAGTCTTTATTGATTCTACTGTTATCCGCTATGGTTGGTTGGATAGCGGCATGGTTGGCAACACTTCAACATTTACGACACTTTACACCTGAGTAATATGTTGTTTTTTCATCATTTTTATTAAAGAGTCATGGTTTGATTATATCATGACTCTTTGATTCTATTGCAAATTTTCGTTAAAAATGAACTTAGTCTGAATTGTTTTGTCCTACATTGACCTACTGTTAACAAATTTTGTATATAATTTATTTAACGCGGTTAAACTGGTAGACTAAAAATGTTTACCTCATGGCTAACCAATGCGGTTATCAATACAAACTAATCTGTTTCCTATTATTTTATTGAGGATCTGAATGACCAAAGACATGCAATCATTAGCTCTTGTTCCACAAGGAAGTATTGAAGCCTATGTTCGGGCTGCTAATGCTTACCCGATGCTCACCGCTGAGGAAGAAAAGGAACTTGCTGAACGGCTGCATTACCATGGTGATCTGGATGCTGCAAAGCAACTGATCTTATCGCACTTGCGCTTTGTTATTCATGTTGCTCGTAGTTATGCAGGGTATGGTTTACCACAAGCTGACTTAATTCAGGAAGGTAATATCGGCCTGATGAAAGCTGTGCGTCGTTTCAATCCTGAGGTTGGTGTTCGTCTTGTTTCTTTTGCGGTTCACTGGATCAAAGCTGAAATTCATGAATACGTTTTACGTAACTGGCGTATTGTCAAAGTCGCGACAACAAAATCGCAACGTAAGCTATTCTTTAACTTAAGAAAGAATAAAAAACGTCTTGGTTGGTTTAACCAGGATGAAGTTGATATGGTTGCCCAAGAGTTAGGGGTAAGTACTAAAGATGTGCGTGAAATGGAATCACGTATGGCTGCACAAGACATGGCATTTGATATGTCAGATGACGATGACAGCAGTGATTTTGGTGGCCCTGTAGCCCCAGTCTTATACTTACAAGACAAAGCATCAGACTTTGCTGGCTCAATTGAAGATGATAATTGGGAAAGCCATGCAACTGACCGCTTAGCTGATGCGTTGGATTCTTTGGACGAGCGCAGTCAGGATATCATCCGAGCTCGTTGGTTAGATGATGACAACAAAACGACGTTGCAAGAACTCGCTGATAAATACGGTGTTTCTGCAGAGCGTGTTCGTCAGCTTGAAAAGAACGCAATGAAGAAGTTACGTTTGGCGATGGAAGAAGACGAAGATAGCGAAATGTAATTTATGACTGGCCAATTCGTTGTTCACTAAAATTATCTGCATTTATTACCCGTTAAGAGGTGGATAAATGCAGATAATCATTTCTACTTTTACATTTTTTATTGTTCAATTAATCACCGTATAACTCTAGCGGTAAGCCATCGGGATCTGTGAAAAATGTAAAACGCTTTTGGGTATAGGGGTCGATGCGTATGGCCTCACAAGTCACACCTTGCTCAGTTAAATAAGTGACCCATTTATTTAAATCATCAACACTGAAGGCTAAATGACGCAGCCCTGTGGCTTCGGGATAACTCAGCCTCGCTGGTGGATTAACAAAACTGAATAATTCAATTTGGTAATGTTCACCAAAGGCTAAGTCCGCTTTCCATGAATTATTTGCTGGGCGGTAATGTTCTTCAAGTAGATTCAAACCCAAAATACGGCAATAAAAGTCCTTACTAACCTCAAAATTGGATGCGATAATAGCAACATGATGAATTTTATTTAACTTCATGCTGTTTTTTCCCATATATCAGGTTGTGTAGTGGTATTGAAGCCATTAGCAGCCAAGAATAGCCGCACCGCTTCTTTTTCTTGTAGGGCTACCCCGCTAATATCAAATTTCCATAGTGTAATGTCAGGAATAGCTTGGCAAATTTCTTCTAATAAATATGAGCCAACACCGCGTCGGCGAGTGACCTCTCGTACGCAAAAATCCTGCAAAGTGGCAGTGTTATGATCCACCGTAATTTTTGCAGCTCCAAGAAGGCGTTCATTAAAACGGGCGGCATAGAATAGGTCACCTGCTTTGCACATTTTGGCTAGCTCAAAAGGGCTCTGGTCAGGCCAGATTTTATGTAAGTCCAGATATTGTTGCTCAGTAGGATTGACCAGCGGGATAATAGTGAGTCTCATGATATTTTGTTTGTTTCCCTGTAAGAGTTGCAGTCACTCATCCTGCCAGAGTGATCTACAACCGATTTTTTGATTTTAGAGAGAAAAATTTGGTGATACTGAATTTTCCGAATTTCACTCGGATTAATTTAAATTTAACCCGAATATAACACTAGTATTTACAAAAAACCTACTTTAACACATCAGTTTTTTATTCTGCTTCTAATGTAAAAACCTGCCATATACATTTGCTATTTAGCATAATTATCTTGTTTAATGTTATGAAATATATAGCCTTATTCGCTGTATTTTGAAATCTCAGGCATTGTACCTGTCAACTATAATAATCTACTACAAATCAAACACAAACACTCAGAACCACGAAGACGGGGACGATAAAATGAAGAATATGAATAAAGCATTATTAGCGGGCTGTATTGCGATGGCATTCAGTTCAGCAGGATGGGCAAAGGAAATTAAAATAGCGGTTGTTGGCGCGATGTCAGGGCCTGTAGCTCAATATGGTGATATGGAATTTACAGGGGCACGCCAAGCGATCGCAGATATTAATGCTAAAGGTGGCATTAATGGAAACACATTAGTGGCAGTAGAATATGACGATGCCTGTGACCCGAAACAAGCGGTTGCGGTGGCAAATAAAGTGATTAACGATGGTATACGCCATGTTATTGGGCATTTATGTTCCTCTTCAACACAGCCGGCATCCGATATTTATGAGGATGAAGGTGTCATTATGATCACCCCAGCTGCAACTAATGCGGATTTAACTACACGTGGTTATCAAATGGTTCTGCGTACAACCGGTTTGGATTCGGACCAAGGACCCACTGCAGCTAAGTTTATTATGGAAGATATCAAACCAACTCGTATTGCTGTTGTGCATGACAAACAACAATATGGGGAAGGTTTAGCCCGTTCTGTACGTGAAAGCCTCAATAAAGCTGGCGTTAAAGAAGTGATGTTTGAAGGGGTAACGGCGGGTGACAAAGACTTTTCCGCTTTAGTGGCAAAATTGAAGAAAGAGAATGTTGATTTTGTTTACTTTGGGGGATATTACCCAGAGATGGGGCAAATTTTACGCCAAGCGAAGCAAGCTGGCTTGAATATTCGCTTTATGGGGCCTGAAGGCGTCGGTAACTCTTCATTATCAAATATTGCAGGTGATGCCTCTGAGGGCATGTTGGTAACTTTACCAAAACGTTACGACCAAGTTGCGACTAACCAACCAATTGTTGATGCCATCAAAGCGAAGAAAGAAGACCCAACAGGGCCATTTGTTTGGACAACTTATGCTGCTATCCAAGGTTTAACGACGGCAATGGAGCGTACTGGCAGTATTGAGCCTGAAGATTTAGTGAAAGACCTGAAAGCAAATCCGGTCGAAACTGTCATGGGAACATTAAGCTGGCAGCCAAACGGTGACCTGAAAGGGTTTGAGTTTGGTGTATTTGAGTGGCACAAAGATGGGACTTCCACCTCTGTAAAATAGTACTCAGCAGTGTTCCAGCATAGTGAATAAGAACCGGAAGTAAGTCACTTGCTTCCGGCTTCTGTTCTCTATAGAGGACAAGTAGTTCGAAAGGATAGTCTTATGTCAGATCAAATTCTGTATTTTATTCAGCAACTTCTGAATGGTTTAACCCTCGGTAGCACTTATGCACTGATAGCTATCGGCTATACGATGGTGTATGGCATCATTGGGATGATTAACTTCGCCCACGGTGAAGTGTACATGATTGGTAGCTATGTCTCTTTTATTGTGATCGCAGGCTTAATGATGCTTGGGATTGATATCGGTTGGATCCTTGTTGCTGCGGCCTTCATTGCGGCAATTGTGGTCTCTAGTGCCTATGGTTGGAGTATTGAACGGGTTGCTTATCGGCCGGTCCGTCATTCTAAGCGATTGATTGCTTTGATCTCTGCGATCGGAATGTCTATTTTCCTGCAAAACTATGTCAGTTTGTCACAAGGTTCGCGTGATTTAGCACTACCCAGTTTGATTACAGGACAATGGGTTCTCGGTGAAAGCGATGGTTTTGAAGCCACGGTGACTAAGATGCAATTGACCATCTGGGGGGTTACCGTGCTTGCGATGTTAGCTTTGACGCTATTTATTCGCTATTCAAAAATGGGCAGAGCCTGCCGAGCCTGCGCAGAAGATCTTAAAATGGCCAGCTTATTAGGCATTAATACTGATCGCGTTATTTCATTAACTTTCGTTATCGGTGCTGCAATGGCGGCCGTAGCGGGTGTGCTATTGGGGCAATTTTATGGTGTGATTAACCCCTATATTGGCTTTATGGCTGGAATGAAAGCATTTACCGCAGCAGTGTTAGGAGGAATAGGGAGTATTCCTGGCGCGATGTTAGGTGGTTTGATTTTAGGTGTGGCAGAAGCAATGACTTCTGCATATTTAAGCACTGAATATAAAGATGTTGTGTCATTTGGTTTATTGATTGGTGTGCTATTAATCATGCCAACCGGCATTCTGGGACGCCCGGAGGTCGAAAAAGTATGAGAAAAGAAAATTGGATTAATGCCATTGTGGCTTCAGTGACTTTTTTCGTATTGGCTCTGTTCATGATGGGGTTGCAGCTCGCTCTTGATGGCACAAAACTGGTTGTTACGGTTGGGGATTCTGTACGTTGGAACTGGATCATTGCGGGTATTATTGTCATCTTTGTTTACCAGTTGGTTCGTCCGACATTAAATAAAGTATGGCAAGGAGTTCCTAAAAAGGCGTGGGCGATCCCTGATTTTGATGGTTCGACAGCCAAGCAAAAGATTCTTGCAGCTGTAATTATTATTGCCGCAATTATTTGGCCGTTTATTGTTTCTCGCGGAAGCGTGGATATTGCCACCCTGACATTAATTTATGTGATGTTAGGCTTAGGGTTAAATGTGGTTGTTGGGTTATCTGGGTTACTGGTTCTTGGGTATGCCGGCTTTTATGCCATTGGTGCTTATACTTTTGGTTTATTAAATCATTACTATGGTTTTGGTTTCTGGGAAAGTTTACCGATTGCAGGGTTAACCGCTGCGTTAGCCGGTTTTTTATTGGGATTCCCTGTTCTAAGGTTGCGGGGGGACTATCTTGCAATAGTGACGCTCGGCTTTGGGGAAATTGTTCGTATTTTATTACTGAATAATACCGAAATCACTGGCGGGCCAAATGGGATCAGTCAATTACCGAAACCGACTTTCTTTGGTTTGGAATTTAGCCGTACCGCGAAAGAGGGCTGGGATACCTTCCATAACTTTTTTGGCTTAGATTACAGCCCTGGTGACCGTATTATTTTCCTGTATTTTGTCGCCTTGTTATTAGTAGTCTTAACCTTATTTGTTATCAATCGCTTACTGCGTATGCCATTAGGTCGTGCATGGGAAGCATTACGCGAAGATGAAATTGCCTGTCGCTCATTAGGGCTAAGCCCAACTCGAATAAAATTAACCGCATTTACTATTAGTGCGGCCTTTGCGGGATTTGCAGGGACGTTATTTGCCGCACGACAAGGCTTTATCAGCCCAGAATCTTTTACCTTTGTGGAGTCGGCATTTGTGTTAGCCATCGTCGTTTTAGGGGGAATGGGCTCACAAACTTCCGTGATTTTAGCCGCAATTATCTTAGTCGTATCACGGGAAATGATGCGTGACCTTAACCAATACAGCATGCTGTTATTAGGGGCATTGATGGTGCTGATGATGATCTGGCGACCACAAGGCCTATTACCGATGAAACGTCGTCAAATGCAGGTGAAAAAAGTCCCTGAAGGGGAGGGCGTATGAGCCATATAACAACGCCTTTGCTACAAGTTAATGGCTTAACAATGCGTTTTGGTGGGTTACTTGCCGTCAACAATGTTGAGTTAACCATTAATCAAGGGGAAATAGTTTCACTGATTGGCCCTAATGGGGCGGGTAAAACCACCATTTTTAACTGTTTAACGGGGTTTTATAAGCCGACCAGCGGCACGATTTTATATCGTGAAAAACACCTTGAAGGGCTGACAGGGCAGTCTATTGCTCGCCTTGGCGTCATCCGAACATTTCAGCATGTGCGGTTATTTAAAGAAATGACGGTGATTGAAAATTTACTTGTGGCGCAACATCAACATTTAAAAAGTGGCATTTTTTCTGGGCTATTGAAAACCCCTGCGTTTCGTCGGGCAGAAGCTGAAGCGCTTGATAATGCGGTAAAATGGCTTGAGCGTGTTGATTTACTCCCCTTTGCCAATCGACAAGCGGGTAATTTAGCCTATGGGCAGCAGCGTCGGTTAGAAATTGCTCGCTGTATGGTCACTCGCCCTGAAATATTAATGTTAGATGAACCAGCAGCGGGTCTTAACCCTAAAGAAACCAATGATTTGGATGACTTGATTGCTGAGTTACGAGCTCATCATAATGTTTCAATTCTCTTAATTGAACATGATATGAAATTAGTCATGGGAATTTCAGATCGCATTTATGTCGTGAATCAAGGAACGCCATTAGCGAATGGGACACCGAGTGAGATCCGTCAACATCCTGATGTGATAAAAGCCTATTTGGGGGAAGCTTACTGATGCTAGAGTTTAAAAAAGTTTCTACCCATTATGGAAAAATTCAAGCACTACATGAAATTAGTTTGAATATCCAAAAAGGTGAAATTGTGACCTTAATTGGAGCAAATGGTGCAGGGAAAACCACCTTGCTCAGTACGCTTTGTGGCGATCCACGTGCATCGGAAGGTCAAGTCATCTACCGAGGCGTGGATATCACCCAATTGCCCACTTCGAAAATTATGCGTGAAGACATTGCATTAGTACCCGAAGGGAGGCGTGTATTTTCTCGTATGACAGTGGAAGAAAATCTCGCAATGGGGGGCTTTTTTGCCGATCGCCAACAGTACCAAGAACGTATTGAGCGAGTTTATAAGCTATTTCCAAGGCTGTATGAGCGTCGAAGCCAGCGTTCAGGAACGATGTCTGGCGGTGAGCAACAAATGCTAGCGATAGGCCGTGCTTTAATGAGCCAGCCAGAGTTACTCTTACTTGATGAGCCATCCTTAGGCCTTGCTCCCATTATCATTATGCAAATTTTTGATACGATTCAGCAGCTACGCGAAGAAGGAATGACGATTTTCCTTGTCGAACAAAACGCCAACCAAGCGTTGAAACTCGCAGACCGTGGTTATGTGTTGGAAAATGGGCATATTGTGTTGGAAGATAGTGGCAAAGCGTTGCTAGCGAATGAGGCAGTACGAAGCGCCTATCTAGGCGGCTAAAATTTTCGTCATCCTTCACGCTGTGGCGTTGTTGGCTTCACTCGGCTGTTTGGGTCACATACTGGTGTATGCTCCCCAAGCTATACTCATTTTGCCGCCTAGCCACAACGTGAATGATTTAGAAAATTAAATTTTTGTCATGGTTATAATCCACTCGGGTTATCTGTTGATGCAGGTAGCCCGTTTTTGTTTCTGATGTATTCCATTTTGAGCTGTTTGGCATGGGTTTTCTCACTATACATCGTTGCAACGTTCTGTGAAGCGACTCGCAATTTCGCTATTTACTTGTTTCTATGCATAAAAACAAATGTATATACAACTTTTTCTCTAGAAACATACAGCTACTTGTTGTTGTATAACTTCTCTTGAGTTCCAACCTTCACACTTCCTACAAAATTTCAAATTTAAATGTATATACTTTGTGAAGTAAATGTATATATATTTGAGTCATAGATAAACACCCTAAATGAATGGATAGTCTCGAGTAAGTTGATAGAAAATTAATTTATTGATTTTTAATTAAATAATTAATTTTAGAACACAGGTGCATCGTCACTAACTGGGTATCTCGCAGATTATTATAAATAAAATTGTTAATTTAAAGTTAATTAAAAATGGATGATAGGGGATACAACCATGTTAAATCGTACTGACTCAACTCGAGTGATCCGCGCACCACGTGGCAGTGAGAAAACCTGTAAGAGCTGGCTGACAGAAGCGGTATATCGCATGATCCAAAATAATTTAGACCCTGATGTCGCTGAGCACCCTCAAAGCTTAGTGGTCTATGGCGGTATCGGTCGAGCGGCACGTGATTGGGAATGCTATGACAAAATTTTAGATGTGCTGACCACACTGGAAGATGACCAAACATTACTCGTGCAGTCAGGTAAACCCGTCGGAGTGTTCCCTACCCATCCAGATGCGCCCCGCGTATTGATCGCAAACTCAAATATTGTTCCTCACTGGGCGAATTGGGATCACTTTAATGAGTTAGATCGTAAAGGCTTAATGATGTATGGCCAAATGACGGCTGGTTCTTGGATCTACATTGGTTCTCAAGGGATCGTCCAAGGCACCTATGAAACGTTCGTTTCACTGGCCAAGCAACACTTTAATGGTAACGCAGCAGGGCGTTGGATCTTAACGGGCGGTTTAGGTGGAATGGGCGGAGCACAGCCATTAGCAGCAACCATGGCGGGCTTTAGCATGATAGCGGTGGAATGTGATGAAAGCCGTATCGATTTTCGTTTAAGAACTCGTTATGTGGACAAAAAAGCGACGACATTAGATGAAGCACTGCAATATATCGAGGAAGCCAAAGCAAATGGCCAGCCAGTTTCTGTTGGGCTATTAGGTAATGCGGCTGATGTTTACAGTGAATTGGTGAAACGCAATATCACTCCTGATTCCGTCACTGACCAAACTAGCGCCCATGACCCTGTACACGGCTACTTACCACAGGGTTGGACACTCGACCAATGGCGTGAAAAACAACAAACCGCACCTGCTGAAGTGACCAAAGCAGCGAAAAAAAGCATGGCAGTCCAAGTGGATGCGATGTTAACGATGCAAAAGCGTGGCTCAGCGGCTTTTGACTATGGCAATAATATTCGCCAAATGGCAAAAGATGAAGGCATTAGTAATGCCTTTGATTTCCCAGGCTTTGTTCCTGCTTATATTCGCCCTCTGTTTTGTGAAGGTATTGGTCCATTCCGTTGGGTCGCGTTGTCAGGTGACCCAGAAGATATCTATAAAACAGACCAAAAAGTAAAAGAATTATTACCAGATGACAAACACTTACATAATTGGCTCGATATGGCACGTGAGCGTATCGCATTCCAAGGGCTTCCTGCACGTATTTGTTGGGTAGGCTTAAAAGACAGAGAAAGATTAGGCCGTGCTTTCAACGAAATGGTGAAAAGTGGTGAGTTAAAGGGGCCAATTGTGATCGGTCGTGATCACTTAGATTCAGGCTCTGTGGCTAGCCCTCACCGTGAAACGGAATCTATGAAAGATGGCTCTGATGCGGTATCAGACTGGCCTTTATTGAACGCACTATTAAATACCGCAGGTGGCGCAACATGGGTCAGTTTACATCACGGTGGTGGTGTTGGTATGGGCTTCTCACAACATTCAGGCGTCGTCATTGTGTGTGATGGAACGGACGCCGCTGATAAGCGTTTAGCTCGTGTTTTACATAATGACCCTGCAACGGGCGTTATGCGCCATGCAGATGCAGGTTATGACATCGCCATTAACTGTGCGAAAGAGCAAGGCTTGAACTTGCCGATGGTGAAGTAATGTCCTTTGCCAGCTGAAGTTGAGCTGGCATCTTTCTGGAATAGAAGGAATTCAGTATGAATGCTGCGTTAACTCAGAAAAGACAAGGGCCACTGGCGGGGATCAAAGTGATCGATTTAAGCCGAGTGTTAGCTGGCCCTTATTGCACAGGTATGATGGCCGATCTTGGTGCTGAAGTGATCAAAATTGAAGTGCCCAACTACGGTGATGATAGCCGCCATTTAGGACCATTCATTGATGGGGAAAGTGTTTATTACGGTTTAATTAACCGAGGTAAACGCAGTATTGAATTGGATCTTAAAGCGGATGAAGACCGAGCGATTTTATTCCAACTAGTCAAAGAAAGTGATGTGGTGGTTGAAAACTTTCGCCCTGGTGTGACTCAACGACTCGGTATCGATTTTGAGAGCCTAAAGCAGCACAACCCTAAATTAATCTACGCCAGTATCTCTGGATTTGGGCAAAACAGCCCACTCGCCAGTTATCCCGCTTATGACATCGTGGCACAAGCGATGTCAGGCCTAATGAGTGTCACTGGTTTCCCAGAAACAGGGCCTACACGCAGTGGTGAGTCAATTGGCGATGTGTGTGCTGGAATGTTTGCGTCATGGGCGATAAGCAGTGCGTTATTTGCGAGAGAGCGTCATGACGAAGCGGCACAGTATATTGATGTAGCGATGGTGGATGTCTTACTGAGCATGCAGTTAACTGGGCTTTCAAACCTATTTGCTCATGATAAGGCTCCGAGCCTAGTGGGTAACCGCCATCCAGTATCTACGCCATTCGATACTTATCAGGCAAAAGATGGCTTAGTGGTTATCGCGATTGCGAGTGAAAAGCTATTCCAACGCTTTTGCGAATGTATGGAAAAACCGGAGTTATGCCACGACTCACGCTACCTTAATGACCCGAGCCGAACACAGCACCAAGCTGAACTTAGAAAAGAGATCGAAAGTTGGACACGCCAAAAAACCGTTGAAGAGGTATGTGACATATTATTAAACGCGGGCGTTCCTGCTTCACCAATTCATAATTTACACCAAGCAACACAAAGTGAGCATGCCCAAGTGAGGCAAGTTCTGACGCACCTGAATGATGGGGGAACGCCTTTGGTTTCTCAACCGGTTTTTTTCAATGGGAAGAAACCTCATTCGACCCACCGTGCACCAAAATTAGGTGAGGCAAACTTAGTGTATAAGCCAGCAAGAACAACCATTAAAAATGCGGAGACGATGCAATGAGTTTTGATATTAATGAAACAGAACAAGCGGTTGTAGATGCGATAGAAAAAGTTTGTCATGACATTTTACAGCCGAATGCACAGAGATACGATGAAACAGAAACCTTTTGCGCAGAAAGTTTACAAGCGCTAGGGGAAATGGGCTGTTGGGGAATTAATTTACCTGAGCAGTATGGCGGTTTTGGCATTGGCAGTGTGGCGATGAGTCAGGTAGTCGAAGCTGTTGCTGCCGCTTGTGCTTCCACTTCATCGGCTCTAACGGCACATTTTTTGGCGACAGATTCAATTTTAATTGGTGGTACCGAAGAGCAAAAAAATTATTGGTTACCAAAAGCCGCTGCTGGGGAATTATTAGGTGCATTTGGTTTAACCGAGCCGGCTGCAGGTTCTAATCCTGCAGATATGCGAACCGTGGCAACTCGTGAAAATAGTGGCTGGCGTATTCGGGGTAATAAACACTATATTACTAACGCCAAAGAGGCTGACTTTATCGTGTTGTATGCGAAAACGGATGTAGAAGCGGGAGCCCGCGGGATCAGCGCATTTATGATCCCTAAAGGCACGGAAGGCGTGGCATTTTCTCAACCTGAAAAAACCATGGGATTACGGGGTAGCACGATTTATGAATTAGCGCTGAATTGTTGGCTACCGGAATCGGCATTACTGGGAGAGGAAAATAAAGGGTTCCATACCGCGATGGAAGTTTTAGATAAAGGGCGTGTTGAAGTGGCCGCAACGTCACTCGGTATTGCTCGCGCTGCGATGGAAAGTGCTTTAGGTTGGGTAAAAGAACGCCAAATTGGTAAAAAGCCCTTAGCCGCATACCAAGGAACTCAATGGCGTATTGCGGATATGCATACCCAGTTGGAGGCCGCTCGTATGTTGACTTGGCAAGCTGCAGAATTGCGTGATTCAGGGGAGCGTTTTAGTTTGCAATCTGCGACGGCGAAATTGTTTGCCGCTGAGTGCGCGGGTTTTGTTACGGATGCAGCATTACAGCTTCATGGCGGCTACGGCTATATTCGTGACCTTCCCCTTGAACGTTATGTGCGTGATGCACGGATTTTACGGATTTTTGAGGGCACATCAGAAATACAAAAAATTATTATTTCACGTGCTGTTTTAGATGCCCACTAAGTTATTTTAAGTATTGAGCCGAGTAAGCGGGACAGGCGTTTACTGGTTTATGGAGCACCATAGGAAGCACTACCTGACAACAGGATCATGGAATTAAAAACACAACAACAATCAGGTTTAAGAATGTATTTCAATTAGTTATTTAGGGTGAATAACAGATAAAACATCACCCAGCGTAATGCTTAATAACTGTACCTTACAACTGTAGTTATTGCGGTTCCATTACGATTAATTGGTTCATTCTTTAAGCCAGCCTTGCTTAAAGAGGAGTTACCATGACAGTTTCAAACGACATCGCTACAGGGCAAAAAAACCGGCAGGAGAATGTACCTTTAATCGAAGCGCGTTCCATCGATTACATTCCAGAGTCTGAGCGCCACGGCACCTTATCAAGCCAATTCACACTTTGGTTTGGTTCTAATTTACAAATAACTGCAATTGTAACCGGAGCCTTGGCAGTCGTACTGGGTGGGGATGTATTCTGGTCATTAATTGGCTTATTTATTGGTCAACTGTTAGGTGGTGCCGTGATGGCCTTGCATGCGGTGCAAGGGCCAAAATTGGGGTTACCACAAATGATTTCGAGTCGTGTACAGTTTGGCGTATACGGTGCGGTCATCCCTATTTTATTAGTTTGCATGATGTATGTCGGGTTTTCTGCCAGTGGTACTGTGCTGGCAGGGCAAGCAGTCGGTCAGTTATTACATGTGACGGATTGGGTTGGAATTATTATTTTTGGTGTAGTGATTATCGGCATCACAATTTGTGGTTATCGCATCATCCATATTTTAGGGAAAGTGGCGAGCGTCATAGGCGTAATTACGTTCTTCTATCTATTTTTCCGTCTATTTTATATGAATGATGTTTCGGTTTTACTGGAAAACCGTCATTTTAGCTGGACTAACTTTTTATTAGCGATGTCATTGTCTGCTTCTTGGCAAATTGCATTTGGGCCTTATGTTGCGGACTATTCACGTTATTTACCGACTAAAACTCCGACAATCAAAGCCTTTTTGGCCGTAGGTTCAGGTACAGTCATTGGTACGCAAGCATCAATGATTTTAGGGGTTTTTGCCGCAGCGCTTGCCGGCAATAAGTTTGCGGGTAACGAAGTCTCGTATATTGTGGGCTTAGGTAGTACTGGTTTGATAGCGGCTCTGTTATATATCAGTATTTTCTACGGAAAAGTGACGATAACTGCACTGAATGCTTATGGCAGTTTTATGTCTATGGCGGCAATTTGGTGTGGCTTCCGTGGGAAAAGCCAAATTTCTCGTGGGCAAAGGTTGTTCTTTATTATTTTAATGGTCAGTTTCTCAACCTTACTTGGACTAGCGGGCCAGCATTCATTTTTAAAACTCTTTTCTGCTTTCTTATTGTTTTTGCTTGCATTCTTTACCCCTTGGAGCGCAATCAACTTGGTTGACTACTATTGGGTCACTAAAGGCCGCTACGACGTCCCTGAACTTGCAAACCCAAATGGCCGCTATGGGCGTTGGAATAAAGTTGGGATATTCACTTACATTGCGGGTGTGTTAATACAGTTGCCCTTTATTTCAACAGGGTTTTATACCGGGCCTTTAGTCGAAAAACTCGGTGGTGTTGATATCTCATGGATTGTGGGCTTGGTGGCAACCAGTGTTATTTACTATGTTGCGATTAAAAAATGGCCTATGTCAGTGGCAGACCGATTGATATTACCCACAAGTAAATAACCATTTCATCAAAAACTAGCATTAAAAATAGTAAAAATTGAGATAGCCAGTAGCAGTGTGAATATCACTGTTACGGTTTCTCTCAACCTAAAAAACGATTTTAGAACATCATCATACCCAATAATCGTTGAAGAATTGGGATAGGAGTTGCTATGAAAATTTTAGTCGCAGTGAAGCGAGTAATAGACCATAACGTTAAAATAAGAGTAAAAGCCGATGGCTCAGGCGTTGAATTGGCGAATGCCAAAATGGCCGTCAATCCCTTCGATGAAATCGCTGTCGAAGAGGCTGTACGTTTAAAAGAGGCGGGAAAAGCGACAGAAGTTATTGCTGTTTCCGTTGGTGATATTGGCTATCAAGAAACATTACGCAGTGCGATGGCGATTGGGGCTGACCGTGGCATTTTAGTCCAGAGGCCTGGAGAATTAACTTTAGAACCACTGGATATTGCGCGCTTACTTCAACGAATCGTGGAAAAGGAACAGCCGGATCTTATTTTATTAGGCAAACAAGCTATTGATGATGATTGTAATCAAATAGGCCAAATGCTTAGCGCATTATTGGATTATCCGCAGGCGACATTTGCCTCACAAATTAAGCTTGAAGGCCAACTACTGCAGGTTACAAGGGAAATTGATGGCGGGTTAGAAACGTTAGAGATGCCATTACCCGCGGTTATCACAACGGACTTAAGGCTCAATGAACCTCGTTATGCAACTTTGCCTAATATCATGAAAGCTAAGAAAAAAACGTTAGATATTATCGATATTGCTGATATGAATTTTACTCTATTAGGGCAAATTAAAACGCTTAGTGTCTCAGAGCCTAAAAAACGGGCAGGGCAATGTACATTGTTAGGCAGTGCGACAGAGCTAGTCAGTACATTGCAAGCGAAAGAAGTGATTTAATCGAGGAAAATATCCATGAGCCAAATATCTGTATTAGTGGTTGTCGAGCATGATAATCAAACAATAAAAAATTCTACTTATCATAGTATTAACGCTGCAAAACAGCTTCTTACCGCGGGTGATCATTTGCACTTATTGATTGCAGGAGATGAGACGGAATTGGTCGCTCAGCTAGCTGCGAGTATACAAGGTGTGAGTAAAGTTCTAGAAATACAATCAGATAACTTGAAAAACCAACTCGCAGAACCGATGGCTCACGCCGTGGTTAATATTGCAAAGGAATATACCCATTTACTGTTTCCTGCGACGACATTTGGGAAAAATATAGCCCCACGGGTTGCTGCAACGTTAGGGGTAGCACAAATTTCAGACATTACTCAAGTTATTGATTCTCAAACCTTCATTAGACCTATTTATGCAGGAAATGCGTTAGCAACAGTACAAAATAATGGCCAACAAGTCGTGATTACGGTGCGTAGTTCGGCATTTTCAGGGGGATATGAAACACAAAATAATGCTGAAATTGAAACCATTTCCCTTGCCGATATTCCCTTGCGCAGTCAGTTAAAAAGCCAATCTCTAACCCAAGTTAGCCGTGCGGAATTGAGCTCTGCAAAAGTGGTTATTTCAGGAGGGAGAGGTTTGAGCTCTGGTGAAAATTTTGCGCTATTGGAAACAATAGCTGACAAATTGGGTGCTGCGGTTGGTGCCTCACGTGCTGCTGTCGATGCAGGTTTTGTTCCGAATGACTATCAAGTCGGACAAACAGGAAAAATTGTCGCGCCAGAATTATATATTGCAGTAGGAATTTCGGGTGCTATTCAGCATGTTGCAGGCATGAAAGAAAGTAAAGTAATCGTTGCGATTAATAGTGATCCTGAGGCGCCGATTTTCCAAGTTGCGGATTACGGCATTGTTGGCGATCTGTTTGAGATCTTACCGGAATTTGACAAAGCATTAGCGTAAGAGGTGGACGAATGGCTATCGACAAGATTGATAAGATAAACGAGGCTCCCGAGCGGGAATCGATGGAGTTCGATGTCCTGATTGTCGGTGGTGGACCCGCAGGGTTATCTGCAGCAATACGATTAAAACAGCTAGCCGCAGAGAAAGGAACAGATATCTCGGTTTGTTTAATTGATAAAGGCGCACAGATAGGTGCTCATGTTTTATCTGGTGCAGTGATTGATCCACGGGCTCTCGATGAATTGCTGCCAGGCTGGCAGCAAAAAGTTTCAGGCCCCTTAACACCTGTAAACCATGACCGTTTTTTATGGTTGAAAGAAAAAAAAGCAAGTCATTTACCCCTATCTTTATTACCAAACTGTTTGAAAAATGATGGTAATTTCATTGGCAGCTTAGGGCAGGTAAGTGCGGCTCTTGCTGTTGAAGCTGAAAGATTAGGGGTTGATGTTTTTGCTGGTTTTGCTGCAACTGAAGTGCTATTTGATGAGACAAACCAAGTAATTGGCATCACCACCGGAGATATGGGGCTTGATAAATCAGGTAACCCAACGGCGATGTATCAACCGGGTATGAATTTACTTGCGAAAATGACCTTTTTTGCGGAAGGGTGCCGAGGTCAACTCGGTAAACAATTAATCAACCATTTTAATTTAGCCGCAGAGAGTGGCAAACAAACCTATGGTTTGGGAATTAAGGAAATCTGGCAAATTCCAAAAGAGCAACACCAAGCAGGGTTAGTTGTCCATTCTGTTGGTTGGCCACTAGATAACCACACCTATGGCGGTGGTTTTGCTTATCACTATGGAGATAACTTAGTCGCAGTGGGTTTGGTCGTCGGGCTAAATTATGAAAACCCTTATTTATCGCCATTTGATGAGTTTCAACGCTTAAAAACTCATCCTGCTTTTAGTGATTTTTTATCGGGTGGAGAGCGGATCAGTTATGGTGCTAGAACGATGGTGGCGGGGGGATTAGCCGCGTTACCTGAATTAAGCTTTCCTGGTGGGGGGCTAATTGGCGATGATGCTGGTTTTTTAAATGCGGCTCGTATTAAAGGCACCCATTGTGCCGTTAAAAGTGGCGCACTAGCGGCAGAAGCGTGCTTTAGTGCTACCCAGAATGGAATGGTTGATTATTTACAGTTTAAAAAGCAGTTCCGCCAACTATTTGAAGAGAGCTGGTTATATCAAGAGCTTTACCAAACACGGAATTTTAAGCCTTATATGAAAAAAGGGTTAGTAGTTGGTTCAATGCTATTTGGTGCAGAACAACTGTTATTAAAAGGGCGTAGCCCGTGGACGTTGAAATTAAAACAATCGGACCACGAAGGAATAAAAGAAGCGAAAGGTTTTACACCGATAAACTACCCAAAACCCGATGGTAAATTAATTTTTGATAAGCCTTCTTCCGTGTTTTTATCGAATACAAACCATGAAGAGGAACAACCCTGTCATTTAAAACTGGCTGATACTAATGTCCCTATCCAAATTAATTTAATGAAATATGCCGCACCTGAGACGCGTTATTGCCCCGCTGGAGTCTATGAAATTATAGGGGATAAAAGTGAAGAAAAACTGCAAATTAATGCACAGAACTGCCTGCATTGTAAGGCTTGTGACATAAAAGATCCGTTACAAAATATCACCTGGACCGCTCCCCAAGGAGGGGAAGGGCCTATTTATCAAGGAATGTAAAACGAATTTATTGTGATGTAGATGTGCTTGATATTTTTTGTTTTATCAGTCGCTTTGGGGCAATTTTGCCCCATTTTTTTATTTCTGCATTAATTCTCAATTCGCGAATGTAATTTTAATTTGTAGCGCGAACCAGCGGTGATCATTTTAACATAGCTAATTAGGGTACTACCCGTCCAAGTGCGTCGACTAAGTTGTAAGCAAGGTGAGCTTTCTTTAATTGATAATGATTGAGCGATGGACTTTGTGGCTAATGCGGCTTCAATGGTATGTTCCATTTCACTGACAGGAAAATGGCGTTGCAAATAACCGCTAGGTGTTTCTGTATCGCCATATTTTTGCTTCACAAAGTCAGGCACAATGGCGTGGTTAACATAACGTTCTTCTAACATTAAAGGAATATCGTTTTCAAAATGAAGAACTTTACAGTAGCCCACATCACTTCCTTCGCTAATTCCGAGCTGTAGCGCGATTTCTGCTGATGCGGAAATAGTTTTAAGTTGTAATTGGTGACCGCTATATTTGTTACCGCTCGTTGAGATCTCATCAAAAATATCAAATGCTTTTGTAACCGGAAGCTCATGTTTTTGGGTGGCAACAAATGTGCCTTTCCCTGCAATACGATTTAGGATCCCTTTTTGGCTTAACTCTGAAATGGCTTTATTCACCGTCATACGGCTTACATTAAATTGAGCGCATAGCTCTAATTCTGTCGGTATTTGAGTTTCAGGCTTAAAAATACCTAAATCAATACTGCGTAAAATGTAAGACTGAATTTGCTTATATGCAGGTTGTGATGTCATCGCTATTATTCAAAATTATTGTTAAAGGAAGGAGTGGTAAAATTGCTTTATTGCCACATTTCACTCACAAACTTTGTATTGAATGCAAGTTTATCAGTAATTGCCGGCTTTGCTAGTAGGAGACACCTATTTCTAATGATTAACCTGAGTTAAATAACAGTTTAGGGTGCTCGTCATTGTCTGAATTATTTTATTATAAGGTAAGTTTTACTAGGGCTATATACCTTTATTTATTATCATAATGTTAAATTTACTTAGCGAAATAGGCATTTACTCATGCGAGTTCAATATTTCCATGTCAGTCTTACTCAATGTGATTATCAAAATGTCAGTCCAATGGGGATGGTAAGATTGATTGCCTCTGAAAAAGTATTTTTCTTTAATCAGGATGATTTTTCAAATAGCCAAATTTTTTTAGAGCGCATACAGCAAGGTGACTCTTTGGTTATTTGTGCAGAAGAGATGAATGATGGAAGCTATTGGGTTGAATGGGTTTACCATGCAGAGCATGGCCGGCTTGAGCCTGATAGAACCGTTAGCTTCAATCGTTCATTAGGAAAACAATACTTAATTTCGTTAGCCTTAATGGCCCTGATACCTGCGGTGTATTACTGTTTTACTGAGGCAGACGACAGTTTCTTGATGATCATATTAGTGGCCATTTTGGGTTGTGCTGCTTTCTCTGGGATCGTTCTTTTTGGCTTAGCACTCGCACAAACAAAGCATATTTTAAGTCCAAAACGAAAGTTAATTTTGAAAGCGCTAGATTCACTTATTGCTGGGAAATATAAACTGTTTGAAGAAACTTCATATATTGAAATCGACGGTATCAAAAATCCTAAATCTAAGCCTGTAAAGTTACATAAAGCCGCTGAAATTAATGTTGATAAAACATCACTATCAGTTACAAAAGGCAAGGTAAATATCACTGCAAATTACAACCTTACGATCGCTGCAGGAGATACTCTCCAAACACTCAATAAAGTTAATTTACAGATTAATAAAAAACACATGGGAGTTTTAGTCTCAGCAAATGAGCCTCTTTTTAATAATCATAAACTATTTATTGCGCAGGGGGATGAACTTGAGGTTTTACATAAAAACATTCAGGAAAATTCAAAGGAACAAGTGGTTTTTGGCATTCTCAATCATCAAGACGGACTAGCATATAGTCTGATTGGTAAAGGTGCTCCACAAGAAAGAGGGTTCTATATTGGTTTATGGGGTTTTATTTTTTGTATTCTAGCGCTTTTCATTCTAGTTGCTGGTTGGGCATCTATTAGTGAAACCTTTGAAAAAGGCGGCTATTGGGATTATTGGGACTGGATGAATATTATTGATACTGGTGTCATGTTTATCAGTTTCTCAGGAACTATTTTACTCGGAATAAGCTTCCTTATTGCTTTATGTGTGGCGATTTATTTTAAAGTGTCAAAACGCGGTAATGCCTATTATCAATCTCAATATTTTTTAAAACAACTTCGTCGGCAGCACGGTAAAACAGATTATGTGACGGAGGTGCGTTCATGAACCCATTTCTCAGTAAACGATTCCTTATTTTAACGTTTATTTTCTCATTCAGTTTATTGTTAACTCTTTTTATTTTTATTCGTGGTGGCACGGAAGATTGGCAATGGCAAAACCATAATGAAAATAGTGTAGCAATAGGTAGCTATGATTTCGCAACGACATTTCCATCTGAAAAGGGGATGCTAATAATAGCTCAAAAAAGCAGCCGTTCTAGCTATTATTATTCTTATAGTCCTTATGAAACGTTGAGTGAATATGATTACCAGATATTGTTTGCAGATAATCAAGGTGTCCATTTTATTACGTATGGTGACCAAAGCTTCTATAATGCTGTTTGTGAAAGAAATGAGTGCTTAATCATGCTAAGGGATGGCTACCGTACTATTAATTTAACCAACTTTTCGGTAAGTGAATTAATTCCTTGGGGAGATAAGCCCAATACTCTATTTTCGACATTAATTATGGGTAAAATTTATCAATTTAAAGGTTCTCCTTTTTATGTGGTTGCGGATAATGAAAATATCTTTATTAGCACAGATAAAGGAATGACATGGGAACATTTTATGAATGTTCGTGATTTAGCTAAATCATTATTCCCTGAGGAAATTGCGGGTAATTCAAATTTCTCCTACGCGACTTATCGAGATAAAATCGTAATGTGGTACAGCTATGGTAATCAAATGGGATCGCTAGAAGTTATTATGGATATCCCCACTAAACAGGTTATTAGTAGTAAATGGCTACCTGTCAGAATTAATGAATCAGCACAAAATCGTCATGGCGATATTTTTGTGGTTGCTCAGGAGCCTTCACGCCATTTATTTTCTTTGATGCAATTCCAGACTAATGGTGATTTTGACGTTATTGCAGAAAGCGGTTATAACCATTTGAACAGCTTAAAAGTTGGTAATCAGGGGGTAATTGTTTCGAATTCAGTTAGAGGTTCACAACAATACTTAATGATGGATATTGCAACGAAAGAGATCCGTTATCGCCCTGAATATCCTTTGTATAACAAAATATATAATATGACGGACCAATCCTTGATTGAAATAGAAAGTAGTTATTCTAATGAAAGTAACCTGACTAAGGGAACGTCTATTACTTATCAATCTTTGCATTGATATGCGATTGTGATTTAGCGTGTTCTCATTCAAGAAGGATAGGGGAAACTCTATCCTTTTTTATATTGGTTACTTAAAAAGGTTGATTTAATGCGGAGATGGGGATAGCTTGCGGTAAAAATCTTCGAGTTAAAATGAGTAAGAGGGCCTTTCAATGGTAGATTGAAAAATAGATAAAAATTAATCAATTCTAATTAATTATATGGAAATATTACCTTTAATTAGAAAAAATAAATAAAATAAAAGAAATATAGATAATAATATATATTATTATCTATAGAGGGTGATATTCGATATCATCACTAAAGATTACTAATTAAATTATTTTTTTAAATTTATCCATATTTAATCAAACGGTTGATTTTATTTTAGTAAACCTTAGTGACTTTATGAATATTATCATAATTGAAAATTAAGCTAAACATAAGGTAAAAAATAGGTAGTATTGACTAGATCCTATTCTTCATTTAATGCAAAATAACAGTGAAAAAATTAATTCTAATTCTAATTTTATTTTAATTGAGATAGCTAAATGAATATATCCAAAATCAGTATTGCATCTATTTTTATTGTAAGTGCTTTATTAAGTGGTTGCGCTAAAGAATCTTCTCGCTCTTTAGCTGTAGAAAAAGTTGCGACATATAATACTCAATATTCAGGTCCAAAAAGCCCAATATCAATAGGGAAATTCGATAATCGTTCTAGTTATATGAATGGTATTTTCTCTGATGGTGTAGATCGTTTAGGTAATCAATCTAAAACCATTTTGATGACACATTTACAGCAAACAGGTCGTTTTAATGTATTAGACCGTGCAAATATGCAAGAGCTTAAAGAAGAAGCTGGTATTAATGGTCAGTCTCAACAGTTAAAAGGTGCAACTTATGTGATTACTGGTGATGTTACTGAATTTGGGCGAAAAGAAGTTGGGGATCGCCAGTTATTCGGTATTTTAGGTCGTGGTAAATCACAAGTAGCATATGCCAAAGTCAATTTAAACGTTGTTAATGTTCAAACATCTGAAGTGGTATTTTCTTCACAAGGTGCTGGTGAATATGAATTATCAAATAGGGAAGTGATTGGTTTTGGTGGTACCGCTAGTTATGACTCAACATTGAATGGAAAAGTATTAGATTTAGCCATTAGGGAAGCTGTAAATAACTTAGTTTCGGGTATTGAAAGTGGTGCATGGCAGCCAGCTAAATAAGGAAATACGATGAAAATTAAATTATTGGCTGTTATGGCCGGTGCGATTTTATTAAATGGCTGTGCCAATGAACCAAAACCATTATATAACTGGGATGGTTATCAAACAACGGTTTACCAATATTATCAACAAACAGAAACTAGCTCCCAAGAACAAATTCAAGCTTTGAAAAAGAATTTGGAAATGAGCAAAGCAAAAGGTTTGGCAACTCCGCCAGGGTTACATGCACATTTAGGGTTATTGTACTCAACAACCGGAGCGGTTGATCTTGCAATGCAAGAATTCACTGCAGAAAAAGCATTGTATCCAGAATCTGCGGCTTACATGGATTTTCTCATGAAAAATAAAGGAAAAGTAAAATGAAACATTTACTTATAGTCTGCGGATTGGTGATGACATGGTTATTAACGGGATGTGCTCAGCCAACTAAAGTTGATTACACGGCATTTAATCAAAGTAAACCAAAAAGTATTCTGGTGCTATTACCACAAAATAGTTCACCAGAGATACAGGCAAGTCATGGTTTATTATCACAAGCGACCTTTCCTTTAGCTGAGGCGGGTTATTATGTGTTCCCTGTTGCTGTTGTTGAGGAAACTTTTAAGCAAAACGGGATGACAAATGCGGGTGATATTCAGGCTGTTCCTCCAGCAAAATTACGTGAAATTTTTGGTAATGATGCGGTACTTTATTTGAATATCACTGAATACGGAACAAGTTATCAGGTTATTTCCAGTGATACTCGCGTTACAGCGGATGCAAAATTGGTTGATGCTAGAACAGGGGCGTTACTATGGAGTGGCTCCGCAACTGCATCGAGTGCTGAAAATAATTCCTCGTCAAATGGTATTATTGGGGCGTTAGTGTCTGCTGTTGTTAACCAAATCGTAGATACAATGACAGATAAAAGCTATGCAATTGCAGGTATAACAAGTGTTAGGTTATTATCTGCTGGTAAGCCTAATGGTATCTTATATGGGCCTAGATCACCTAAATACGGTAAAGATGCTCAGTAATTATTAATTATTTGAATAATGGGTAAAATAGGATAAAACTATTTTACCCATTTTATTTAAGTTATCTTTTATTTAAGTTAAATTAATGTATTTAATTATGTTGTTATATTAAGTATATGTATTTTTTACTAATGTAGTTAAACTAAACTTAATAAAATTAAACTCTTATTTAATAAATAAATTAAGACTGTGACTTGAGTCAAGTTGTTCCAGCCTCTCTTACTAATAATGTGATAGAGGTACAATATTATGACAATAGCGATTACTTTAGTAATACAACTGTTATATATATAATAGTTGTCGGTTGTACTAATTCCTCGTTGATAGGAGTCATAGTATGTTCTTGTTAAACGAATCTCTTATTTCAAGGTATTTCTTCTATATGAAGAAATGGTTCAATATTGATATCTCTTTAGCCTTCTTTTTCCCAAATAAATAACCTTTCTATTTTCCTTTCTTAAAGTTTTTTTAACTTATTTCACTATGGGTTAAATCTCTATTATTTAATGAAAAATTAAAGGTATTATCATGGCTAAAAGAATCGTAGAACCATTCCGTATTAAAATGGTAGAAAATATCCGTATTCCATCAAGAGAAGAACGCGAAGCGGCGTTAAAAGAAGCAGGATATAACCCATTTTTACTACCAAGCAGTGCGGTTTATATTGATTTATTAACTGACTCAGGTACTAATGCGATGAGTGACCACCAGTGGGCAGCAATGATTACTGGTGATGAAGCGTACGCAGGATCTCGTAACTATTATGATTTAAAAGATAAAGTGAAAGAGATGTTTGACTATGATTATGTCATTCCTGCTCACCAAGGTCGCGGTGCTGAAAATATGTTATTCCCTGTTTTATTGAAAGTAAAACAGGAACAAGGCGGTGCTAAAAAACCGGTATTTATTTCTAATTTCCACTTTGATACAACAGCAGCACACGTTGAATTAAACGGTTGTAAGGCAATTAATATTGTTACCGAAAAAGCCTATGACTCGGATACTTATGATGATTGGAAAGGCAATTTTGATATCCAAAAATTAAAAGATAATATTGCTGAGCATGGTGCAGAAAACGTTGTTGCAATTGTATCTACTGTAACTTGTAATAGTGCGGGCGGTCAGCCAGTATCAATGGCGAATTTGAAAGAAGTTTATGATATTGCTAAACAACATAATATTTTTGTTGTCATGGACTCGGCTCGTTTTTGTGAAAATGCGTATTTTATTAAAGAGCGTGATCCTAAATATAAAAATTCGACAATTAAAGAAATTATTCTTGATATGTACAAGTATGCTGATGCATTAACGATGTCAGCGAAAAAAGACCCACTATTAAATATCGGCGGGTTGGTTTGTATTAAAAATGACGAAAAAATCTTCACACTGGCAAGACAACGCTGTGTTCCAATGGAGGGTTTCGTGACCTATGGTGGCTTAGCGGGTCGTGATATGGCCGCAATGGTACAGGGTCTTGAAGAAGGGGCTGGTGAAGAATATCTGCATTATCGTATAGGGCAAGTTAAATACTTAGGCGACCGCTTACGCGAAGGTGGTATTTCAATTCAATATCCTACAGGCGGGCACGCAGTATTCGTCGACTGTAAAAAACTGGTTCCACATATTCCAGGTGACCAATTCCCTGCGCAAGCTGTTATAAACGCACTTTATTTGGAGTCTGGTGTTCGTGCGGTTGAAATTGGTTCATTCTTATTAGGCCGTGATCCTGAAACGGGCAAACAAAAACATGCAGACATGGAATTTATGCGATTAACTATTGCGAGACGGGTATATACCAATGACCATATGGATTACATTGCAGATGCTCTCATTGGGTTAAAAGATAAATTCGCAACTCTGAAAGGTCTTGATTTCGAATATGAACCACCAGTATTAAGGCACTTTACTGCAAGATTAAAACCAATTAAATAATAGGTCGTTCTTATGGTTCCCGTGCAATGCGGGAACCTCATCCTTATTCTTAAGGTAAACACCATGAATAATTCGGCAGCCAAAAAAGAACCCTCCATAATGGTAGGGGGTTTTGTGCTAGGCGGTGCCATGATAGGGGCGGGTATGTTTAGTTTGCCCACTATTATGGCTGGAGCTTGGTTTATTAACTCTGTAGTTATCTTGTTAGTTGTTTGCTTTTTTATGTTTCATTCAGGGATTTATATTTTAGAATGTATATCGAAATATGGATCAGGAACGAATTACTTTTTCATATCTAAAGAATTATTACCAAAATGGGCATGCTATATAGCTAATATGGCATTAATATTTGTACTCTACATATTAATATATGCCTATATATCAGCCGCAGGTTCAGTGATTAAAGAAGCCGCCGCCATTTATGGATACAACATCAACTTAAGGTTAATATTTATTATCTTTACATTAATATTAGGTGCGAGTATTTGGTGGAGTGGCGTTGGAGCAAGCCGTTTAACATCATTATTTTTATTTATTAAAATAGTTTTATTTATTTTGGCTTTCTCTGGGTTATTTTTTATTGTAAAAACAGATTTGTTATTAACTTCACCGGTTGAGGGCGGACAAACAGCATTGCTACCTTTTGTCTTTATTATTATCCCCTATGCAATTACTTCTTTTGGTTATCATGGGAATGTTTGTAGTCTATATAAGCTTTATCATGAGAATGAAAGAAAGGTTGTTAAGAGTTGTGTTATCGGTTGTGTATTAGCACTGGTTCTCTATTTTCTTTGGATCATGGGGACAATGGGAAATCTACCACGGGCAGAGTTTTTAACAATTATTAATAAAGGCGGTAATTTAGACGCATTTATTGAATCATTATATGCAGTGCTGAATAGCAAAAATATTGCGACATTCTTACTGTGGTTCTCTATTAGTGCTGTATTCTGTTCATTCTTAGGTGTCGCAATTGGGTTATTTGATTACATTCTTGCTTCGCTGAATTTTAAAGATAACCCATCAGGTAGAATGAAATCTGCATTATTATGTTTCTTGCCTCCTCTTATTCTTTGCATGTTATTCCCAAATGGTTTTTTGATCGCAATAGCTTATGCAGGTATGGCGGCATGTATATGGGCGATTATTTGCCCTGCAGTTATGGCATTAAAGGTAAGGGAGCTTTTTCCTGAATCTAAATTTAAAGTGTGGGGCGGAAAGGGGTTAATCTATGCCGTAATCGCTTTTGGTGTCTTTGGTATTATTTGCCAATTGTTAGCGCAGTTTAATTTGTTACCGATATACCGTTAATTTTTCAAAATACAAGCTGTAAAATAACTGCAAAGGTACAGTGAGGGTTCGCTGTACCTTTTTTCTGTCCAACAATATGGCTAACTGTAAGCTAGTATTGAAATATGACCGTTTTTTTAAAGTACATTTTAATATTTTGTCCTTGATAAATAATGGGTTTAAAGGTCATTTTTTTAATCGCTTTCACCGCTTCTTCTTTAAAACCTAAATCAGGGATCTTGTTGTTTAATATTTCAACGGATTCAACTTGGCCATCTAATCCAACTAATAACCGAATTTGTACTTTAACCACTTTTGTATAGCCTAAGGAGCGAGCCTCTTTTGGATACTTAGGGGTCGCATCCTGTAAAATTGTATAGGAAATACCACTCGAACTGAGTGCGGTATAACTTCCATCACCATTAGCAGCGAATTGGTTATTACCCGATAATATATTATTCCCTTTACCACCTTGACTACTTTCTGAAGTTGATGAGGTGGTGGAAGAATGATTTTTAGCCGCTGAATTGGATGGTGTTTCTTTAGCTGTTTCTAGTGAGTCTTGCTGTGTTTCATGGCTTATGTTATTGGCAATAAGCTGATTTTCTGTGTTATTTCGAGTGTCATTGTTCAGTAATTTACTTTGTTTTTCTTGTTTTTTTCCTTGTACGGGCTGACTGATCTCCGGTTTTATATTTACTTTGGTTTTCTGTGTGAGCAAAGGTGATTCAATTGTATTATCAACGGGGACATTAACAGGAGTTAATGAATTTTTAAGTTGGGTTTTTGAGGGTATTTTACTTTCATTAGGTTGAGACTTGCTAAGCTGCTTCAATTGCGAAGCAGCTTCAGCCTTCGAGGAGGATTCTGATATAACTTCTTGTAATTGCGCTTGTCTCTTACTACTCTGCTCTCCTGAGCCCCCAGCGGAGCCCATTGGTCCCCCTAGAGATAGCGTTATCGTTTCCTCACCTTCGACCATAGGTACCGCCCTACCTGCTTGTAGGGCGATAAACATAATGGCAATGATATGGATAACGAGTGACAGTGCTAAAGCAAGTTTATAACGAAAAAACGGGTTTATAGTCACTGAAACATTTCCTGTTTAAATCAATATGTGGCTTTGATACCTGCAAAGAATGAGCGCTCATTTCCAGGAATCAATGAGCCGTAGCCTGCAGTAACATAGTCGTAGTAAGTTTTATTCATTAAGTTAGTGACCCCACCATATAATTCAATGTGTTCAATCGGTGTGTAACGAACACTCAGGTCAATGAGCTCACGTGATTTAACAACGCCATCTTCTTCTTTATTGGCATCAGAAAGGAAGTTATTGTACGAACCATAATAGGTGTACTGAATATCTCCTGATAAATCCTCAGTAAAGTCGTATTTTACTTTTAGTTTAACGGAGTGCTCTGGCACTTTAGTTAAACCACTTTTCGTGTAATCAATGGTGTTTTTGCCGTTTTCTTCCAAGAATTGGCGGCCATGGTTGTTATAATCAGAACGTCCTCTGAGCCATGAATATGATTCTTGGAAGGTGAAATCACCGAGCGTTTGCTGGAAGTCAACATCGGCTCCCCAGCGGCGAGTTTTCAACAAATTCATTGTCTTCGCATCATTGACGCTAGTGAGATAAATGCGATTTAACTGATTATTTGTATTGGATGTCCAGAACGTGACATTGACAGTACTAAACGCTAATTTGTCTCTTAAGCCGACCTCAAATAAGTCATATTTCTCATCTTCTGCCTTAGTCGGCGTGTAAATTTTTTCACCATTAACGACCGATTGGTCACTGATTTGCAAGCCATCTGGAAGGGTGTAGCCTCGTTCATATCGCCCATAAACTCGACCTGTATCGCGATAAAGGTAAGCAAGAGAAAGTTCTGCAGCGGTATTCCAACGGTCTGAAGTACCTGTTCCATTTACAGTACCGCTTTTATCAAATGACCATTCAGCCAATTCACGTCTTAGCCCTTGAGTAAAAACAAATTGATCTGATTTCAGGCTGTTAAGGACATAAATTGCCTTTGTGGTTTTATCATAATCGAAATTATGAGGAACCCCATAATATCGGCCTTTACTGTCCTTTTTATAGCTTCCAATATAATGAATAGAAGCCTTTTGTTTGGAATAATCTATGCCCAAAAGTAGGTTACTATCATCAAGATAGCCGATATCTAATTTGATTTTTGTTCCGTGGCTTTTTTGATTAACTTTTTGTTCCCAGTTGGCATTATTAGTATAAAAACCATCAGTGTAGAAAACATCAGTAGCAAAATTGAGTTTATCCGTAAATGCATTTTGGTAACTTAAATTATAGCTATCGACTTCGCGGTCACCAGTCAAATAACCGCTGATTGTTTTTTTAATTAACTTACCATTTTCATCAATACCGACAGTGACGGTTTTGTCTGGTGGAACGTAGTCTTTACCATACTTTTTGATATTACGTGATGTGAGCGTTTTTACGTATTGGGAACTTTCAGTGAGATGGCTTCCTCGCAACATCAGGCTTTGATCTGAAGTGAGATCCCATCTTCCACCTAATGAATAATATTCTGAATTACGGTAGGTATCTTTATAGTAAAGGTCACGATTTAGTTTACTGGCTGTGCCTAAAATTGAAAATTTATCATTAACCCGCGCTCCCAAATTAGCATTTAAACGGTATCCTTCTGAGTTCCATTCAGATAAAACACTTGTTTTGGGATTAGCCATACTTCTCAGATTAGAAGTGATATTAATAACTCCACCTGCAGTCCCTGAGCCGTAAATAACGCTTCCACCACCGGGAATGATTTCAATACGCTCAAGTTGTTCAACGGGAATAATATCGTAGTTAGTGGTGTAAGGGTGATTTGCTAATGTGGTAATTGGAGCCCCATCAAGTAATACTTGTAGGTTACGTTGTGAGGTTTCAGCCCCTTGTCCTCGCAAGTCTATATTACCTTGCCCAGAGGTATCGACACTAATGCCAGGAACGGATTTAAGCACATCAGAGATTGTGCGATTTCCTTTACCTTGAATATCTTCTTTTGAAATAACAATAATTTGCTTGGTATCTCGTAAACGCTCTATTTCAACGTAGTCAGGTCTTGCATAACTATCTTGTAGTTCAATTGCATCGGTAGCATCTTGAAGCTGCGATGATTTAAGCTCTTTATTGGCTGCATGAGTTGTAAAAGAAAGTGTTGATAAAACAATGAAACAAATAAAATCTGGCTTAAATTTAACCATATTGTTTCCAACGGAGGGAATATTTTTCATTGGAGTCGGTTTGCCTTTTTGTAATGATAATACAAATGATAATCAATCTTATTATATTGTTATTGATTTCAAGATCAATTAATTTAAACCAATTTATTCTATGCATAATTATTTGATTTAAGTGAAAATAAATTGTTGACTTAGGGGGTATATGTTACTGAGTGGATGGTAGCTTTTACGTCAGGATAGATATGAAAATAGTGTTCGGGATGGTTCATTTACTTTGGTTGGATTCTTGTATTTAGCGATCTACTTCAAATTAATCACATTAATCTCAAATTTTTAATTTTCTCTGATTCCCAAAATCAAATAGTAACCCCCTTGAAATATAAGTGCTTTTACTTATACAGGGTAAAGAATAACCAAATCTAGCCGTTAAAATATTTTTCTATAGCGCCGATAAAGTTAAATATTGTCAGATTATCCCACCAAAAGAGAAATTCTATGCAGAAACTTCGAAATTACTCAATTCGTACTGTGGTCTTCGTATTGTTAAGTATTTTGTGTCTGATCTTGGGGGGAACGAATGTATATAGTGGTTGGTCACTATCACGCATTGCTGATGGAAACGATATTGATAGGCAATTAGTACAACAAATGACGGTGATCAGTCAGGGAAATGACCAATATTTCCGTTTTGTTACACGGTTAACCCGGGTAATGGAAAGTAAAAGTGAAGGAAAAACAGTGGACTATGGTCCCGTCAAAGAGGCAATGTCCAATATGGAAAAATATTTAGAGCAGATGAAATTGATTTCCCCTGGGCCAATGACTCCTGAAATTGCAGAGCAGGTAATTAGCAGTTGGCAAGCACTACTTGATGATGGGGTAAAGCCTCAATTAGCCCTTAGTATGGAAAGTGATACCAATAAATATTTGTCCCACGCCCATAATATCACTCCCGCATTGAGCCGAGCTTTTGGTTCTTCAATTCAAAAATTCAACCAGACAGCAGAAGAGTTGATTAGCCAAGCTCGAAATCATGTTGATAACGTGATGGATATTACGCGAATGGTTATGATCATCACTGCAATATTAGGGATCTTCATGCTCATTTTTACGGATCGCTATATGGCAGAAATGATGCAAAAACCACTAGGTTTACTGAGACAGCATTTTATTGATATCGCAAAAGGTGATTTAAGCCATCCTGTACAGTCATTCGGAAATAGCTGTGTAGGAAAATTATTTCCAATACTTGAAGGGATGAGAAAAGATTTAAGTGAATCGGTCAATACAATCCGACAAGGAAGTGACAATATTTATTTGGGGGCAAGTGAAATTTCAAACGGTAATAGCGACCTTTCATCTCGAACCGAAGAGCAGGCCGCTGCGTTAGAAGAGACGGCAGCGAGTATGGAGGAAATTACAGCAGCAGTTCAACTGAATATGGAAAACACACTTCAAGCTAATCAGCTAGTCGGTGAAGCGTTCGTGGTCGCGAATAAAGGGAATAGCATTGTTGATTCAGTTGTCGTTACTATGAGTGAAATATCCCAAAGTTCACAAAAAATCGCAGATATCATCAACATGATTAACGATATCAGCTTCCAAACTAATATCTTAGCGCTCAATGCTTCTATCGAAGCGGCTCGTGCAGGTGTGCATGGGCGCGGTTTCATGGTGGTCGCTGCAGAGGTGCGTAAGTTAGCGAGCCACAGTGCAGAAGCAGCGATGGAAATTGAACGGTTAATTGCAGACTCAGGAACTTGTGTACAAAAAGGAACTGGTTTAGTGAACGAGATGGGCAAAACGATGGAGCATATTTTACAAGGAATTAATGAGGTGACAGCAATTATGGAGCAAATCACCGTAGCTTCAGAAGAGCAGAGCAAAGGGATCGCCCAAGTTGGGGTCGCTATTACACAGATGGACGGTGTTACACAGCAAAATGCCTCTTTAGTTGAGCAAGTGGCTACAGCAGCCAACTCATTAGCACAGCAAACTCAAGACCTACAACAAGCGGTTCAGAAGTTTAATCTATCTGCGGCTTGATAATAAAAAGCCCTCACTGCATTACAGTGAGGGCTCACAAAAACACTGCATTAACCGACTAGGATTAGTTCATGCCGTATTTTTTCAGTTTCTTACGCAGAGTGCCGCGGTTGATACCCATCATCAGGGCTGCACGGGTCTGGTTTCCACGGGTATATTGCATAACCATGTCCAACAAAGGCTGTTCTACTTCAGCCAATACCAGCTCATATAAATCATTAACATCTTGATTATTTAATTGAGCAAAATAGTTCTTCAGTGCTTGCTTGACTGAGTCACGTAACGGTTTTTGAGTTACTTGATCTTGTGAATTTACAGTAGCAACGGTTAGTACGTCAGAATTTACGCGTTGTTCGAACATAGTTCTGTCAGCTCTTATCTTTATTTACGCAAAAATTTTCAAAAAATGCCTCCAACACCTCCAGCTGTTCGCTGGCATCCTCAATGGTGTTGAATGAGCGCCGAAACTGGTCATCAGGTGCATGTTCTTTCAAGTACCAAGAAACATGTTTGCGCGCAATACGGGCTCCTTTGCCTTGACCATAAAAGTCGTGCAATTCCTGTACATGCGCTAGCATAATACGTTGTACCTCTGCCATAGGCATCGGTGGCAATATTTCACCTGTGTCCAGATAATGCTGGATTTCCCGGAAGATCCAGGGTCTTCCCTGAGCTGCTCGGCCTACCATCAAGGCATCCGCCCCTGTGTAGTCTAAAACAGCTCTGGCTTTTAGCGGGTCAGTAATGTCGCCATTGGCAATAACCGGAATGGTAACAGTCTGCTTAACTGCCCGAATATTGTCATATTCAGCTTCCCCATTAAACAGACAGGCTCTAGTTCTGCCATGAATAGTGAGAGCTTGAATGCCGCAATCTTCGGCCAATTTGGCAATCTCTATGCAGTTTCGCTCTTCAGGTGACCAGCCTGTGCGGATCTTAAGGGTAACTGGCACATCCACTGCTTTGACGACACCTTCAAGAATCGATTTCACGATTTCTGGGTAGCGTAGCAGTGCCGAGCCTGCAAGCTTACGATTCACTTTTTTAGCTGGACAGCCCATGTTGATATCGATGATTTGAGCGCCACTCTCAACGTTGATTTGAGCCGCGGCAGCCATTTCATCGGGATCATTGCCAGCTATTTGCACTGAACGAACCCCAAGTTCATCGCGATGAACCATTCTGAGTCTAGATTTGTCGGTCTTCCAAACTTGAGGATTAGAAGAAAGCATCTCTGATACTGTCATCCCAGCACCCATGTCATAACAGAGTGACCTAAACGGTTTATCTGTAATGCCTGCCATGGGGGCAGCAATAAGGCAGTTTCTCAACTGATATTGTCCGATTCGCATAACTAAATGGGGGCCATACTGTGACTGCAAGGGCGCGTATATTACGCATTTTTTACGAGATATGAAAGGACAAACTTTGAGCAAACGGTTATTTATCACTAATTTTTTTATCTTGCAGCTTTGCAATTATAAAATTAGTTATATTTAACAAATAGTTAAGTTGGTTCCATAACGATTTATTAAAATAACTGTTGTGCTGTTCAAATCTCGTGCAGAACAGATTATCGCCAGCTATTGAGCAATATTTGAGCTATAAGATAATCTATTCTGGCGTTGTTTTCAAAGAAATTATTCTCTGATTTTAATAAAAAAAATCACTAAAAATGCTTGACACCCGTAATCCGGCACCATTCTTCTTTTTCAGCGACAGGGTCAATTTCAAAAGTTGAACGGTATGCATCCGCAACACTTTCAGCTTGACTGGCGAGTACACCAGAAAGACCTAATAACCCACCCGGACGTGGTAGTACACTAATCATAGGGGCAAGTTCGCGTAATGGGCCAGCAAGGATGTTAGCAACCACGACATCGGCTTGTAAGTCATTAGGTTGGTCTTTCGGTAAGTATAGGGATAAACGCTCTGAAACACCGTTACGTTGCGCATTATCGCGGCTTGCGGTGATAGCTTGAGGGTCGATGTCGATCCCAATCGCATGAGCGGCACCTAATTTTAATGCAGCGATCGCTAAAATTCCGGATCCACAACCAAAGTCGATCACGGTTTTACCTTCGAGATCAAGACCGTCTAACCATTGAAGACACAATGAGGTGGTTGGATGTGTTCCAGTACCAAAGGCGAGACCAGGATCTAACATCACATTAACCGCTGTTGGGTCGGGTACATCACGCCAGCTTGGGCAGATCCATAAACGTTCTCCAAAGCGCATTGGATGAAAATTATCCATCCACTCTCTTTCCCAATCTTTGTCTTCTAATTGTTCGATTTTATGGATAAAACCCGTGCCCAGTAGAGGACTATTTTCTAGTTGAGCGACGACAAGTTTCATGTCGGTTTCTGCATCGTAGAGCCCGATAACATCGGTATCACCCCAAAGACGTGTTTCCCCTGGAAGTGGCTCAAACACGGGTGTGTCATGGCTATCTTGAAAAGTGACGGATACCGCCCCTGTTTCGATTAACTCATCGCCAAGGTTTTCAGCATCTTTTGCAGTTGAGTTTAGTCTTATTTGTATCCAAGGCATTGTTTTTTCTCTTCTAAAATGCTCGTTATTCTTCACGCCATAGCGTTGTTGGCTGCGCTCACTAACTCTAGTCACATACTGGTGTATGCTCCTAGGGATTAGCTCGTTTGCCGCCTATCTATGACGCGAATTATCTAGAGCATTGCATTTGTTCATTTACATTAGGTAACGCCAAATTCACCTATCAGTAGATAGGAATCAGTGAGTGCTAGTTACCTGTTCGTTTGCTGGTGATTGTACTGGATTTTTGCCAAAAAGATTACCGACAAAAAAGGCAATAAGACTAAAAATCAGTGATGGGACGATAGCGTGAAAGCCCATGATTTCAATTTTAAAACTTGCCAATATGGCATAACTGACGCCACCGACGACCATACCACTGATTGCACCTGTCCCATTGGCTTTTTCCCAATAGAGCCCGAGGACTAATGGCCACAAGAAAACGGCTTCTAAACCACCAAAAGCCAGTAAGTTCAGCCAGATAATCATTTGAGGCGGGTTCCATGCTGCAACTAAAAGCAACGCACCTAAGACCAAAGTGGAAAGGCTAGAGATCCGCGCAAGACGCTTTTCATTTTTGATTTGCGTTGGCACAGTGTTCAGATAGATATCTTTTACGATGGTCGCTGAGGATTGCAGCAGTTGTGCGTTGATCGTCGACATAATCGCAGCCATTGGTGCCGCTAGGAAGATCCCTGCTGCGAAAGGTGGCAGAACTTGTACCATCAAGGTCGGGATCACTTGGTCTGGGATCGTGAGGTCAGGTAAAATTGCGCGACCGAGAGCGCCTGCAAAGTGCATACCAAACATCAGCACTGCCATGACGATAGTTCCCAAAATAATGCCGCGGTGAACCGCTTTACTGTCTTTATATGAAATACAACGTACTGCGGTGTGAGGTAAGCCTATCACCCCAAAACAGACCAAAACCCAAAATGACGCTAAAAATGGCCCGCTTAAAATGTCATCTGCACCTTCAGGCGATACCAATTTCGGGTCTATGCTATGCATTTTTTCTATTGCAGAGGGTAGACCACCGGCATGGTAAATAATCGCCACTAGTAGGATCACCGTGCCTAATAGCATCACTAGCCCTTGCAGTGCGTCATTTAATACGCTAGCTCTAAACCCACCAATTGCGGTGTAGAGTGCGATGGAAACCCCAAAAATTATTAACCCGTAAGTATATGGAATACCTGCTGCTGTTTCTAATAAGCGCGCACCACCAATAAATTGCACTGTCATGGCACCAAAAAAGGCAATGAGCAGGCTAACACTGGCAAACCACACTAAAAATCGGCTTTGGTAGCGTGCATACAGCATATCGTTGAGCGTAACGGCATTATAGCGACGCGCCAAAATAGCAAATTTTTTACCAAGTACGCCGAGGGAAAGCCAAATAGCAGGCAGTTGGATCATCGCCAATAGCACCCAACCTAGGCCATATTTATAGGCAGCTCCCGGCCCACCAATAAAAGAACTCGCACTAATATAGGTAGCGGTAATGGTCATCGCAAGGACAAAGCCGCCCATTGAACGATTACCTAAAAAGTATTCATTTAAAAACTCGCCTTTTGTTCGTTTTTTATATGCATAAATGGATAGCAAAAAGACGAGAGCTAGGTAGCCGACGAGAGGCAGGAGAACTTCAATCTGCATCATTCTCCTCCAGAGAGATGTCTTTAAAAATCAGTTTAACCATCATAATGCAGAGCAAAATAAAAATGATGGGTAAGATGAGACAAGACCATTCAAACCACAGTGGTAGCCCTGTAACTCCAAGTGTATTGTCCGGCAGGTAGGCACTAATAACCCAGCCGACTAGATAGGCGATAGTCAAATAAAATGACCAGCGTGCTTCTTTATTTGATTGAAGAAAACGTTTATCCACCCGTTATTCCCCTTCATTCCCATAAAAAAATAATCAGCAATTGTACGATAATCCGTGGGCTGAGTGTGAAAAATAGCAGAAGAAAAGTGCAATAAAGCGTATTTAGCATAAAAAAATACCGTAACGCAGCGCGTTACGGTATCGATTAACGATGAGTTAAACAGGTTATCGCTGACTTATTCAGCAATACCCAGTTTTTTCTCTAAATAGTGGATGTTAGTTCCGCCTTTTTGGAAATTTTCATCGCTCATAATCATTTGGTGCAGTTCAATATTGGTTTTAATACCATCGACGATAAGTTCGTTTAACGCATTTTTCATACGAGAAATAGCGATTTCACGAGTTTCACCATAAGTAATTAATTTACCAATCATTGAGTCATAATACGGAGGTACAGTGTAGCCTGCGTAAATATGAGATTCCCAACGTACGCCAAAACCACCAGGAGAGTGGAAACGGGTGATTTTGCCCGGGCTTGGGATGAAGGTATTCGGGTCTTCTGCGTTGATACGGCATTCCACAGCATGGCCGTGAACCACAATATCTTCCTGCTTAACTGATAATGGTAACCCAGATGCAACACGCAGCTGCTCTTTAATCAAGTCTACACCAGTGATCATTTCAGTGACTGGGTGCTCAACTTGAATACGGGTATTCATTTCGATGAAGTAGAACTCACCGTTTTCAAATAAGAATTCGAAAGTACCTGCACCGCGATAACCGATTTCAATACACGCATTGGCACAGCGCTCACCGATATTGCGGCGAATTTCAGGTGTAATACCTGGAGCTGGTGCTTCTTCAACCACTTTTTGGTGGCGACGCTGCATTGAACAGTCACGCTCAGCCAAGTAAACCGCATGGCCTTGGCCATCAGCCATGACTTGAATTTCAATATGACGTGGGTTTTCAAGGAATTTTTCCATGTAAACCATATCATTATTAAAAGCGGATTTCGCTTCAGCACGTGTTAGGTTGATAGAAGATTCTAAATCTTTCTCATTACGTACCACACGCATACCACGACCACCACCACCACCAGATGCTTTGATGATGACAGGGTAGCCGATACGTTTCGCGATGGCTTTATTTTTTTCAGTGTCGTTCCCTAATGGGCCATCAGAACCCGGAACGCAAGGTACACCGGCTTTTTTCATCGCGTTAATGGCAGAAACTTTATCACCCATTAGGCGGATGGTTTCAGCTTTTGGACCGATAAAAACAAAACCTGAGTTTTCAACTTGTTCTGCGAAATCTGCATTTTCAGCCAAGAAACCATATCCTGGGTGAATTGCTTGCGCACCTGAAATTTCCGCTGCTGAGATAATCGCAGGGATATTTAAGTAACTTTTCGCTGATGCTGCTGGGCCGATACAAATTGTTTCATCAGCCAGTAACACGTGTTTTAGATCGCTATCTGCCGTAGAGTGAACCGCTACTGTTTTGATGCCAAGTTCTTTACAGGCACGCAAAATACGTAATGCGATTTCTCCACGGTTAGCAATAACAATTTTTTCCAGCATGGAAACGCCTCGTTATTCGATGACAACTAATGGCTCGTCAAATTCTACTGCATCACCGTTTTGCAACAGAATGGCTTTAACAACGCCTGCTTTATCTGCTTCGATTTGGTTCATCATTTTCATCGCTTCAACGATGCAAAGTGGATCACCAACGCTGACCGTTTGACCAACTTCGACAAATGGCTTCGCTTCTGGGCTTGGTGCGCGGTAGAAAGTACCGACCATTGGTGAGCGAACTTGGTGACCTGCAACTGCAGCTGGTGCAGCTGGCGCTACCATTGCTTCAGATGGTGCAACTGCATTAGCCAGAGCAGGTTGTTGTGCAACCGGTGCTGAGTAATACTGTTGAGGTGCAGCCATAACCTGAGCAGCAGGTGAAACGCGGCTGATACGTACTGACTCTTCCCCTTCAGAAATTTCCAGTTCAGAAATGCCAGACTCTTCGACCAGCTCGATCAGCTTTTTAATTTTACGAATATCCATGGATATGATTCCGTACTCTTATATTTGGATTGAATTAATTAGGCGCAGACGGTTAACCGCTGCCTGTAAAGCAAAACTATAACCATCAGCACCTAGACCACAAATTACACCGATAGCTTTATCGGAGAAATAAGAATGTTGGCGAAATGATTCCCTAGCATGCACATTAGACAGGTGGATCTCGATAAACGGGATACTCACCGCGAGTAATGCATCACGTAGTGCAACACTGGTATGTGTGAATGCAGCCGGATTGATGAGGATAAAATCAACATCATGACGTGCAGCATGAATTTTATCGATGAGTTCAAATTCTGCGTTTGACTGAAAATGACTCAGTTTTACTCCTAGCGGGTTTGCCTCTGCCTCGAGCTTGGATACAATATCAGCAAGAGTTTGGTTGCCATATTTATCAGGTTCCCGTGTACCTAGCAGGTTCAGGTTTGGCCCATTCAAGAGTAAAATGTGAATATCTTCTGCCATTATGCTGCTAACTCCGACGATATTATCAATAGCCCGACAACATAACGCGATGCTAAGCGTTTGTCATCTTTTATCATAAAAATAAATGGATTTTCTACTGACAAAGTCCGTCATTATAATTATTTCGTGACATATAGCAGCAAAATACTGGTCTTATCAGAGAAATTACCCGAATTTATTTTTGAAAATGTGCGGTAATCCCTATTTAGGCGGGAGTACCGCAACAAATGCGTTACTCCGCACGTAGGTTAACTAGCGTACGCCCAGTAACTTCATTTTTTAAGAGTTTTTTTGCATATTCGACAGAATCTTCTAATTTAATCTCATTGCTGACTTGCTCATAGAAAGCCGCGGGGAGAGTATCTGCAAGGCGCTGCCATACTTTAGTGCGACTTGCAGCAGGGTAGTAAACAGAATCCACACCTTGTAGGCGGACATTACGTAAAATGAATGGCATGACGCTAGTTGGTAAGTCGAAGCCACCGGCTAAACCGCAGGCTGCAACAGTACCGTTATAGTGTGTTTGTGCAAGAAGATTGGCGAGTAATTCACCGCCTACAGTATCAATCGCCCCTGCCCATAGCTGTTTGTCTAATGGTTTAGCAGGGTGAGTGAAATCACTGCGAGGTAATACTCTCTTAGCACCTAAACTTTGCAGGTAACCGCTGTTTTCTTCTCGACCTGAAATCGCGACAACCTCATAACCCAGTAAAGACAGTAATTGCACGGCAGTACTACCAACACCACCGCTAGCGCCACTCACGATGACTTCGCCTTTATCTGGTGTCACACCCGCTTCTTCTAAAGCGTTTACGCAAAGCATAGCGGTAAAGCCAGCAGTGCCAATAACCATCGCTTGCTTTAAAGATAAATTCTCTGGAAGAGGCGTTAAATATTTAGCCGGAACCCTTGCTTGAGAAGCTAAGCCCCCCCAATGCGTTTCGCCCACTCCCCATCCAGTCAGTAGCACATGTTGGCCAACTTGGAAGCGAGGGTCTTCGCTGTGGTGGATCACACCTGAAAAATCGATACCGGGTACCATTGGATATTGGCGAACGACACCCGCCTTTCCACAAATGGCTAACCCATCTTTATAATTGAGTGTGGACCAATGAATATCGACTATAATCTCACCGGCCGGTAGCATTTCTGTGGTTAGAGGTTGAATGCCAGAGATAATTTTATCTTCCGATTGTTGCAGGATGAGAGCTTTCATCTTTCACTCCTAATAAAATGATTAAATATGTACTTTAAAAGTGCCTAAAATTTGCGGGTAATTCATTGACGTAGTGACAGTGTTTAAGCTATTAATATTGTAATTAATTTGTAAAAAATAATTTTTTTCTGGCATAAATAGGCTTTTATCATGCAAAATATCGCATCTCGACGGATTCATTTTGCGTATTGACATAAATTTGCCGCGTTTTTGGTAGATAATAGAGCGAACACCCAGCGAATTCACCCAATTTGTATTGGAAATAGCCAGTGTGTAGCAATAATAAAAAGAACTAAATAATATTTGAACTTGTTGCCCCAATAACTTGTCACACTGGGAAGAAAAAGATGGAGTATATAACAACCAAAGAGTAGATGTTTTTCTGTATAATTTTATCCTGTAGGTAAAGAATACAATTAATATCTATTTTTGGGGTTTTTATCTGCTTCGTTTACATAAGAAGCATGTACAGTACGGTACGTGAAAAATAGATGAATTAACCATATTTATAGAAGCAGCTCATTAACGCCTTGAGGCTGCTTCAAGTGGTTGGTAGAGTAGACGGGTTTAAATTCGTCCCCAGCTTGCAGGATAACTCTTTCGTTATGTTTAAAAAATTTCGTGGCATGTTTTCTAATGACCTGTCTATTGACTTGGGTACGGCCAATACCCTTATTTATGTCAAAGGACAAGGCGTAAAATTAAATGAACCCTCTGTAGTTGCTATTCGTCAAGACCGCTCTGGATCGCCAAAAAGCGTTGCTGCAGTCGGTGGTGAAGCGAAGCAGATGCTGGGACGTACACCAGGCAATATTTCGGCAATCAGGCCAATGAAAGACGGTGTTATCGCTGACTTTTTCTTGACTGAAAAAATGTTACAGCACTTCATCAAACAAGTTCATAGTAACAGTTTTTTACGCCCTAGTCCGCGAGTCCTTGTTTGTGTGCCTGTTGGTGCAACACAAGTTGAGCGTAAAGCCATTCGTGAGTCCGCGCTAAGTGCGGGTGCGCGTGAAGTCTTCTTAATTGAAGAGCCGATGGCTGCAGCTATTGGTGCTGGGTTACCTGTATCAGAAGCTACAGGCTCAATGGTTGTTGATATTGGTGGTGGTACTACAGAAGTTGCTGTTATTTCTTTAAATGGTGTTGTTTACTCTTCTTCGGTGCGTATTGGTGGTGACCGTTTCGATGAGTCTATCATTAACTATGTACGTCGTAATTATGGCTCACTGATAGGTGAGGCGACAGCAGAACGCATCAAACATGGAATTGGTTCTGCATTTCCAACCGATGAAGTTTACGAGATTGAAGTTCGCGGTCGTAACCTTGCAGAAGGTGTGCCTCGTGGATTTAAAATGAATTCCAATGAAATTTTAGAAGCATTGCAAGAACCTCTGACAGGAATTGTCAGCGCGGTAATGCTAGCACTTGAACAGTGTCCTCCTGAACTGGCCTCAGATATCTCAGAACGCGGTATGGTCTTAACGGGTGGTGGCGCGCTTCTTCGTAATTTAGATCGCTTATTGATGGAAGAAACGGGTATCCCGGTTATTGTTGCAGAAGATCCACTAACTTGTGTCGCGCGTGGCGGCGGTAAAGCGTTAGAAATGATTGATATGCACGGTGGCGACCTGTTTAGCGAAGACTAAATGGCCTTTTAGAAACGGTTGGGGAGGTTCTCCAACTGTTTTGACTATTTTTTGTTCCTCTGACATTAGCGAAACTTAGCCACACATGAAGCCAATTTTTAGGCGAGGTCCATCCCTACAGTTACGCATATTTTTTGCGGTAATCATTGCACTTGTACTGGTGGTGATTGACCATCGTTTTGAGCCTTTCAATAAAGTCCGTAACTACTTAGACACGGCGGTTAGCCCATTCTATTTTTTAGCGAATGGCCCACGCCAATTTCTAGATAATATCTCCGAAAGTTTCTCTTCAAGAGAACAACTGCAATTCGAAAACAAAGCCTTACGCCAAGAGCTATTACTGAAAAAAGCGGATAACTTGCTTTTAGAGCAACTTAAGCAGGAAAATGCACGCTTAAGGGAGTTGCTTGGCTCGCCACTTCGCCAAGATGAACACATGATGGTCACGCAAGTTATTTCAGGCGCGAATACGCCATATCGTGACCAAGTGGTTATAGATAAAGGCAGTAATGAAGGCGTTTATGAAGGGCAGCCTGTTATTAGTGATAAAGGCGTTGTTGGCCAAGTGGTTGGGGTAAGTAATTTTAATAGCCGTGTCCTGCTAATTTGTGACACTACCCATGCATTGCCTGTGCAAGTATTACGTAATGATGTTCGTGTGATTGCAGCCGGTTCTGGATGTGCTGATGATATCCAATTAGAACCGTTACCTGAAAATACCGATATTCGTGTTGGTGACGTCCTTGTCACGTCAGGGCTAGGGGGGCGTTTCCCTGAAGGTTATCCAGTAGGGGTGGTCTCTGCCGTAAAACATGACACACAACGAGCTTATACTATCATTAGTGCGAAGCCGAGCGCCGAATTACAGCGTTTACGTTACCTTCTGTTATTATGGGGAAATGATAACGACCCTAAAACGCCATTACAGCCTTCGGAAGTCTATCGGGCAGCAAATGAACGCTTAATGAAAGTATTGCCACAAGTATTACCTAACCCGAATGAAATTCAGGGGCCTCCATTGCCACCATCAATGGCTCCGACGTCACAACCATAAGTAGAGGAAACACAGTATGGTTATGGGCAAGAGAGTAAATCAGCATGGATGAGTATCGTGGAAATGGCCGCGCCATCATTTGGTTATCGTTTTTTATTGCCTTGATTTTGCAAGTCATGCCTTGGCCGGAGCAACTCAGCTTTTACCGGCCATCATGGCTTCTGTTAATTCTCACTTATTGGGTGATGGCGCTACCACACCGTGTGAGTGTTGGTACGAGCTTTATCTTAGGGATTATCGTTGATTCCATTCAGGGTTCAGCACTGGGGGTACATGCCCTCTCTTTTAGCATTATTTGCTATCTCGTCTCTTATAAGCACCAGTTGTTGCGCAATATGGCGCTGTGGCAGCAAGCGCTGGTGATTATGTTGCTCACTATCATTCAGGATCTTGCTGTTTTTTGGGCTGAATTTCTATCATCACAAGTATTATTCCATCCGCAAGTATTTTGGAATAGCGTAGTGAATGGTATTCTATGGCCATGGCTATTTTTGCTTTTACGTAAAATTCGTCGGCAATTTTCAGTATGTTAGGGTGTTAGTTGTCGGTCTGACTGGGAATACAGTTTATGTGTTTAATTTATCTTGCGTCTGGCTCACCCCGTCGACGTGAACTTGTTCAGCAACTTAATTATACTTTTGAAATTTTACGTCCAGAGGTAGAAGAACAGTGGCAGGAAGGGGAGACGCCTCAAGACTATGTTCAACGTCTTGCACGAGATAAATCTTTAGCCGGTGTTGCGATAGCACCCGATAATCAACCTGTTTTGGGCGCCGATACTATTGTTGTTCTTGCAGGCAAAATTTTGGAAAAACCGCGCGATTGCCAGCATGCAGAAGAGATGCTAAGTGCGTTATCGGGAAAAACTCATCAAGTGATGACGGCGATTGCCTTATCCAACCGTCAACAGACGATACAGTCACTAATTGTGACGGATGTGACATTCCGCGAGTTATCTTTACTCGAAATACGGGATTATATACAGTCAAGAGAGCCAATGGATAAGGCTGGCGCTTATGGAATACAAGGCATTGGTGGGCGTTTTATACGTAAAATCAATGGCAGCTACCATGGGGTTGTTGGTTTACCACTGGTTGAAACAGACGAGCTAATTCAGCGATTTTTAGCGTTAAGTGATGGTAAGGGGAAGTCATGACTGCGGAACTATTAGTGAACATTACACCATCTGAAACGCGCGTTGCTTATATTGATGGTGGGATATTACAAGAAATTCATGTTGAGCGAGAAGCAAAAAGAGGATTAGTAGGGAATATTTACAAAGGCCGCGTGAGCCGTGTCTTACCGGGGATGCAGGCGGCCTTTGTTGATATTGGTCTAGATAAAGCGGCCTTTTTGCACGCTTCGGATATCATGCCCCATACGGAATGCATTGCGGGTGACGAACAAAAAAACTTTCATGTCAGGGACATCGCTGAGCTCGTTAAGCAAGGGCAAGATTTAATCGTTCAAGTCGTCAAGGACCCCCTTGGCACCAAAGGCGCTCGTCTTACTACGGATATTACTCTCCCTTCTCGTTATTTGGTCTTTATGCCAGGGGCTTCCCATGTGGGAGTTTCTCAACGTATTGAAAGTGAAGTTGAAAGAGAACGCCTAAAAGAGTGTGTTTCACAGTATTGTGATGAAAATGGTGGTTTTATCATCCGTACGGCAGCAGAAGGGGTCGGGGAAGAGGAAGTTAAACAGGATGCGGCCTTCTTAAAGCGCCTGTGGGCGAAAGTGATTGAACGAAAAAAACGTAATGTGACTCGCACAAAAATCTATGGTGAATTAGCGCTTGCTTACCGCATTATCCGTGATTTTGCTGGTGCTCATCTTGATCGTATTCGTGTTGACTCCCGTTTGACCTATACTCAATTGCAAGAGTTTATCGAAGAGTATGTACCAGAAATGACGGCTAAGCTCGAACTTTATCAAGGTAATCAGCCAATATTTGACTTATTTGACGTTGAAAACGAAATTCAGCGAGCCATGGATCGAAAAGTAGAGCTAAAATCAGGTGGTTATCTGATTATCGACCAAACTGAAGCCATGACGACGATTGATATCAATACTGGAGCATTTGTTGGTCATCGTAATCTTGAAGAAACCATCTTCAATACTAATATCGAGGCGACTCAAGCGATAGCAAGGCAACTGCGTTTACGTAACTTAGGCGGTATTATTATTATTGACTTCATCGACATGGTTGACCCTGAACATCGTCGCCGTGTGCTAGCATCATTAGAGCAGGCATTGAGCAAAGATAAAGTCAAAACCACCATTAATGGTTTTTCGCAACTGGGTTTAGTTGAAATGACGCGTAAGCGCACAAGAGAAAGCCTAGAACATGTGTTATGTGATGACTGCCCAACTTGCCAAGGTCGCGGAACCGTTAAGTCGGTAGAAACAGTTTGTTATGAAATTTTACGTGAAATAGTTCGCGTTCACCGTACTATCGATGCAGATAGGTTTTTAGTTTATGCATCCCAAGCGGTGGTTGATGTCCTTAAAGGGGATGAATCACATGCCCTCGCAGAAGTTGAAATCTTTGTTGGGAAGCAAGTTAAAGTTCAGACTGAACCTCTTTACAGTCAGGAACGTTTTGACGTCGTAATGATGTAATTAAGGAGATTTGAGTGAGACGACTGCCACGTGTAGCACTGGTGACGACCGCGGTTATATTATTGCTGTGTGCATTAGTGCTGTCAGGGCTGCGTTTTCTTCTGCCTAATATCGACAACTATCGACAGGATTTGGTCGATTATGTTGAAAAAAAGACCGATGTATCTGTACAAATTGGTAAAATCGAAGGGGCTTGGCAATCTTTTGGCCCTGTACTGACGTTATCCGATGTCGCTTTACAGAGTAAAACTACGGATGTCACCGCGAATACTATTACGGTTGAATTAGATATCTGGGGCTCATTATTTTCTCTACGCTGGCGCTTTCGTGATTTAACCTTCTATCAGTTAAATGTTGATTATAAAGTCCCTTTTAGCCTTGGAGACTCCGCGAAAGGCGAGTCTTTAGATAGCATTGAAGAGCTATTTTTACGGCAATTCGACCACTTTATATTAAAAGAAAGCCAATTAACCTTCCTCACACCTTCTGAACAAAAAACAACGCTGATTTTACCTGAGCTTTCATGGCTTAATGATAATGAACGGCATCGTGCTCAAGGTTTTGTGAGTCTTGAAACCATTAATAAGCAGCATGGCTATCTGCAAGTAAAGCTTGATGTGTCAGATAAAAACGGCGTGTTAAGTGACGGTATTTTTTATCTACAAGCGGATAATATTGACATGCAGCCATGGCTTAGCCGCTGGATGCGTGACAATACTTCATTGCGGGATGCCAATTTTAGCCTGTCTTCTTGGGTAACCCTGAGAAATCATCGAATTGATAGCGGCCTTATTCAACTACGACAAGGCGAAGCTAACTGGGGAACGGGCGAATTAGCCCAAAACCTACAAGTTAATGATTTGCTTTTGCGAATGAAAAGGCAGGGGAATGGGTGGTTATTTAACATTCCTGAGCTTGATACCTTGAAAACCAATGAGTTTATCTGGCCGCAAGGGAGCGTCTCTGTATTGTATTTGCCTGCCAGCAAAAAATATCAAGATAATGACCATTGGCGCATCCGTGCTAAAGATATTGAACTCGAACGTTTAAGCGAAGTTTTGCCCACATTTTCTTTTTTGACACCTGAAATGGTACAAGATTGGCAACATCGCCAACCAACTGGTGTAGTGAGTGAATTTGCCCTTGATATCACACAAAACATGCCTGAAAACGTACAAATCAACATGGATTGGCAAAATGTCAGCTGGAAAAAATGGAAAGAGTTGCCTTCAGTCAATCATTTTTCGGGTGTTTTAATTGGTGGCATGCAAAGTGGTAGTGCCACAGTTAGCTTGCAAGATAGTGAAGTGGACTATCGCGATGAATTTAAAGCTCCTTTTTTAATAAAGACGGCAACAGGTCAGTTCCATTGGGTAAATAATGACAGTGAATTTAAACTGTGGAGCCCATCATTAGAGGTACAAGCTCAGTCTCTTTGGGCAAATGGTGAGTTTCGTTACGCAAAAGCGAAAAAAGGAAATTATGCCGATCTCGCCATTCTTGCCGGAATTCGTTTAGATGATGCAGGGGATGCGTGGCGTTATTTCCCACAAAAATTAATGGGGCAAGATGTGGCGGATTACCTGACGAAAGCCATTATCGCAGGTAGTGTAGATAATGCGACGTTGGTCTATAAAGGTGACCCAGCTCATTTCCCATACGATAACAATGATGGGCAATTCCAGGTTTATGTCCCTCTGCGTAATGCGACATTCGAATATGACAGTGAATGGCCTGCATTATTGAACTTAGATATGAATTTAGACTTTAGGCGTGCAGGGCTATTTATGCATGCACCAACGGTAAAATTGGCAGATGCCACGGCAACCAATCTTGATGCCAATATCCCTGATTACACTAAAGAAATGCTGTATATCAATGCAGATATCAATGGAACTGGAAAACAAATCCAGCAATATTTTGTGCATACCCCGATGAACCACTCAATTGGCGATACGCTTGAAGAGTTACAAATTGGGGGAACTGTTAATGGCCAGTTAGGGTTATCTATTCCACTGGTGGCGGGTAAGGATGTTGTTGCTAAAGGAAAGGTCAATCTCAATAAAAACGATTTATATATTCAGCCAATTGATAGCACTATTTCTGCTTTAACGGGTAGCTTTGAGTTTAACAATGGAGATTTACGCGGTGAAAACCTGCGTGGACACTGGTTTGAACAGCCAATTACTGTCGATTTCACTACCACTGACCAAGCAAAAAATTATTTAGTGGATGTGAATATTAACGGAAACTGGGCGGTGAATAAGTTGGCAATGTTACCTGCTGATATTAAACAAAAATTATCAGGAACCACTGACTGGAAAAGCCAAGTCGCTATCACCATTCCGAATACGGCAAAAGAACCCGTTGGCTTACAAATAGACGTCACCGCAGGGCTAAAACAACTGAAAAGCCAACTACCTGCTATTGATAACGCTTTGTTAGCAGAGCTTGGGCAAATTAATGTTCAAGCAAAAGGAACCACAGAACAGTTGGTGGTTGGTGGTGATATCGGTAAGCGCATTGGTTTTAATACTCAATGGGGGTTGAGTGACAAACCTCTGAGTTTATTAAAAGCCCATATTGCTCAATGGCGTGATGTTATCCCTGAACTCCCTAAAAACTCAGCTTTTATTGTCGATTTGCCAGCGATTACTGATATGAACTGGGAGAAATTAGCTGGGTTACTAGTGTCATCCCATAGCCGCGAAGGTGGTATGAATATTGGCTTGCCGGATATGCTCCAGGTCAATATTCCATCAATCTACCTCGCTGGGCAGCAATGGAACGCAGTAAACTTTTCTTATGATTTACAACGGCCTGAGCAATTGGTCAGTATCAACAGTGAAAACCTAAAAGGCTCGTTACAAATCTTTGCTTCACAGCCTTGGCAGGTCGCTATTGATTATTTGTATTACAACCCTAGCACTTCCTCTAGTGCTCAAATCAATGACCTTGCCACAACACAATTTGATTTTAGCCAATGGCCACAATTGCAGTTTCATTGTAAAGAATGTTGGGTTGCTGGGCAGAAATTGGGTGAAATTAGTGCGAATATCCAACCTAAAGGGACGTTATTGCAACTGACCGATGGCACGCTAGATAACAGTGTTACGAAATTAACGCTAGATGCTATTTGGAATAGCGAAAACGGCAATAAAACGCAAATTGCAGGTTCATTGACCGGCGAAGCTTTTGACGAAACAGCAGCGTATTTTGGTATATTGGTTCCCATTATCCAATCACCTTATACTATTGAATTTGATTTAGATTGGGCTAATTTGCCTTGGTCACCAGATATTGCCTCTTTAAATGGTAAAATGTCTGCAAAATTGGGTAAAGGAGCGATTGCACAAATGGGGGGCGGTCGTGCAGGGCAAATATTGCGTCTAGTCAGCTTTGATGCGCTGTTGCGTAAACTACGATTTGATTTTAGCGATACATTTAGTGATGACTTTGATTTTGATTCCATTAAAGGTGATGCGACCATTAAAAATGGTGTACTGGTTTCGAAAAATACCTATGTTGATGGTTTAGTTGCCGATATTGCTTTTAATGGTCAAATTGACCTCGTTAAACGCCAAATTAATGTTGAAGCCGTCATTACACCGGAAATATCTGCTACAGTAGGAGTAGCAACCGCGTTTGTGGTAAACCCATTTGCAGGCGCTGCCGTATTTGCGGCAACAAAAGTGCTCGGTCCACTATGGAGTAAAGTTTCCGTTATTCGTTACCGAGTAACAGGTAGCTTGGACGAGCCGAAAATTGATGAAGTATTACGTCAACTGAAGGAGACTCAAGAGTAATGAAAAATGGCAACGTTGCACTTTTGCAGTTATGTAGCGGAAATAATACTAAACACAATTTGGCGCAAATCGAACAACAGATCAAACAGTTACCAGAAACTGTTGAGTTAGTACTGACACCTGAAAACGCATTGTTATTTGCAGATGCAGCGACCTATCGTAAACAAGCGGAAGAGCAAGGAAAAGGCCCTTTGCAAAAAGCGATCAGCGCAATGGCCAAACGTTATCATGTTTGGATTTTAATTGGCTCAATGCCAATGATTAGCCGTGAAGATCCCGAACGTATTACAAGTAGTAGCTTATTATTTGATGCCGAAGGAAACATTAAAGCGCGCTACGATAAAATTCATATGTTTGATGTCAATATCGAAGATGAACAAGGCACTTATAACGAATCCGTGATTTATCAGCGTGGTGAACATATTACCGTTGTTGATACGCCGGTGGGCCGCCTTGGCATGACGATTTGTTATGATTTACGCTTTCCTGGTTTATTCCAAGCATTACGTGAGCAAGGTGCAGAAATTATCTCTGTACCAGCGGCATTTACCCGTTACACCGGTCAAGCACATTGGGAGCCGTTATTACGAGCCCGTGCGATAGAAAACCAATGCTATATTTTAGCACCTGCTCAAGTCGGTGTGCACGGTACACGTCGCACGTGGGGGCATAGCCTTGCGGTTGATGGGTGGGGTAAAGTGATGAAAAAGAACGTGGATGCCGTCGCTTCTACGGTACTGAATATTAAAACAGACAGCTTGAGTGTCATGCGCGAGCAAATAAAAGTGGTAAAACACAACCGTTTTAGACCGCAATTGACATCATTGATTAAAAAAGAAACCAAAGAGTAACGAATATGAGTTTAGTTTCTGTCAGCGAACATTTGCTGGCCGCCAACCGCCTTGGGCAAGAAAATCTGTATGACATTTTAGGTTTGTTATCTGAGCGCCATCTAGATTATGCGGATCTGTTCTTTCAATCGAGCTTCCATGAGTCATGGGTGCTTGAAGATAGGATCATCAAAGATGGCTCTTACAATATCGACCAAGGTGTTGGTGTGAGAGCTGTTAGTGGTGAAAAAACGGGTTTTGCTTATGCAGACCAAATTTCGCTACACGCGCTGACACAAAGTGCTACCGCTGCACGCAGCATTGTGAATGAGCAAGGCTCTGGTAAATCACAAATTTTAACTAACGTTGAATATAAAAAATTGTATTCAGTGGCAGATCCACTGCAAAGCTTATCGCGGGAACAAAAAATTGATTTGCTGCATCGTGTTGACCAAGTTGCACGCGCAGAAGACCCGCGTGTCATTGAGGTCAATGCTAGTTTAACCGGTGTTTATGAGCAAGTGTTAGTCGCCGCAACAGATGGTACTTTGGCGGCAGATATTCGCCCGTTAGTGCGTTTGTCAGTCAGCGTGCTGGTGGAACATGACGGTAAGCGTGAACGCGGTGCAAGTGGCGGTGGTGGTCGTTATGGTTATGAATATTTCTTGGAAATTCACCAAGGGCAAGTAGTTGCTGAACAATATGCACGCGAAGCGGTGCGTATGGCACTGGTGAACTTGTCTGCAGTTGCGGCTCCTGCGGGAATGATGCCTGTTGTGCTAGGTGCCGGTTGGCCTGGGGTTCTATTGCATGAAGCTGTAGGGCATGGTTTAGAGGGTGACTTTAACCGTCGCGGCACATCTGTATTTTCAGGCCAAATTGGTGAACAAGTCGCATCACCACTGTGTACCGTCGTGGATGATGGCACGATAGCGGGCCGTCGTGGCTCTCTCGCTATTGATGACGAAGGGGTGCCTGGGCAGTATAACGTCCTAATAGAAAATGGTATTTTACGTAATTATATTCAAGATAAACTGAATGCACGCCTGATGGGAGTTGCTCCAACAGGTAATGCACGCCGTGAATCTTATGCGCACTTACCGATGCCGCGTATGACCAATACCTACATGTTAGCAGGGACATCAACGCCAGAAGAAATTATTGCTAGTGTGGATAAAGGCATTTATGCACCAAACTTTGGTGGTGGTCAGGTAGATATCACCTCAGGTAAATTTGTATTTTCAACATCAGAAGCTTACCTGATTGAAAAGGGTAAGATTACTTCTCCTGTGAAGGGGGCGACGTTAATAGGCTCGGGTGTTGAAGCTATGCAGCAGATTTCAATGGTTGGTAATGACTTAGCGCTAGATAAAGGCGTTGGTGTTTGTGGTAAAGAAGGCCAAAGTGTCCCTGTTGGTGTCGGCCAACCTACATTAAAACTGGACAAACTGACCGTTGGCGGTACCGCATAATCGTTTATGGCGATATAAACTAGGCTCTGCTCGCCCTGGTGACAACTTCTTGTCGATGTTGTGACTAGGGCGATTGTGTGCCTGCAAAGCACAAAACAACTGAGGTGTTATGAATAAACGTTTTTTACCTGTCGTATTGATGGCTATTTTGATTGTGATTAGCCTTTATTTTAATGGTGGAGATAAAACACCATCTGAACCATCCATTAATCAAAGCAATCCACCTTCTCGTGAAGTGATAACGCCAAAAGAAACACCACAACCGATTGATAAGCTAACTGCACAAGACAACGTGGTTAGTTTTATGGAAAAATATCAAAAACTTCCAGCTTTCTATATGACGAAGAAACAAGCCCGTGAAGCCGGATGGGATGCGAAAAAAGGTAACCTTTGCGATGTGTTACCTGGAAGAGCAATTGGCGGAGACCGTTTTTCTAACCGTGAAAAAAGTTTGCCAATTGCACAAGGGCGTCAGTGGTTTGAAGCAGATATCAATTATCGCTGTGGTCATCGCGGGGCAGACCGTTTGCTGTACTCATCGGATGGGATGATTTTTGTGACTCATGACCACTATAAGAGCTTTACTCAAGTCAACTAAAGGAAAATCATAATGAGCAAACAGGTGAGCTTTGATTTCAGGCAGATAAACTCATTGAATGATTTTTATGACCAATTTGCTCAACAATTTTCCCTTCCTGATTGGTTTGGCTATAATCTTGATGCCCTGTGGGACATGGTTTCCGCAGGCATTGAGTTGCCTGTAACCATTACGTTTTCACATATGACGGCCGAACAACGTATAAAATTCGCAGATGTTATTGATGTGATGAATGACGCACAAGATATGTGGGAAGAAGAGTTCGTTTTTGCTTTAGATATAACAAAAAGCTCTAACTAATATTCCTATCACTCATGGTAAAGTCTAAATAAGATAACTGAGCTGATAGGGGTCTTTAGGATGAATAACGTTACCTGCACTGCATTTCCGCTAAAAGAAAAAAAATTCCTTATTGTTCACGGCTATACGGCATCCCCTGATAAAAATTGGTTTCCATGGTTGAAATCAGAGCTTGAAGCCTTAGGCGCTTTTGTTAACGTACCCATCATGCCTGACTCACTCGCTCCTCATCCTGAAAGGTGGCAGCAGCGCTTACAACACTTACCTTTTGATATTGATGAAAATACGGTTTTGATTGGTCATAGCTTAGGTTGCATTACCGCATTACGATTTTTGCAAAATACGAGGCAATCGGTAGCGGGTTATGTATTGGTATCAGGGTTTGATGAAACGCAAGAAACATTGCCAGAATTACAGCATCACACCCTTGAGCCATTGAATTATGATGAACTCATACAGATAGCAAATAATCGAATATCGATTATATCAACCAATGATGAAATTGTGTCACCAAGGTCTTCGAAAGCATTGGCAGAGGCTTTAAAAACACAGGTTATTATTGAAGAATCTGCCGGGCATTTCCTTGATAGAGAAGGCTATACTGAGTTCAAAACACTACTTGATACAATCAAAGCGCATTTTAGCTAGTTATGGCTGGTAAGAATACTAGGTACATTTACCAAGAAAAATCCCCTAGCCGTAGCATAGGGGATAATTTATTAAGCCATTTCAGACAGATCTTTCAAATATTGAAAGATTTGGCGATAGGCTTTTGGCGGTTTATTGCCTTCACGCTCTTTTTTCGCATTACGGACTAATGCACGCAATTGTTGCCTGTCTGTTTGTGGGAACAGGGCAACTACGTCTTCAATGACTTCATCACCGCCATCTAATAAACGGGTTCGTAAGTCTTCCAGTTTATGTAAAATGACTACTTGTTGGTTGTGACGGTTTTTAAGCTTATCCAGAGCCTCTGTAATCGGCTCAACCTCACGTGAACGTAGTAACTTACCAATCAATTGTAATTGGCGACGACGGCCTTCACGTTTGATTTTTTGAGCAAGTTCAATAGCTTCAAGTAATTGAGTATCTAACGGAATACGTTCTAATTCACTTTTACTTAAATCAACGAGCTCAGCCCCTAATTTTTTGAGGATCTCAGCATCGCGCTTAATTTCGCTTTTACTGACCCAAATGATTTCCTCATCTTCTTCGTCTTGCGGCGCTGGGATATCATCCAGCCAGTCATCAGGCTGTTTGGCCATATCGATTTTCCTTTTTACCGAACACAGTGGTTTAATTACGCGTAATTAATATGATTTACTGTGTTGTGAGTGTTAACATTCATCTATTATATATTGTAACTGGGAAAACCCCTCTATGACTACCTAGCATTTACGTGTTAGGGCAGAAAATCACGTTTCCCCCATATTATTGATTGGACTAAAGCATGAGTGTAACTGAACAAGTCACTGAACAACGTAAAAAACTCGAAGAAGCCGTCGCACACGCATTAGATTTTGCAAAAACACGTTGTGATGCTGCGGAAGTCGCAGTAAACAAAAGCACAGGAATTAGTGTGAGTACCCGCCAAGGGGAAGTCGAAAATGTTGAGTTTAACAGTGATGGGGCATTAGGGATCACCGTTTATCATCAACAACGTAAAGGTAGTGCCTCTTCTACAGATTTAAGCCCTGAAGCGATTGAACGCACCGTTCAAGCGGCAATTGATATCGCTAATTACACCTCAGAAGACCCGTGTGCAGGGCCGGCAGACAAATCTTTGTTGGCTTTTGAAGCTCCTGACCTCAATTTGTTTCAAGCGAGCGAACTTTCTCCCGAAGAAGCTATCCGCTTAGCATCAGTTGCAGAAATGTCAGCATTAAATGCAGACCCCCGCATTGTGAATACCGAAGGCGGCAGTTTTAATGGGCACTATGGTGTACGTGTATTTGGCAACTCCCATGGTATGCTGCAAAGCTACTGCTCAAGCCGCTATTCGATGTCGAGTTGTGTGATTGCAGAGCAAAATGGTGAGATGGAACGTGATTACGCTTATACGATCGGTCGTAGCTTAGGTGCATTACAGTCCCCTGAGTGGGTTGGGCAGGAATGCGCTCGACGCACCTTATCTCGTTTATCACCTCGTAAATTACCTACGATGAAAGCGCCTGTTATTTTTGCGGCCGAAGTGGCTACAGGTCTGTTTGGTCACTTAGTTGGTGCCATTAGTGGCAGTAGTATTTACCGCAAATCTTCTTTCTTGCTCGATAGCTTAGGAAAGCAAATTCTACCAAGCTGGCTAACTATCAATGAGCAACCGCATTTAATGGGTGGATTAGCATCATCACCTTTTGATAGCGAAGGTGTTCGCACTTGTGAACGCAATATCGTCGAAAATGGTGTTCTACAAACGTGGTTGATGACCAGCTATTCAGCAAGAAAGCTAGGTTTACAAAGCACTGGCCACGCGGGCGGCATCCATAACTGGCGTATTGCAGGCCAAGGGCTTTCATTTGATGCATTACTGAAACAAATGGGAACAGGGCTAATCGTTACTGAGTTAATGGGCCAAGGGGTGAGTGGGATTACAGGAGATTATTCTCGTGGCGCTTCAGGTTTTTGGGTCGAAAATGGTGAGATTCAGTACCCAGTGAGTGAAATTACTATTGCTGGAAACCTAAAAGATATGTGGGCGAATATGGTGACTATCGCTGATGATATTGAAACTCGCAGTAATATTCAGTGTGGTTCGGTATTGATCCCAGAAATGAGTATTGCGGGAGAATAGTTCTCTACTTTGCTTATTTAATGGCAACAAAAAAGGCACTCAATTGAGTGCCTGAATATGCCAGAGGGCTTGCCTGAGTTTTTTAAATAAAAACTTTTTTCGCTAAGCCTTCTTTAATTCAGCCGTTGTCGTGATTAACGGTGGAACTCACCAGCTGCTTCTGGTTGATAAACGATTTCAAGTACACGAACACGTGTTTGAACACCGTTTGGCAATTCCCAGCTGATTTCATCGTTTACATGCAAGCCCAACAAGGCTGCACCAATCGGAGCCATCACAGACAGTTGCTCCGCACTATCTTTCAGTGACGCAGGGTAAACTAAGGTGCGTGTGCGTTCTTCGTTGCTGATTAAATCCAAAAAGCGAACGGTACTGTTCATCGTGACCACATCCGCAGGGATTTCTTGTGGGCTAAGAATATCTGCACGGTCAAGTTCATCATTTAGCGCTTCGGCAACCGGTGTGCCCGCATAAGCCGGCTGTTCCATCAGTGCATCTAAACGTTCAGCATCTAAATCATTGATAATAATTGTTGGCTTTGTCATACCACACTCCAATAGAGACATACAAAGCAAACACCCCCCACCCATAAGGTAGGGGGTGTCGCTAGAAATAAGTTTGTTTAAAATATTAGGCGCTATACGCTTTAAAGGGAAGAGATCATGATCACGATCTCTAAGCCTGCCTAGATAAAAATCTACTGATTGACATGCTATAGCTAGCTTGAAACTCTGCTATTTTTCATCATTTCATCAACTATTCTTCGTCAAACCTGTTTTCGAATAGGTTGATAATTGCAGACAAGGCCTGATTTTCATCCGGACCGCTAACCTCGATATCAATCTTACTGCCTTGTTCTGAGTCTAACATCAACATCGCAATAACGCTATCGGCCTCCGCCTCAATTTGATTATTATTACGCAAAATAACTCTAGAGTTAAATTGTTTAACTAAATCATAGAGTAACATGGCAGGCCGTGCATGCATCCCAAGCCGATTTTTGAGCGTTATTGTGGCTTTTACGGTCATTGCTGTTATTTACGCTTTTCCAATGTTCTGTGGCGTGACTGCACATTTTTACCACGGGAACGGAAATAATCGGCAAGTTGTTCTGCGACGTATACTGAACGGTGTTTCCCTCCTGTACAGCCAATCGCAACAGTTAAATAGCTACGGTTATTGGTTTCTAACATCGGTAGCCATAATTCTAAATAACTACGAGTTTGGTAGATGAAGTTATGGACTTCAGTATGCCTATCTAAGAATGCAGCAACGGGCCGGTCAAGACCTGTCATTGGGCGTAATTTCGGATCCCAGTGCGGGTTTGGTAAAAAACGCACATCGAATACATAATCGGCATCAATAGGAATACCATGTTTGAAACCAAAGGATTCAAACACCATTGTCAGTTCACGCTCACGTTTGCCCATCAAACGTGTTCTTAGCATTTCAGCTAATTCATGAACGGACATTTCTGAAGTATCAATAACTAAATCAGCACGAGAGCGTAAAGGTTCAAGTAGCTCATTTTCCTCATCTATTGCGCTTTCAAGCGAAAGATTTTTACTTGAAAGTGGGTGCAACCGACGAGTGTCACTGTAACGACGTATAAGCGTGTTACGGTCGGCATCTAGAAACAATAATTGAGGAGAGAAGGTTGATGGTAATTTATCAATCGCTTCTTCGAAAATCTCTGGATTGTCGGGCATATTACGCACGTCGATGCTTACCGCTGCTGAAATATTACGATCAGCCAGTGAATTCGCTAACTCCGGCAGTAATACAACCGGTAGGTTATCTACGCAATAGAAACCCATATCTTCCAGCGCACGTAAGGCAACGGATTTCCCCGAACCGGAACGGCCGCTGACTATCATCAGCACCATGAGCTTGCTCCCTTTTGTTTCTTAATAATGTGTTTCTTGAAAAGCAGTACTTGCCAATTAATATTACTTAGAAACCATAACAATATCATTTGCATATGGCAAGATACATAATTTATCGCTTACTCTGTAATTATGCTGTATAGCTCTTCATCACTTTGTGCACTGCGCAGGCGTTTACAGAGCGTTTTATCGGCTAGTTTTTTGGCGATAAGCGACAACGTATGCAGGTGCGTTTTACATTGGTCTGATGGCACGAGTAAAGCGAAAAGCAAGTCAACAGGCTGGTTATCAATTGCATCAAAAGCAATCGGCTCTTCTAAATGTAAAAAGACACCGACAGCACGGCTACTTTCACCTTCGTTCAGCTTTCCATGAGGAATGGCAATACCGCCGCCAATACCTGTTGTGCCAACTTTTTCTCTGGTTAATAACGCTTCAAATACCGTATTTTCAGGTAATTCCAATTCAACGGCAGCCAGCTCACTAATAATTTCTAAAGCTCTTTTTTTACTGGTGCACACAATATTATTACGTGTACAGGCTGATGATAAAACAACGTTTAACTGGATTTCTATATCACTATTCATTTTATTGTTCACTTAGGACTACAAAACCAGATGATGTATCCCACCATCTGGTTTGAAACATTATTCGGCTAATTAATAAGCCGCGTCAATGTATTAATGTTGTCTCAGTTTTTCTTTATGTTTGGTTAATTGGCGCGACAGTTTGTCTACGAGTATATCTATAGCAGCGTACATATCGTTTTCTTCCGCTGATGCGTGGAGATCCGCTCCATTAACTTGCACGGTTGCTTCAGCAATTTGCTGAACTTTTTCAACTTTCAAGACAACTTGGATACCATTAATACGATCAAACAATTGCTCCAATTTTTTGAGTTTTTTCTCAACAGTCTCGCGCAATGCAGGAGTAACTTCAATATTGTGTCCAGTAATCTGAAATTCCATACAATCTTCCTTATTTTATCAATTAAACCAGCTGCTTACGCTGGTTAGAGGGCGGAATGGATAACGATTCTCGATACTTAGCAACAGTTCTGCGAGCGACTTGAATGCCTTGTTCTGCCAGCATACTCGTCAATTTACTGTCACTCAATGGTTTTGCTGGGTTTTCAGCAGCAACCAGTTTTTTCACCAATGCTCGAATTGCGGTTGAGGAGGCTTCGCCACCTGTGTCCGTATTAACATGGCTGGAGAAAAAATACTTCAACTCAAAAATGCCTCGTGGACTATGGAGAAACTTTTGAGTTGTTACTCGTGAGATGGTTGATTCATGCATGTCCACTTGATAGGCGATATCGGCCAGTATCATCGGTTTCATATATTCCTCACCCAGCTCAAAGAATTCTTGTTGCTGTTCTACAATACAAGTCGCGACTTTTAAGAGTGTCTCGTGGCGGCTTTCAAGGCTTTTAATCAACCATTTTGCATCTTGCAGATGACTACGAATATATTGCGAGTCATCTTCATTTGCTGAATTATTTAGCATTGAAGCATAATGGTTATTAATACTTAGTTTAGGGATGCTATCTGTATTTAACTCAACTTGCCAGTGTCCAGCAATTTTTTTCACTAAAACATCAGGAATGACGTATTCTGATTCCCCAGTATTGATGGATTGGCCGGGTTTTGGATTTAGCGTTAAAATCAGGTTTATCGCGGTTTTTAGTGCATCTTCTTTTAAGCGAGTTAATTTACCCAGCTGGCGAAAATCACGGTTAGCCAGCAAATCAATATGGTTACTAATAATGCGCTTTGCATCTTGTAGCCCATCAGTTTGCTGAGGATACAGCGACAATTGGATTAATAAACACTCTTTTAAATCTTGTGCTGCAACACCCAGCGGGTCGAAATGCTGAATACGCTTTAGGACAGCGATGACTTCTTCTATGCTAATTTCAGGGTTATCAATCCCTTCATGTATATCAGAAATTGCTGTTGTCAGATAACCGGAATCGTCTATTGAATCAATAATGGCAGTAGCGATTGCCCTGTCTGTGTCAGTAAAAGGGGTCAGCTCAGCTTGCCATGTCAAGTAATCTTGCAGCGTTTGTGTCGTTTCACCTTGATAAACAGGCAGTTCATCAAAACTATAATCGTTACTGGTCCCTGACGGTGTTCCTGCCGTATATATTTCATCCCAATCAGCATCTAAAGGGAGCTCATCTGGCATATCATGATTTTCAAGAGCGTCTTTGGTGTCGAGTTCACTGGTATCGGTATTTTCATTTAGGGAGTCAATAGATTCGGACTCGGAATTCAACTCTTCTTGTTCAAGAAGTGGGTTGGTTTCCAAGGCAAGTTGAATTTCTTGCTGAAGCTCAAGTGTAGACAGCTGCAACAAGCGGATAGCTTGCTGCAATTGAGGGGTCATTGCAAGTTGTTGACTGACTCTAAGCTGCAAACTTTGCTTCATGAATCTGTTTTATTCTCCCTAAAAAATGACAACACGATAATTTATAACCGGAAACCTTCACCTAAGTATACACGTTTCACTTGTTCGTTCTCTAAGATCATGGTTGGTGACCCATGCGCAATTAAGTGCCCTTGGCTGACAATATAGGCTCTTTCACACACATCTAAGGTTTCCCGCACATTATGGTCGGTAATTAAAACGCCGAGGCCGTAATCTCTTAAGTGCTGAATGATTTTTTTGATATCTAAGACGGAAATAGGGTCTACACCCGCAAAAGGTTCGTCTAATAAAATAAATTTTGGGTTAGCAGCAAGTGCACGCGCAATTTCCACACGGCGGCGTTCCCCACCGGATAGCGACTGCCCCATACTGTCCCGAAGATGGGTGATACTAAATTCTTCCATCAATTCCTCAGCACGTTCTTTACGTTGCTGGGAGCTCAAATCTTCGCGAATTTCTAACACAGCCATTAAGTTATCATAAACGCTGAGGCGGCGAAAAATTGAGGCTTCTTGAGGAAGATAGCCAATTCCACGACGAGCACGTTCATGCAGTGGTAGAAGGCTGATATCTTCACCATCAATCATAATTTTGCCAGCGTCCCGCTGAACAATACCCACAACCATATAAAAGGTTGTGGTTTTACCGGCACCGTTTGGTCCCAACAAGCCAACGATTTCTCCTGATTTAACTTCCAGGCTGACATCTTCAACGACCTTACGTTTTTTATAGGCTTTAGCTAGATTTTCAGCGGTTAGTGTAGCCATAACAGTTATTTACTCTTACTTGCTGATGAATTTTTATTCGCTGCTGGGCCTTTTTCTTGCAATTGGGCTGGCAGTATTACAGTGGTGACGCGTTTACCTTTATCACTAAATGCTTCCATTTGCTGCGTAGGAACCAAATAGGTAATTTTGTCACCTTGGATATTGCTGTCTAACTGCTCAAGATAAGCATTGCCTGTTAAGGTGACGAGCTGTTTATCGACCTCATAACGGGCTTTGCTGGCATGGCCTTTAATTGGTTTGCCATCATCCTGTAATTGGTAAAAGGTAACCGGGGTACCAAAGGCCTCAATCACAATTTTATCCGAGTCACTACTTGGACGTGTTACAACCACTTTATTGGCTCTGATATCAATAGAACCTTGTTTAATAACAACATCATCAGTAAAGGTGGTGACGTTTTTTTCTAAATCAAGAGATTGTTTGACCGAATTAATCGTCATTGGCTGCTGCGTATCACTTTTTAATGCCATTGCAGGTAGGCTAAGAGCCAAGATTGCACTGGCAACAGCTCCTTGAATAAAACGTTTCTTAGTTACTTGATTCATTTTAATGCTCTTCTGGTTGTAACACATAATGAGTTTTAACATCTTCGATTAATTCAGCCGTTCTTGTACGAAGGTTTCCCTTCATTTTCATACCGGTAGAATTGAGACCTTGTCCAATAATGGTCACTTTATCATCAGATGAAACGTCTTGTGTTGTCAAATTGACAACTGCACTCTCAGTTGTAATTCGTTGGATCTGCGAGTCTTTGGTTAAGCTATCAACCTGAACATCGCTATATAAATAGAGAATTCTATCGTTCGTTAACCTAGCCTTGAAAGCCTTAACCGTCCAAGTTGGCTCGCCCGCTTCGTTATAAGTGGTTAGAACCGGTTTTGAAAACCACGTGATTTTTCCTTCAGTGTAGTTATCTATTTTATCTGAAACGAGTTTATACGCTAAATTACCCGTTGGATTATAGACAAAAGTCACTGAATCATCAGTTTGATAATTAGGTTGACCATCATTAATTACTTTATCCTCTTGGTTGTCAGAATCACTACCTGCTAAATTCCAGCCGATAAGCCCTAATACAACCAAGGATAAAATAATAATTAACCACTTCTTCGCATTGCTCATGAATTCAATCTATTCGTTATATTGATAAACCTTTTGCTTCTTCCAGTTTGCCTTGAGAAAGCAAAATAAGGTCACAAAGTTCGCGGACTGCGCCTTTTCCTCCGCCAATGCGAGTCACATAATCCGCTCGCGGTAATAACAAAGGATGGGCATCCGCGACGGCGACGGATAAGCCTACTTTAGCCATAACAGGCCAGTCAATCAGATCGTCCCCAATATAAGCTATTTCTTCAGCTGATAATTGTAGTGTATCTAACAGTTCGTGATACGCCAAAAGCTTATCGCTTTGACCTTGGTAAAGATATGTAATGCCTAATGTTTGGGCCCTATCTTCAAGAAGCTTCGCTTTTCTTCCTGTAATGATGGCGACCTCAATACCGGAAGTTAATAAGCAACGTATCCCATAGCCGTCACGGACATTAAAGGCTTTGAGTTCTTCGCCATTATTTCCCATATAGACCAAGCCATCAGACATGACACCATCAACATCGCAGATCAATAATTTGATTTTTTCTGCTTTGGTTAAAACAGTATTGGCAACAGGGCCATAGCAGGTTTCCAACAAGGTAGACGTCATGGTATTTCCTTATGTTATACAACACCTGCTTGAAGCAGATCATGCATATGTAGCACACCAACTAATTTGTTATCATTTGCAACTAATAACGAAGTCACATGCCGAGATTGCATTAAATTAAGCGCTTCAACCGCTAACATGGTTGGTGATACTCGAATTCCACCGGGGGTCATTAAATCAGCAATTTTAGCGTTATTCAGGTCGATTCCCATATCAAAGATACGGCGTAAATCCCCATCAGTGAAAATACCTTCAATATTCATATCATCATCACAAATAACGGTCATACCCAGTTTTTTGCGGGTAATTTCCACTAAAGCCTCGCGTAAAGACGCACTTTTAGGAATATGGGGGATTTCATCACCCGTATTCATTAAATCACGAACGAGGAGTAAAAGTTTGCGCCCAAGTGCGCCACCCGGATGCGAAAGTGCGAAATCATTCGCAGTGAAGCCGCGGGCGGTTAATAAGGCTATCGCTAATGCATCTCCCATCACGAGTGTAGCTGTTGTACTCGTGGTAGGAGCAAGCCCCAATGGACAGGCTTCTTGAGGGACTTTGATACATAAATGAACATCTGCATATTTTCCCATATTACTTTCAGGATTGTTAGTCATACAGATTAAAGGCACTTTAATTCTTTTTAAAACAGGAAGTAAGGCTAAAATTTCTCCTGACTCACCAGAATTTGAAATGGCTAACACAACATCGTTATGAGTAATCATCCCAAGGTCACCGTGACTGGCCTCTCCCGGATGAACAAAAAATGATGGTGTTCCTGTACTCGCTAGTGTGGCGGCAATTTTACGGCCAATATGCCCCGATTTCCCCATTCCCATTACGACGACTTTACCTTCACAGTTAAAAATGAGCTGGCAAGCGCGGTCAAAGTCAGTATTGATATATTGTTCTAGGTTTTTTAAACCTTCGTGTTCGATATGGAGAACTTCTTTACCTACTTTCTGAAAATCGAAGTTTGACATTTCTAGTTCCATGCGTAGCTTTTAAGTTAATCGGATTAGCGAAATTAAATTGTATAACGAATACTTGGTATCAGTAAGTATTTTGTCAGTTAAGCTATTTTTAATGTTAGTTTTATACTTAATGAGTATTTTTCGGGACTTCGATGTAGAATTTAATACGTACAAGACGATTTCATTAGCATCTTGAACCAAAAATGGATAGGCAAATTCGAGTATCCTCAAGCTAGGTAAATCACAACATTCTAAGAGCTATCTGCTGTTAATAGTGAAAGCTTTTGCTGACTATAAGTAAATTATATTGTTTTTTCTCTGTTATCTGAAGGTAAAAACAGGGTTGTAACACTAAAAGTCATATTTTCAACGCTATAATACTATAAATTCTATTTTGTTGTGATATTTGACGATTTTCAGTTTATCTTTCGGTAACATCTGAACGGATAAAAAATATTTACGCGTGGTGTATAACGAGTTATTTAACAATGCAAGCACAGACAGACAACTTAATTGAAGTACGGAACATGTCCTTTACTCGTGGAAGCCGGAAAATATTTGAAAATATTAATCTGGCGGTTCCTCGTGGAAAAATTACGGCAATTATGGGGCCATCAGGGATTGGTAAAACCACATTACTGCGCTTGATTGGTGGGCAATTACGGCCAAATGAAGGTGAAATTTGGTTTGATGGCGACAATATTCCAGCGTTGTCACGCTCAAAGCTGTATCAATCTCGTAAAAAGATGAGCATGCTGTTTCAATCCGGGGCGTTATTCACGGATATGAACGTATTTAATAACGTGGCTTTCCCTCTACGTGAGCACACTAACTTGCCAGAATCGCTGATTCATACGACGGTGATGATGAAACTAGAGGCGGTTGGTTTACGTGGCGCTGCTCAATTAATGCCATCTGAGTTGTCAGGAGGTATGGCACGGCGTGCTGCGTTAGCACGTGCTATCGCGCTTGACCCAGATTTAATCATGTTTGATGAACCTTTTGTCGGCCAAGATCCGATTACTATGGGGGTTTTGGTTAAATTGATTGATGAGCTTAATCAAGCGCTGGGTGTCACCTGTGTCGTGGTTTCCCATGATGTTCCAGAGGTATTGAGTATCGCAGATAATGCTTATATTGTTGCGCAGCAGCATGTCATTGCTCAGGGAACGGGTGAAGAATTGCGAGAAAACCAAGACCCTCGTGTACGACAATTCCTTGATGGCATTGCTGATGGGCCTGTTCCATTCCGTTTTCCCGCCAATGATTATCTGGCTGATTTATTAGGGTAAAATAAAATGATATTAAAGGCGATAGCAGGCTTCGGACGCCGATGGATTGATATATTTTCCGCGTTTGGTCGAGCAGGTTACATGCTGTTTCGCGCCTTACTCGGTAAACCAGAGTTTCGTAAACAATGGCCATTACTGATGAAGCAATTGTACGCCATTGGTGTGCAATCATTGCTGATCATTGCTGTCTCTGGGTTATTTATTGGGATGGTTTTGGGGTTACAAGGCTATTTGGTTCTCACGACGTTTAGTGCTGAAGCTAGCTTAGGTATGATGGTGGCGCTTTCACTATTGCGTGAGTTAGGCCCTGTTGTAACCGCATTGTTGTTTGCTGGACGAGCGGGCTCTGCATTAACTGCTGAAATTGGCTTAATGAAAGCGACAGAACAGATTTCTAGCCTTGAAATGATGGCGGTTGACCCTCTAAGGCGCGTCATCGCGCCACGTTTTTGGGCTGGTTTTATTAGTATGCCGTTGTTATCTCTAATTTTTGTTGCTGTCGGTATTTTAGGTGGCGCACTAGTTGGGGTTGACTGGAAGGGGATTGATGAAGGCTTTTTCTGGGCTTCAATGCAATCTTCCGTTGATTGGCGGCTAGATTTAGTCAACTGTGTGATTAAAAGCTTAGTCTTTGCTATCACAGTTACTTGGATCGCATTATTTAATGGCTATGATGCCATCCCAACTTCGGAGGGGATAAGCCAAGCTACAACAAGAACAGTTGTGCATGCGTCATTGTCTGTTTTAGGACTGGATTTCGTACTTACCGCACTGATGTTTGGGAACTAAGTCATGCAAAGTAAAAAAAGTGAAATATGGGTTGGTTGTTTTATGTTGCTGGCGATTGCCGCAATTATCTTTTTGTGTTTAAAAGTCGCTGATTTAAAATCGATAGGAAGCCAATCCACCTATCAAATTTCAGCATCTTTTGAAAATATTGGTGGCTTAAAAGAAGGCTCGCCAATCAAAGTGGGTGGTGTGGTGATTGGTCGAGTTGCCAGTATCACGCTAGATAAAAAGAACTATGTTCCTGAAGTTAAAATTGATTTATTGAGTGAATACGACAATATTCCTGATTCGAGCTCACTATCAATTCGGACGTCAGGGTTGTTGGGAGAACAATATATTGCGATGAATATTGGTCCAGATGACGAAGAATTAGGTATCGCAATCTTAAAAAATGGCGGGCGTCTTGAAGATACTAAGCCGGCTATGGTATTAGAAGACTTAATTGGCCAGTTTTTATATAAAAGTGGTGATAGCCAAGGTGCAGAGCCAGAGTCAACTGCACAGTAATTTGGTGTTCCCTTTGAAGAATAAAGGAATGAATTATGTTTAAACGTTTAATGATGGTTGCTATGTTGGCAATCGCGCCATTTGCCATGGCAGTAGACCAAACCAACCCTTATAAATTAATGGATGAAGCGGCGGCGAAAACGTTTAACCGCTTGAAATCAGAGCAACCGAAAATTAAGCAAGACCCCGAGTATCTTAGAACAATTGTTCGTGAGGAATTATTACCTTATGTACAAGTTAAATATGCAGGGGCTTTGGTGTTAGGAACCTATTATAAAGGGGCAACTCCAGCACAGCGTGAGGCTTATTTCAACGCATTTGAAGATTACCTCGAACAAGTCTATGGTCAAGCATTGGCAATGTACCATGGCCAAACGTATCAAATAGCCCCAGAGCAACCGTTGGGAGATAAAAACATTGTCGCCATTCGCGTGACTATTGTTGATACCAACGGCCGTCCTCCCGTCCGTTTAGATTTCCAATGGCGTAAAAATAGTAAAACAGGTTACTGGCAAGCTTACGACATGATTGCAGAAGGCGTGAGTATGATCACGACTAAGCAAAATGAGTGGGGTGATATTTTACGTAAGCAAGGTGTCGATGGCTTAACAAAACAGTTAGAAATCAGTGCAAAAGCGCCAATTACTTTAGAAGAGAAAAAGTAATATGAGTCAGTTGTTAGCATGGGAACTCAATGAAACAACACTTTATCTCACCGGGACGTTAGACCGTGATTCGCTAATGTCGTTTTGGGATAAAAAAGACTCATCGCTGGAACGCATTGAAAATATAGATGTTTCTGGTCTCAAACATGTTGACTCAACAGGGTTGGCGATGCTAGTTCGCTTAAAAGGTGAATTCCAAGCTAAAAACCGTTCACTGAATATAACCGGTGTCAGTGATAACTTGAACACATTGATTGAGCTATACGGGGTTCAAGGGGTTATCCTCAATTAGGTTAAATATCCTAAATTGGGTCAAGTTATGTAAAAATAAGCGCCTCTATGTGCTTTTCGGCACGAGAGGCGTTTTCTTTGGTTTAAGTGTTAAGCCTAATCCTTTAGGATAGAGGATTGAGCTCTGACTGTTCTTATTGCGATGCCTCTGTATGCTATGCATGCAATTTGCACTATTTAGAGTAAAATTATAAATCACAAATAATTAATAAATTGAGTCATTATGGATACCAACGAAATTAAGCAAGTATTGATGGAAAAATTGTCTCTGAATGAGGCTATTGTTACTGGTGATGGTAGCCACTTTCAGGTTATCGCGGTCGGTGACATGTTTGACGGTATGAGCCGTGTTAAGCAACAGCAAGCAATTTATGCGCCTTTAATGGAGTATATTGCGGATAACCGCATTCATGCTTTGTCTATTAAAGCGTACACCCCTGCGCAATGGGAGCGCGATCGTAAACTTAGTGGCCTTTGATTACAAAGCCTAAGCGAACAGACTGTAAAATTCGACATACGAGAATACTTGAATGGATAAGTTTTTAGTTAAAGGACCAACCCGCTTACAGGGTGAGGTCACTATATCTGGCGCAAAAAATGCGGCATTACCAATTCTGTTCGCTGCTCTGTTGGCTGAAGAGCCAGTAGAAATACAGAATGTCCCTCATTTGAGGGATATCGACACAACGATTAAATTACTGAATCAACTTGGTACTAAAGTACAACGCAATGGCTCAGTGTACGTCGATGCAAGCACTGTAACGACATACTGTGCACCTTATGACCTTGTTAAAACCATGCGTGCATCCATTTGGGCTTTGGCGCCATTGGTCGCTCGTTTTGGTCATGGTGAAGTTTCTTTACCAGGTGGCTGTGCTATCGGTGCTCGTCCAGTTGATTTACATATTTCAGGTTTAGAGCAATTAGGCGCAAAGATTGCTTTAGAAGATGGTTATGTAAAAGCAACGGTCGATGGCCGCTTAAAAGGTGCTTGCATTGTGATGGATAAAGTCAGTGTGGGTGCGACAGTCTCTATTATGACGGCTGCGACTTTAGCTGAAGGAACCACAACAATTGAAAATGCGGCACGTGAACCTGAAATTGAAGATACTGCTAATTTCTTAAATACCCTTGGTGCAAAAATTACGGGTGCAGGGACTGACCGTATTGTTATTGAAGGTGTTGAACGTTTAGGTGGGGGTGTTTATAAAGTACTACCTGACCGTATTGAAACGGGAACATTTTTAATTGCAGCCGCGGTTTCGCGCGGCAAGGTTATCTGTCGTAATGCTCGTCCAGATACTTTAGATGCGGTGTTAGCTAAATTGCGTGAAGCAGGAGCTAAAATTGAAATAGGTGATGACTGGATTAGCCTAGATATGGAAGGCAAACGCCCGAAAGCAGTGACATTACGTACGGCGCCACACCCAGGGTTCCCAACGGATATGCAAGCACAGTTTAGCTTACTTAATCTTGTTGCTGATGGTGCTGGCATGATCACTGAAACGATTTTTGAGAATCGTTTTATGCATATCCCTGAGCTAATCCGTATGGGGGCTCATGCTGAAATTGAAAGTAATACTGTGTTATGTCATGGTGTTGAAAAATTAACCAGTGCACAGGTGATGGCAACGGATTTACGAGCTTCTGCGAGTTTAGTTATAGCGGGTTGTATTGCGGAAGGGACAACGACAGTTGACCGTATTTATCATATTGACCGTGGTTATGAGCATATCGAAGATAAACTACGTGGTTTAGGTGCTGATATTCAGCGCGTGCACTCAGATGATTAATACCTTGATAAGGTAAATAGGCTGGTGGCTTTATTTACCTATTCGATGAATCAAAAAAGGTTGTTCGATATCGAACAACCTTTTTTATGCAAATGTATTTCTAATGATTACCCAGCCTGTTCTTCAGGAATTTCTTCGATAATCACATCAATATTTTTAATTTCGCCATCTCGTAAAATTTGTACTGCCGTTTTACTTCCGGGACGGATTTCTGCAACTAAATCCATAGTTTCCGCGGCTGAAATAGCCGGTTTACCATCAACCGATAAAATAATATCCCCTTGCAGTATACCAGCCTTAGCCGCTGGCCCATTTGGGGCAACTTGGAAAACCCGTAAGCCTTGTATTTGATTGATATTATTGTTATTTGACCTAATTTGAGGCAATTCGCGTGCGGTAATACCAATATAACCGCGGATCACTCGGCCATCACGAATTAGCTTATCCATGATTTTGGTGGCTAGTGCGGTAGGAATAGCAAAGCTTAGCCCTTCAGAACTAATGCCTTGACCTGCAGTGAAAGAAAGCGTGTTGATGCCTACTAACTCACCTTCGGTATTAATTAATGCTCCGCCAGAGTTACCTGAGTTGATTGAGGCGTCGGTTTGAAGAAAGTTTTGTCGGCGAGTAGAGCTTAACCCAACACGACCTGTCGCACTGATAATCCCCTGAGTAACGGTTTGACCTATGTTATAAGGATTTCCAATTGCCAGTACGACATCACCAACATGAGTGACTCGTTGCGTATTAATTGGAATAACAGGTAAGTTATCGGCATCAATTTTCAATACGGCGAGGTCAGTCAATGGGTCTGAGCCAACTAGGAGGGCATCAAAAATAGCACCATCTTGTAAAGCCACTAAAATTTGGTCTGGGTTATCAACCACATGTTTATTCGTGATGATGTAGCCATTTTGGCTCATGATCACACCTGAACCGAGGGATTTTAATTCACGTCCTGATTGAGAAAAACTGCCTTTTGAACTGCTATAAACATAGACCACTGCAGGTGCAGCACGACGTACCGCTTTATTATAACTGACGGGCTCACTATTTGTTTTACCATATAATAAGTCGGCTAAACCTTGAGGGCGCAAAGAAGGAACCGCAACGATAATAATCAATGCAGTCAACAGGCCAAGCATGACAGATAAAGTTAGCTTCTTCACCATAGGATATAGAATATTTAGTTATTGCTTAAACATGTTCAGAGCATAACATAAAAAAACAGGTACAGCAGAGTGATACTGTACCTGTTTTATTGGTTTTCAGATGGTTTTTGATGAATTAATTTCTCATCAGTAAATATAAGGTTTCACCATCACGCAATACTTTCATGGCTAATACCGGAGGTTTAGCATCGATAATCTTACGGAATTGTTCAATCGTCTCAACACGAGCGTCATTGACACCAAAGATTAAATCGCCTTTTACTAGGCCAATGGCAGCCGCCGGTGATTTAGGCGCGACGCTATCAACTTGAACACCTTTGGTGTTGCTTACCGTTGCATTCGAAATCGTTGCACCTAATAAAGATTCACTCAATTTTTCGGCTTTAGTTGCAGAGCCTTCGTCGTTCTCGAGAACCACTTTGACTTCCATTGGTTTACCTGAGCGAATCAAGCCAATAGTAATTTCTTTACCAATTTGGCTAGTACCGATTTTAGCTCTTAACTCTGCAAAGCTATTAATACGTTTACCATCAACAGAGACTAAAACGTCACCGGATTTAATGCCTGCTTTAGCTGCGGATGATTTAGGTAAAACTTCGCTCACGAAAGCGCCACGCTGTGCATCAATATTGAATGCTTTAGCGATATCGGAGTTCATTTCAGTACCTTTGATACCTAAGATCCCGCGTTTTACTTCACCATGCTTAATTAACTGCTCGCTAAGGTTTTTAGCCATATTACTTGGGATCGCGAAGCCGATACCGATATTACCGCCGCCAGGTGCTAAGATTGCGGTATTGATACCGATTAATTCACCGTTTAGGTTAACGAGTGCGCCACCAGAGTTACCACGGTTAATGGAAGCATCGGTCTGGATAAAGTTTTCTAGACCTTCAAGGTTCAAACCGCTACGGCCTAATGCGGAGATAATGCCTGATGTCGCTGTTTGCCCTAAACCAAATGGGTTACCGACGGCAACCGCAAAATCACCCACACGTAATTTGTCGGAGTCTGCAATACTAACAGCTGTTAAGTTTTTGATATCTTTTGCATTACTGATTTTCAATAACGCGATATCTGTTTGCGGGTCTTTACCAATTAAGTTAACGGCAATTTCACGGCCATCATTTAATTGAATTTGAATTTTGTCAGCGCCATCAATAACATGGTTATTGGTTAAAATATAACCTTGCTGAGCATCAATAATGACCCCCGAACCTAAGCCTTCAAATGGACGTACGCTTTGTTGCTGTTGTGGTACATTTGGGCCAAAAAAGAATTTAAGTTCTTCTGGAATTTGCTGGTTTTGTACGCGCGTACCCGACACGTGAATATTAACTACAGCAGGCAATACTTTTTCAAGCATTGGAGCTAAGCTAGGCATGTTCTGGCTTTGTGCTGTTGCAGGTAAAGTTGCAGGTAATGCTGCGCTACTTACGGCAGGGATAGCCGCTAAAGATAAACCTAAACTCATTGCTACCGCGGTAAGAAAAAAGTTTTTTCTTTTCATAATTTAGTCGATTCTCTCAAGAATAAATTATCAACTCATTGTAAATACAATTTTAGAATAAACACAATGCGTTGAGATAATATTGGTTGGTATCAGATTCAATTTTACTGATGACTATGACTACCGATTATGCGCAAAAGTTCCCCTTACGGGTAGCGAATATCCACTCTTTTACATCTATTTACATGCAACTTAAGTGAAACCATAACTTCTATACAGTAGGTAAATAAATTATTAATTTATATTTGGATGGAAATCTTGTTCAGAATTATTAAATAAAAATTTAATCATGAAAGATACACGGAAAGCGACTAAATTTAGTGTATTTGGTAGAAAATCACCAGTAAGTGGTGCTTACTGGTGATAAAAGATAAAAACTTACTTCTCTTTCTCTTCGATAGGCCTGAAAAGACCCGATGCACCATCTGAGTAATCTCTTGGTGGCATTTTAACTGGCGCTTGATCGTTATCTGCTTCAGATTCGGTTAAACGATAGTTAAATGGGTTGTCTTGCGCTGGCATATCAGGCATTAATTCAGACGAACTTTGTGCCATGTGTTGATAAAGCTGACGGTAATCACGCGCCATTTTATCCAATAATTCTGCGCTACGAGCAAAATGGCTCACAAGCTCTTTACGGTACTCTTCAAGTTCAGTACTTTTTTTGTCTAGCTCAGCCTGCGCTGTTTTTTGCTGGCGAAGCTTTGGGTTGCCATAGCGCACAACTAATGCACCGATGATAAAACCCACAATCAATCCGATTAATGCATACTCCCAGGTCATGCTGACTCCTTCATTACTTCAATGTTCACAGATTCAATGTTCGCAGAAACGTAGTGTTGTTACCGTTACTATACCTTAAATAATTCAAGTTGCATGTAAGCGTCAAGTAAAGCGTCTTAACATATTGTAATTTGACTAGTTAAGTGATGACAAAATCGACAAGCTTTGAATTAGACAGGCTAAATTAGTCAACAACTTATTAAGATATTAAGAGTGGAATCTTAAATCGAATTTCCTTACTCTATAGCGGCTCGTTAACCGAAAGTTAAATGATAACTGAATCTGGTTATAATAAAGGCAGTGTATATCAAATAACGGTAAAAAAACCGAAAAATTTTTAAGGATTATTCAGTTAATGTCGCCGATGACCCCTATAATGCGTTATCAACAAGCGCTAGCTGATGGAAACTATCAGCCAGATGACGTACAAAAGCTCGCTGTAGAACGCCTAGATAAAATATATCAGCAGCTTGTTGATGCAACCTCTTCCACTTTACAAGATAAGCCTTCAGGTTTAAAGCAGCGCTTTAACCGCCTTCTAGGTAAAACGTCAACAGTACCGGTTGTCCCCATACAAGGGCTATATATGTGGGGCGGGGTGGGGCGTGGAAAGACGTGGCTAATGGATATGTTTTATGAAAGTTTACCGGGTACGCGTAAACTTCGCTTACATTTTCATCGCTTTATGAAAAAAGTACAAGAAGATTTGATGGCACTGCAAGGGCAAGAGAACCCACTAGATATCATTGCGGATGAGTTTAAAAAACAAACAGATGTCTTGTGTTTTGATGAATTTTTTGTGTCAGATATTACAGACGCTATGATCCTAGGCACTTTACTAGAAGGGCTCTTTGCTCGGGGCATCACTCTTGTCGCCACTTCAAATATCATCCCTGATAATCTTTATCGAAATGGTTTGCAGCGGGCACGTTTTTTACCTGCGATTGAGCAAATTAAAAAATACTGTGATGTGATGAATGTCGATGCAGGTATTGATTACCGTTTAAGAACTTTAACGCAAGCACATTTATTTTTATCGCCAATTAACCATGAAAACCGACAACATCTTGATGAGGTGTTTGTGAAATTGGCAGGAAAAGAAGGTGAGGTGAACCCTGTTTTAGAGGTTAACCACCGAAAAATGCCCGTTATCCGTGCTGCAGAAGGTGTTCTTGCGATAGGCTTCAAAGTATTGTGTGAGGAGCCTCGTAGTCAAAATGACTATATTTACCTGTCCAACTGTTATCACACCGTCTTACTGTACGATGTACCTGTGATGGGAACCAACGATGAAAACCCGGCTCGGCGGTTTTTAGCGTTAATTGATGAGTTTTACGAACGAAAAGTTAAATTAGTGATTAACGCTGAAGTGCCAATGGAATCGCTGTATCAGGGGCAATTGTTAGCATTCGAATACCAACGTTGCTTATCTCGATTGCAAGAAATGCAAAGTGAAGAGTACCTGAAAATACCGCATTTAACTTAAGGTTAACGATAAAACCGAGTTGTTAGCGAACAAATCATCTAAATCGCATAATTTAAATACAAGATGCGATGTTTATTTGAGCAAACGTAAAAAAAATGCATTTGGGGTCGATTTTTGTTTCTGACTTCTCTATAATCTTGCGACCCCACGTTACAGCGTTGTTTTTTATTTCCCAAAAAATAACGCATTAATGCCAGTTAGGCTGCTCGAAGGGGTAGGTTTACTGGACAAAGAGTCGTGTGAACCTCAGAAAGCTTATGAACATGAGTGTTCACCAACGTGTAACTTCAATATTGGGTAAGTTTTAATGAAAACTTTTACAGCTAAACCAGAGACCGTAAAACGCGACTGGTACGTTGTTGATGCAGATGGCAAAACTTTAGGCCGTCTTGCAACTGAAATTGCTAGCCGTCTGCGCGGTAAGCATAAAGCGGAATATACTCCGCACGTGGATACTGGTGATTACATCATCGTTCTGAATGCAGAAAAAATTGCTGTTACCGGCAATAAACGCGAAGACAAAATCTACTATCGCCATACTGGCCATGTAGGTGGAATCAAGCAAGCAACTTTCGAAGAAATGATTGCTCGCAGTCCTGAGCGTGTGCTTGAAATCGCGGTTAAAGGCATGTTGCCAAAAGGACCTCTGGGTCGTGCAATGTACCGTAAACTGAAAGTTTACGCAGGTAATGAGCACAACCACGCGGCTCAACAACCGCAAGTTCTTGACATTTAATCGGGATTATAGCAATGGCTGAAAATCAATACTACGGCACTGGTCGCCGCAAAAGCTCATCTGCTCGTGTCTTTATTAAGCCGGGTAGCGGTAACATCACAATCAATCAACGTACACTGGAACAATACTTTGGTCGCGAAACTGCGCGCATGGTAGTTCGTCAGCCGTTAGAATTGGTTGAAATGTTGGAAAAACTGGATCTGTACATCACTGTTAAAGGTGGTGGTATTTCAGGTCAGGCAGGCGCAATCCGTCACGGTATTACACGTGCACTGATGGCTTATGATGAGACTCTTCGTTCTGATCTGCGTAAAGCTGGTTTCGTTACCCGTGATGCGCGTTCTGTTGAACGTAAAAAAGTGGGTCTGCGCAAAGCACGTCGTCGTCCACAGTTCTCCAAACGTTAATTTATTACCCTTTGGGTATAAAATTGATGAAAAAACCCGTCTTATGGCGGGTTTTTTATTGCCTATTGTTTTACTTACATTTTTATTATTTATGACAGGTAACAGTGTCTAATTATGACTCTTTATAAAAGAACGAATATAATCTAAAGTTAAACATCATAATTTAGTCTAAAATAATCACTAGTGAGCGATACTGAGATACTTTAATTAAACATAGTCCAAACTATAGAGTTAACTTTAAGGTTTTTATTCTGTATTTTTTTGTTTTTATATTGTTATAACTCTAAATTTTTTACTATTTTATCCTTAAAATGAAATAAATCTATGATTTTTTCGATGTAGCCCCCCTAAGTTGTACAAAATCTGTTAGAATACGCCCCTGTTTTTTTATTTCGCATTTCTCGCCTTTACTGTGCGGGAGGGTTGTGTTGACTTCCAATATGGATAAATGAAAGTTAAACACAGGGGATTTTAAAATGGGTAATGGGTAATTAAAAATTAATTACATTTCGTCCATTTTGTATTTTGGAGGTTTTAATGGCTGTCGCTCCTAATAAACGCTCGGTAATGACATTGTTCTCTGGCCCTACTGACATTTTTAGCCATCAGGTACGGATTGTTCTGGCTGAAAAAGGGGTAAGTGTTGAAATTGAACATGTTGAACCCGGTCATCTGCCTCAAGATCTGATCGATCTCAACCCATACCAGAGTGTTCCAACATTAGTCGATCGTGACCTGACTCTCTATGACCCACACATTATCATGGAATATCTTGATGAGCGTTTTCCTCATCCACCATTAATGCCTGTTTACCCAGTTGCACGTGGGACGAGTCGTCAATTGATGCACCGTATTCAAAGCGATTGGTATTCATTAATGAGCAAAATAGAGAACGGTAGTGCGCAAGAGGCAGCAAATGCCCGCCGTCAACTATCTGAAGAGCTGATCGCGGTTTCACCTGTTTTTGCTGAAATGGAATTCTTCATGAGTGAAGAATTTAGTCTCGTAGATTGCTATTTAGCGCCGTTACTATGGCGTTTACCTGTACTTGGTATTGAATTGAACCCATCTAGTAGCAAATACTTGCAGTTGTATATGCAACGTGTATTTGCACGTGACGCATTTTTAGCATCGTTGACTGAATCTGAGCGCGAAATGCGTTTGTCTACAAGAGGCTAAAAGAATGATGGAAATGACAGCAATGTCACCACGTCGCCCTTATTTGTTACGCGCTCACTATGAGTGGTTGCTCGATAACGATATGACTCCGCATTTGGTGGTTGATGTCACCGTTCCTGCTGTTAACGTTCCTATGGAATTTGCTCGTGATGGGCAAATTGTATTGAATGTTGCGCCAAGAGCTGTTGGTAATTTTGAAATAACCAATGAAGAAGTGCGTTTTAATGCTCGCTTTGGTGGAATACCTCGCCAAGTTTATGTCCCAATGGCCGCAATTATGGCGGTATATGCACGTGAAAATGGGGCTGGAATGATGTTTGAGCCTGAAGCTGCGTATGATGCAGAGTTATCAGCAGGTTTTGAACAAGTTGAAGAGCTTGAAGACAACATTGCTTTAGTTCATGAAGCTGAATCTGTGGATGAAAATTCACATGAGCCATCAGATGATGAGCCACCGCGGCCACCAAAAGGTCGGCCTTCATTAAGGGTTGTCAAATAATCCATTGGTCAGGTTAACAGTATATTAATCAACAGAGGGCAAAACCCTCTGTTTTTTTATATCAATGAGAAATTAAACTTCTAGAAATAATAAAATACCTTCGGCAGCATTACGCCCATCAGCAACAGCAGTCACAACAAGATCTGAGCCTCTGATTATATCCCCTCCGGCAAATACTTTTTCATGAGAAGTTTGAAACGGAAATCGGCTATTACGGTTTGCTAAAATATGACCATACTTATCACGCTTAATTAACGGTTTTTCTAACCAAGTTTGGTTATGAGGGGCAAATCCATAAGCGACAATTATGGTGTCGGTTTCGATAAAAAAGGTTGAATCTTCAAGTAGTTCTACTTGATAACGACCATTTTCTAATTCGCCATTTTGTGTACGAGTGGCATAAACGCCTATAAGTTGTTGCTGCTCATTAACGACAAATTCAGTGACTTGTATATTAAAATGGAACTGAGTGCCTTCTTCTAACGCATTGGCGACTTCTTTTTGTGAGGCTGGCATACTTTGTTCATCTCTACGATAGAGACAGCTAACCTGCTTTGCGCCTTGACGAATAGCGGTACGTACACAATCCATCGCGGTATCTCCACCTCCTAATACGATAACTCTTTTTGAGTGTAAATTAACATAGGGTTCGTTTTTAGAGATGGGAAGTTGCATTAAATGGCGTGTATTTGCGATTAGATAGGGAAGTGCTTCAAAAACGCCCTGAATCGATTTTTTAGGTAAGTTGCCTCGAATTGCTTGGTAAGTACCTGTACCAATAAAAATGGCGTCATAACTGCAAAGAAGCTCATCTAGAGAGACATCTATACCTACCTCGGTATTTAATTGAAATTGAATGCCCATTTCTGTAAATATTTCCCGTCGTTGGATCATCAGTTCCTTTTCTAGCTTAAATGACGGAATACCAAAGGTTAGTAGCCCACCTATTTCAGGGTGCTTATCAAAAACGACGACATTTACACCATTACGAATAAGCACATCGGCGCAAGAAAGACCCGCCGGGCCTGCGCCAACAATGGCGACACGCTTGTTAACGGGGCTAATATGGGAAAGGTTTGGGCGCCACCCCATCGCAAAAGCAGTATCATTAATATACCGCTCAATATGACCGATAGTGATAGAACCGATTGTATCATTAAGTACACATGCTAATTCGCACAGTTTTTCTTGTGGGCAAACACGCCCACAAATTTCAGGTAAACTATTGGTATGATGAGATAATTCAGCAGCTTCGATAATTTTTCCTTCAGCAGCAAGCCTGAGCCACTTTGATATTGGATTATGTAGTGGGCACCTCCATTCACAAAATGGGCTACCACAAGATAGACAGCGGCTCGCTTGCTGTTGTGCATCGACTGCATTATCGGGCGCATAGATTTCAGTAAACGCTATTTTGCGGATTGCCAGCGCTTTTTTGGACGGCTCGCGACGTTGGGAAGCGAAAATATTTGAATTCATGGCATTCCTTACTGAATTTTGTCTGATTTTACTTGAGATAGCAGGGGCTTTTTCTTTGATTTTAGCGGTCTTGCTCAAGGAACAATAGCGTTATTGTTTTGATTTTTATGTAATTATGATTAAAAACTATCCAAGGTAAATTTTTACTTTATCTAACACAAAGAAAATACCTGATTGTTTTTTATCATTAATAGTAAAAAATGGCTATTGAATGAGCGGGATCGACATTTCGAGTGAATAATCATCCGAAACTGCCTTGTTTGATATATGATTCAAAGAGAATTTAACTAAGGGGTGGTTATGAAAGTACTTCGCGGCCTTGCGCAATACTATGTCGATTTAATGATGAAGCTCGGGTTAGTGCGTTTTTCCCTATTACTCGCATCGGCACTCGTTGTTCTCGCCATGATAATGCAAATGGCAGTGACAATTTTTTTAAGAGGGCATGTTGATAGCCTCGATATGGTCGGGTCAATTTTCTTTGGGTTAATCATCACTCCGTTAGCCGTTTATTTTTTGTCAGTGGTGGTCGAGCAACTTGAGGAATCTCGGCAGCGTTTATCGCGAATGGTTGATAAACTTGAAGTTATGCGAAAACGTGATGCTGATTTAAACACTCAATTACAGGGAAATATTGAACAGCTTAACCTTGAAATTCAAGAGCGAGAAAAAGCTGAGCGTGCTCATTTAGAGCTCCTTGAACAATTAAAGCAAGAAATGAAATATCGTGAGCAAACACAAATTGAACTTGAGCAGCAATCTGTTTTACTTCGTTCATTCCTTGATGCCTCACCTGACTTAGTTTATTACCGCAACGAAAATAATGAGTTTTCAGGTTGTAACCGGGCAATGGAACTGTTGACCGGAAAAAGTGAAAAACACTTAGTTGGGCTAACTCCGTTAGATATTTATGATGTTGAAATTGCCTCTAAGGTTATGGAAACCGATGAAAAAGTTTTTCGTCATAATGTTTCTCTTACCTATGAGCAATGGCTGGTATATCCAGACGGCCGTAAAGCCTGTTTTGAACTCCGTAAAGTGCCTTTTTATGATCGAGTTGGAAAACGACATGGTCTGATGGGCTTTGGGCGCGATATAACGGAACGTAAACGCTACCAGGAGGCGTTAGAGAACGCAAGCAGGGAGAAAACCACCTTTATTTCTACAATCAGCCACGAGCTTCGTACACCCCTTAATGGCATTGTCGGCTTGAGCCGAATTTTATTAGACACAGATTTAACTTCGGAACAATCTAGCTATTTAAAAACGATTCATGTAAGTGCCGTCACGTTGGGTAATATATTCAATGATATTATTGAGATGGATAAAATTGAGCGTCGCAAGGTTCAGTTAGATAACCAACCAATCACATTATCTGAATTTGTGAATGATTTAGAGAATTTAAGTGGGCTATTAGTACAGCCGAAAGGGCTGAAATTTGTCATGGATGTCGCTCCTGCATTACCAAAAACGGTTTTAACCGATGGGACTCGTTTACGGCAAATACTCTGGAATTTAATTGGCAACGCAGTTAAGTTCACGCAAAAAGGTGAAGTGAAGCTTAGTATTTGGCAAGACACTGAAAATAAATTGTTTTTTAGGGTTCAGGATAGTGGCATAGGTATCCCTAGGGATGAGCTAGATAAAATCTTTGCAATGTATTATCAAGTGACAGATTCTGCTGGCGGTAAACCGGCTACTGGAACGGGGATTGGGCTTTCTGTATCTCGTCGTTTAGCACAAAATATGGGCGGCGATATACAAGTTGAAAGTGAAATAGGGCAAGGTTCTACTTTTACTTTATTTATTACAGCGCCAGTGGTTGAAAGTGACGTTATTGAACAGCAAGAGAGTGAAGACGATTACCCATTGCCTGCATTACATATTTTACTCGTAGAAGATATCGAACTGAATGTCGTTGTTGCTTGTTCTGTATTAGAAAATTTAGGTAATACAGTTGATGTGGCAATGAATGGTAAAGATGCCCTCGAAATGTTTGCTCCTGGTGAATATGATTTAGTGTTATTGGATATCCAATTACCTGATATGACAGGTCTAGATATATCTAGGCAACTTAAACAGCAGTATGATAAACAAGACTTACCACCATTAATTGCATTAACTGCAAATGTTCTGAAAGATAAAAAAGAATACTTTGATGCAGGTATGGATGGTGTATTGAGTAAGCCATTATCAGTTCCAGCACTGACCCATATTATTGAGCAATTTTGGGGGGAGCAATCCGCTCGACCTGAAGAAGCACCGAGTAAGCATGAGGCTTCAAGTGTTGATGAATCCAAATTAGATTGCGATATGCTAGAGCAGTATATTGAATTAGTTGGTCCTAAGCTTATTTATGACGGGCTAGATGTCTTTGAAAAAATGCTTCCAGGCTACTTAGCTATTCTTGATTCGAACATGGTGGCTAAAGACCAAAAAGGTATTGTGGAGGAAGCCCATAAAATCAAAGGAGCCGCAGGTTCTGTTGGCTTAAAGAACTTACAGAAAATCGCACAACAGATTCAATCTCCTGATTTACCAGCATGGTGGGACAATGTACAGGAATGGGTGGATGAATTAAAACAGGATTGGAAAGCAGATATAGAAACTTTGAGAAACTGGGTTGATGAGCGTACAAAAAAATAACCCCAACCGAAGTTGGGGTGCGCGAATACTGCGCCAACACCAGGGAAATCATTGATCTGCATATGTTTTTTGTTGTTTGCAAATCATTAAATTAGGTATATCACTGTAAAGGGCAACATCAAGATACCAAAATTTAGCTAATCTGTTACAAGATTCATTAAAATCTGTGATGAAGATTGATGTTTATGCACCTTAGTGCCTGAGAGATAATTTACTACAAATGGAGGAAGATATGAAATCAATTGCGGTTATTTTAAGTGGCTGTGGTGTTTTTGATGGAAGTGAGATCCATGAGTCAGTACTAACTATGCTAGCTTTGAGTGAAAATAGTGCCGAAGTTCATTTTTTTGCACCTAATGAGTTGCAACCTGCTGTTATTAATCATATTAATGGTGAGTTAAAATCAGAGGGACGTAATCAAATGGAAGAATCTTCACGTATTACACGTGGAAAAATATCGCCTTTATCCTCAGCTGATGCTTCAAAGCTTGATGCCCTCATAATTCCTGGTGGTTTTGGTGCGGCAAAAAATTTATGTGATTTCGCAGTTAAAGGAAGTGAATGTGAAATTAATAAAGAACTATTAAGTTTAGTACGCCAAATGCACCAACAAAAAAAACCGCTAGGGCTGATGTGTATTGCTCCTGTGATGCTCCCTAAAATGTTAAATACATCAGTAGTACTAACTATTGGTGATGATAGTGAAACGATTGCCCAAATAGAACTTATGGGTGGGAAACATATTAAATGTGCTGTTGATGATATTGTAATTGATGAAGTTAACCGAGTTGTTACAACACCTGCTTATATGCTGGCTCAATCAATTTCTGAAGCAAATACGGGCATTAATAAGCTTGTTAAGAAAGTATTGGAAATGGCGTGATTATTTGAATGCGAATTATTGTTTCTAAATTATGGCACTGGTTAAAGAAGATCACATTTTCATTACTTGTGGTGTGGATTTGTTCAGTCGTTTTATTTAAATACATACCAGTGCCTTTTTCTGCGGTGATGATTGAACGACAAATCACCGCATGGATAAACTTAAATTTTTCTTATGTATCCCATTCTGAATGGGTAGATGAAAATCACATTTCTCCGTATATTTATTTAGCAGTAATTGCTGCGGAAGATCAAAATTTTCCTCATCACTGGGGTTTTGACCTTGATGCAATAGAGCGTGCTTACAAACACAACTTGAGTAATAAACAAACAATTAGAGGGGCTTCAACGATCTCGCAGCAAACAGTGAAAAACTTGTGGTTATGGGATGGAAGAAGCTGGTTAAGAAAGGGGCTGGAGACAGTAATGACTCCTATTATGGAGCTCTTATGGTCAAAGCAAAGAGTATTGACAGTTTACCTTAATATAGTTGAGTTTGGTGATGGTGTTTTTGGTGTAGAAGAGGCTGCAAATAAATTCTTTAATAAGCCGGCTAGCAAGCTTTCAATGAATGAAGCAGCACTATTAGCAGCAGTTTTACCTAATCCTCATAGGTATAGCGTGAAAAACCCATCTTCTTATGTTCTCAAAAGGCAGGCTTGGATCTTGAATCAAATGCACTTATTAGGAGGTAGGAATTATCTGAAAATAAACCAATTAGTGGATGAATAAGAAAAAAGCCATGGTTTTTAACCCACGGCTTTTGTTTTTATAACAATATATTATTGTTTATGATTAATTAAGATAAGTGAAAGCGGTCGTAACTCGACGAACACCGTCTGTTTCACTAGCAATTTTTGCCGCTGCATCACCTTCTTGCCTTGTTAAAACACCTAGTAAGAAAACCTCACCATTTTCAGTGATGACTTTCACACTACCAGATTTAACGCTATCACTAGCAAGAATTTTCGATTTCACTTTGGTTGTTAACCAAGTGTCTTTTGAGGCCGTACCCAAATCAACGGGCTCACCGCTACGAACTTCATTATAGACTGCGATAGTGCCATCAACGTTAGAGGCTATTTGTTTTGCTCGTTCAGCCCAAGCCATATCAGGGCTTTGGCCAGTTAACAGGACATTACCTTTATAAGCGGTCGCAATGATACGAGCCTTACCTGTGATTTCTTTATCTTTATTCAGTTGCCCACTAACTCGAGCTTCTAAGGTTCCATCGTCAACCTGCTGACCAACGCTGCGAGGGTCTGTGGCACTTTTCGTTGCAACAGCAGCAGAACCTACGACTGCAGCCCCAATACAGCCTTGTAATAAAACAGTACTGATGACTATGGCAAAAATCGGTATTAATCGCATTTTGTCTCCTTAATCGTCCTGATGTGGGAAAAGAGTATTGTCTATAAGGTCACTCAGACAATTTACAGTAAGAAGATGAACTTCTTGAATTCGAACACTTCGTTGGGATGGAATACGGATTTCAACATCTTGAGGGCCTAGTAAGCCTGCGAGTTCCCCTCCGTCATAACCTGTTAAAGCGACAATTGTCATGTCTCTAGTCACCGCAGCTTCAACGGCCTTAATAATATCGCTACTATTACCATGGGTTGAAATCGCCATCAAAACATCACCATGTTGCCCTAATGCTCTAACTTGTTTCGCATAAATTTCAGAAGGTTGCTTACTACCTGAAATCGCAGTTAGCACGGCATTATCGGTATTAAGCGCTAAGGCGGGTAAGCTAGGGCGCTCAGTTTCAAAGCGATGGATCATACTCGCAGCAAAACGTTGTGCGGTAGCGGCGGAAGCACCGTTACCACAACATAGAATTTTGTTGCCATTGAGTAAAGATTGAACCATCATCATTGCGGCTCTTGATATGGCATCAGGCAGCGCTTCAGCCGCTGCTATTTGAGTTTGGATGCTTTCAGTGAAACAAACTTTTATTCGGTCTAGCACGAGTTTTTCCTTTGTCGCCTCGATATAATTCAAATCATTTTTGTGTTGCTATTATATTTGAATTATAGCTTTGTTGACTGCATGATCAGTATATAAAGCTGACTATATCATTTGTTAATAAACATCATTTTCGTTAAATGCATTTTGTATCCAATCAAATTGGTTTCCAGTGATGGCGCAGATATCAAAACGGCATGCGCTGGTTTCAAAACTTTCTTGCCTTTGTGAGAGCCAAAATTTGGCGGCAGCTAATAGCTTTCGACGTTTGCGCCAGTTTACTGATAAAAGTGCATCTCCGTAATCACAATTTTTGCGAAAACGAACTTCAACAAATACCCAACCTGTATTATCTCGCATAATGAGGTCGATTTCTCCGCCTCGGTTTCTTGCATTACGTTCGACAAATGTTAGTCCCTGCTGTTTCAGGAAAGCGAGCACTTGATTTTCATAGTGCCGGCCTGTTAACCATTGTATGGCTTTTGGCATAATTTTCATGACGTCCTTGTCTGAAAAAAAATGAAGTATTGAACGATTCTATTGCGCGGAAACCACTTTACCTTGTTTAAATTGCAACCAAGGTAATTCTCGGAACACCACACAGTTTGGTGTGGTACTCAAGGTTCCAGATGCGCCATTAATACGAAATTGCCCCGATTGTTGCAGTTTGTCGTAATTGTTGGCTAAAGACCATGCGTCAATACCCATGGCATATAAGCGGAATAAAGAGTAATCATTGTTCAGCTTTTGTTGGGCTTGTTTACGCAAGTTATTGTTTGCACCTGCGAGTAAAGGGATTTCGCTAAATTTAACGCCATCCATTTCAAAGCGATAGTCTGCGCCAGACCCTGCTTGGTTACTGCGAGAGCTTGTATAAAGTGCAGGGCGAGAACGAGAACTAATTGCCATTTCAATCATTGGTTTGATTAAGGTGAGCTCATCACGAGTGGCGACAATATAAACGCCGTCAATCGCACCAGCCGAATCGACATATTGTGAATCTATTGATTGCGCTCCGGTATTCACTGGCGTTCCTGTCATACGGATACCCGCACCATGATTAATCGACTCTTTTAAAGAGGGGATAGAACCAAAGGTTTGCATTAAAACGGTTCCCCCTCCTTTTTCTTGCCACCCTTGAGCAAAGGCTTTGGCTATCCTATCGCCGAAAGCATTAGCGGGAACTAATACCAATGGCATTTGCTTACCTTCGGCTTTCATATAAGCGGCCGCATTCTGTGCTTCATCTTCTGGTGATAATGAAAAATAGCAAAGATTTGGTCGAGGCTGTAATTGGTTCGCATCAAGCTCATTGAGCGCAAGCACGCTAACTGGAGCCCCCATTTGGGTAATTACTTGAACGTCACTTTTTAATAATGGCCCAACAATCAGGTTAAAGCCTTCATTTTTTGCTTGCTCAATAAGCGCAGGCATTTGTTTATTAGTGGTATCAAACACCTTGACGCTTTGGGTATTCACAGGGGCTGCATCGATACGTAAAGTGGATGCCACTACATCGCTATCGCTAGCAGTAGGGGTATTACCTGTTGTTGCAGCAACTTGTTCATAAATTTGGTCGAGGACATCATTTCCACTACTTGGGGGATCTATAGCGTCTTGAGAGGGAGACCCTTGAGGCAGACCTTTTTGCGCATCCATAAAGCCTTGCATAATCGCCTGGCCGAATACTTGTCCTTGCCCACTCATGGGTAAAAACAACGCAATCTTAGGATTTTTACCCACTTGAGGTATCATCGCTTGCAGTAAAAGGGTTGGTGTTGTCGTCACTCCAGGGTTATTTGAGTAACGCATTTTCCAATCGTTGTAGCCAGCAAGTAAGGCATCTGTGTCATCTCGGTTATTTTGATAAATATCTAAAAGGTCGACCCAGCCTTGGAGAATATTTTCATCGGCACTAATTCCATGAATTTGTTCTGGCGTTAACTGTGTTAACATCTGCCATAATCCATCAATGTTAGCTTGGCGTTCAGTGGTTGTTTTTAATAAAGGTTCTTGGCTAATGTAGGCGCGTATCGCCTCCATTGAAGGCTTACCTTGTGCTGCATCAATGATTGCTTGGTAACGGCTAGCATCATCAGATGCGCTTTGCTCAGGTGTTTTTTGGGTTGACGGAAAATATTCCGAGACAATTTGGCACCCAGACAGAGCAAATGTGGACAGCATTGCTGTGCAGATTAACCCTTTTTTCAAATGCAAAAAAATTGAAGGACGCATACTGTATCCAATGGTGTATTTTTCAATTGCTTAATTTTAAACCGGCTATTCGGATGAAACAATGAACCAACCTAATCAAGCTGTGGTTATGGCATCCACGCTGTATATCGTTCCTACCCCAATTGGTAATATGAGGGATATCACGCAACGTGCGTTGGATGTTCTTAAACATGTTGACCTTATTGCTGCAGAGGACACTCGGCATTCAGGCATTCTATTACAGAATTTTGCGATAAATGCACGGTTGTTTGCTCTGCATGATCATAATGAACAGCAAAAGGCAGATCAATTAATTAGTCGACTTCAACAAGGTGATAGTATCGCATTAGTCTCCGATGCGGGTACACCTTTAATTAATGATCCGGGTTATCATCTCGTCAATCGTTGTCGCGAAGCGGGTATTCGTGTTGTACCTTTACCGGGGCCTTGTGCTGCTATCACAGCGTTATCCGCCGCGGGTTTACCTTCAGACCGTTTTTGTTATGAAGGTTTTTTACCGGCTAAAACAAAAGGTCGTAAGGATGTTTTACAATCACTCGAACAAGAAACTCGCACACTGATTTTCTATGAATCAACCCATCGTTTGTTAGACAGTTTAGCAGATATGGTGGAAGTCTGGGGACCGGAGCGTCATGTTGTTTTAGCGCGTGAAATCACTAAAACATGGGAGTCTATTGAAGGTCGCCCTGTGGGAGAGTTACTCGCTTGGGTAAAAGAAGATGAAAATCGTCACCGTGGCGAAATGGTGTTGATTGTCGAAGGGTATAAAAAACCCGTAGATGACTCCGCAGTTTCCCCTGAAGTGGTGAGAACATTAAATTTATTACAAAAAGAATTACCTCCTAAAAAAGCAGCGGCGATCACGGCTGAAATTTATGGCCTCAAGAAAAATATGCTGTATAAATTGATGCTTGATAATCAAGATGGTGAATGATTCTTGAGCAAATAGACGAGTTCATTTATATAAGTGGTAAATGAAAGTCGTTAGAGTCTGTACAAGACTCAGCAAAGTGCCTATAATTCGCCGCGGAGTTGGCCAGACAACCGCTGCTTTATCGTAGTCCCTTCGGGAGACGGGTAGAGGGGAGGAAAGTCCGGGCTCCATAGGGCAGGGTGCCAGATAACGTCTGGGAGGCGCGAGCCTACGACTAGTGCAACAGAGAGCAAACCGCCGATGGCCTGTTTACAGGATCAGGTAAGGGTGAAAGGGTGCGGTAAGAGCGCACCGCGCGACTGGCAACAGTTCGTGGCACGGTAAACTCCACCCGGAGCAAGACCAAATAGGGGTTCATATGGTGCGGCCCGCATTGAACTCGGGTAGGTTGCTGGAGCCAGTGCGCAAGTGCTGGCCTAGATGAATGGTTGTCCAAGACAGAACCCGGCTTATCGGCCAACTCCCATTTTTTCGTCATACTTCAAGCTGTGCCTGTGTTGGCGTCACTCGTCAGCCCTAGTCACATACTTTTGTATGCTCCTAGGGATTTCCTCATTTTGCCGCCTTGGCACACCTCGAATTATTTAGAAAAAATTTCAGTTTATAATGCTTCGAGCTGTACCTGTGTTGGCTGCATTCGGCCACACGGGTCACATACTTTTGTATGCTCCCCGCGCTGTCTTCATTTTGCCGCCTCGGTATAACACGAACTATTTAGAAAAAATCATAATCTTTTGATTTAATATAAAAATACTTCTCTTCTTTCTTTTCTGGCTTGTCTTCACCATTTGATATATCAACTCATCAACTCATCAACTCATCAACATCACAACCCTCTGATGCAAATCAATGCGCCCTGTGAATATGTAAATACAATAGTGGTATTTATAATGCATGTTAAAGAGATGTGCGGACATGAAAGAAAAACCACGTGTAAGGTACCAACGTCGCCCTGGTACTACAGGGGGTAAGCTCCCTTGGAATGATTGGCGTAATGCATCAACATGGCGTAAATTTGTACAGTTTACGCTATTGGCGATCAATATTTATATTGGCATCACCTTCTATTTTTGGGTGCGTTACTACGAAACCGGAGGAGCGACAGTTCACCTTCCTCGCCCTGGTGGAATTGAAGGTTGGCTGCCGATTGCGGGGTTAATGAATTTAAAATATACGTTGGAGACGGGGAGTTTCCCGCCAATTCATGCGGCTTCAATGTTTCTGCTTGTTTCTTTTATTTTGATTAGCTTACTGCTCAAAAAAGCATTTTGTTCATGGATGTGCCCGATAGGCACTATATCGGAATATACGGGAAAAATAGGCCAAAAACTGTTTGGTTATCAAAAACAAATCAGTTTACCTAAATGGCTAGATATCCCCCTACGAGGTTTAAAATATTTACTATTAAGCTTCTTTCTCTATATTGCATTTTCCATGTCTGCGCAGATGATCCAATACTTTATGATGTCACCTTATGGGATCATCATTGACGTCAAAATGTTGGATTTCTTTCGCTATATTAGCTTGTTTGCGCTGGTCAGTGTTGCGGTTTTAGTGGTGGCAAGCTTGTTTATTCGTAATGCTTGGTGCCGTTATTTGTGTCCTTATGGTGCATTGCTAGGGCTGTTTTCGTTATTTTCACCATTTAAAATTCGGCGAAATGTGGAAAGTTGCATTGATTGTGGAAAATGTGCGAAAAACTGCCCATCCCGCATCCCTGTTGATAAATTAATTCAGGTAAGAACGCTCGAATGTACGGGGTGTATGACTTGCGTGGAATCTTGCCCTGTTGCATCAACACTGGATTTTTCATTGCAATTGCCAGCAAAAAAACATCAATTTCGGTTATCGGGTAGGATGATGGCTATTTTAACCTTGGCAATTTTATTTATCACTATTGGGGTTGCTATGTATTTTGGCGTTTGGGATAGCCCAGTACCCGATAATTATTGGTTTCATATTATTCCAAATGCAAGAATGATAGGCCATTGATGCACAATAAAAAACCCCGCTACATATGATAATAAGCGGGGCAACTTGTTGTTTTGTCGTGATGACAGATTTTGTACTGCTTATTTATACTTATTTCTCGCTTATATTTATTTTCTTACATACTACTTACTACCCCATCAGTTAACCGCTTGCTTAACCATCTGCAATAACTGACGTACATCTTCAGGGCGCGTATTGCCAGTATCTTTATCAATAATTGAGCTATAGATATGAGGAATGATTTTTTTCACGCCTGCATCAAGAGCAATTTGCAAAATTTCAGCAAAGTTATCTAAATCAATGCCGCCTGTAGGCTCTAAAGAAAAATCAAAGTCAGCGCAAGCTTTGGCAATGGCTTTATATTCTTCAATATATGTTAACCCTTTCATATTAAAGAATTTAACAGAGTCAGCACCCATGTCTTTAAGCATCATAATGGCAGTTTCAATCGGAACAATGCCATCTGGCGCTTGAGAACTTAATGGGCCTGTGGAAATTTTTACCATACCCACCGTGCCTGTCGGTGATATGAGCGCATTCACGAAGGTTTCGTTTTGGCCTAATAGTGCACGGCTAATTGGGGCACCAGTGAATACTTGGTTAACGTGCTGCGGTTGCACTTCTTTTGAAATCAACGATACCATGGTTGATTGATTTGGGTCGCCAGCACCCAGGCCAACTGATAATGCATTATCGGTTTTTTGGGCATAAATACGCATATCTGCAATCGCGCTTTCTAAGTCAGGGTAATTTTTAGATAAAACACCAACAACAACAAAGGTTTCTGCTGCAGCATAGATATCTTTTGCATTTTGATGGCTGCCTGCCAAGACGTTTAAACACACGCGGTCACGATAAAAATTCGGTGACAATTTCATTTTAAATTCCTTCTACTAACAAACGAATATTCTGAGAAATAACATCAAGTTGTTCAGTACTAACACTACGAATGTCAGCTTCCACTTTTCCTTCGTTGGCTTTGTACTCACGGAAGTAAATCGCGGTATCACCTTGTTTTAACTCAGCCATGATTTGGTAGGTAGTTTTGCCTATTGTTTTTTCATCAAAGCTAATTTCAGTACGAGCAATATCACGTCCAGCGCCATCCCAGACCACTTGAGCAGAGATACCTTTAATTGCATTCAAATCGCTGATGAATTTACTCATTCGATTGACCATTTCTGGGCCAGTTTCTTTTGTCGCTGTCAGGTACTGTTCGATAGCAAGAGTGAGGCCTAAAATACCTTCTTTACCCACTTTCATCGCACGGCCAATACCTTGGCTTTGGCGTTTTACCCACTCAACATATTGTTTTTTACCAATAACTAGGCCACTTGTTGGGCCTTCAATCGCTTTTGCGCCACTGTAAATCACAATATCGCCGCCTGCTTGGTAGTAAGCTGTGAGCTCTTCTTCAGCGGCAGCATCAACGATCAGTGGTAGCTGGTGGTCATGAGCCACTTTGGCGGCTTGTTCCACGGTTAACATGCTTTTTTGTACGGTATGATGGGATTTGATATACAGAATAGCGGCGGTATTGGGGGTGATTTTTGCAGCTAACTGGGCGGCGTTGCACTCGTTAGCAAAGCCCGCTTCGACCACTTTACCACCACCTAAGCTCACCATTGTATCGACAGGAGCACCGAAATTAACGTTATGGCCTTTAGGTAAAATAATTTCACGAGGCACAACTTTGTCGGATGAATGCAAATTAAGCAGTAAATCATCATCATCTTGTACAATCACCGCTGCAACAGCTTGTGCGATACCGGCAGATGCGCAGGAAACAACAACTGCGGCTTCAACATCTAATAGATTAGCAATGTATTCGCCAGTTTTATTAACTAAGTCTTTAATTTCAAAATAATTATTTAATCCGTAAGCAACACGTTCAACAACTTCCGGAGTTGGCGTTGAAACACCCAGAATTGTCATGCGGCCAGAGGCATTAATAACGTGTTTTAACTGATATTTATCATAAATCGATTGCATGTTCTGATTCACCTTGTGCATGAATAATGTGTTTTCCACCGACGATAGCAGCCAATGGTACGAAGCGGTGAGTGCCTATACGGTGTTCGCCTTCTGCATCCGTGAGCTCGGTTTGCTCTTCTTTAAGGTCAAAAAGGGTTATGTCGGCGTCAAAGCCCGGCCTTAAATAGCCTTTCGCGGGTAATGATAAGAAATTGGCGGCTTTTTCGGTAACGCAGCGAAGCACTTGTTCCGCACTAAAGCCCATACACAGGAATTTGGTCATCACAAAAGCGAGGCTATAAACAGGGCCATTAACGCGGTTGCGGTGGTAAATATCGGAACTGATAATGTCAGGGTAAGTGCCGATGCGCATGGCTTGTTCGGCAACTTTAAAGCTAAAACTCTCACCGCCATGGCCAACATCTAATATGACACCCCGTGCGAGTGCGCGAGCAATTGATGGTTTTAGGTAGCCATCTTCGCCTAAAATCTTATTGGGTTTGCCATTAAAGCAGTGAGTGATGATATCGCCACGTGTCAGTAAATCAGCGACTTCATCGATATCCGGTGGGTTGTTGCCGATATGCACCATGAGTGGAAGATGGTGTTTTTTCTGCATTTCTTTAGCTTTAATCAGTGGTGCAATACCATTTTCACCAACCACACTTTTACTCATACGCGCTTTCATACCAACAACAAAGCCTGAGTGGCGCTCGATAGCGTCTTGAAAGCAGGCATCATTGATGTTGTTCATATCGGACAATTCATTTTGTGCAATGATGCCAATGCGTGAAATATTTAACAGAGAAAAGACATTGGTTTTCGATTTTTGTGTCAGTTGATAAAATTTATCAATATCATCAGCACCGACACTGCCTGCATCAACCAGTGAGGTAACTCCGCCAGCGGCTCCTGCTAAATCAGGGTCATCGAAGTAAATAGGTGACTCAACAAAACAGTGTGCGTGAGAATCAATCCATCCGGCGCTGACATAAGTTTTACCTTGGAGATCAATAATTTTGTCAGCTTGCTGGTTACAGGCTAACTCAGGGCCTGCTGCTTCGATTTTTCCATCTTTGATAAGAATATCGATAATCGAGCCATCGATACGCTTACCTTGTTTGATGATTAGAGTGTACATAGTTGCCCTCTTTATACTCATACTCGATGCTCGTCATACTTCAAA
>NZ_JAMPQO010000011.1:0-239955 GCF_028482485.1 Providencia sp. PROV116 | reverse complement strand
AAATAATGCCAACCGCAGCGTTGTTGGTTACTCTTACGCTACTCTTTGAACTATTTCGAGCCTGTTTTTAATGATGTTATTCAGTAACCCGGAGCAGATGCTCCGGGAGGATACTAGTTAGGCGACGATAGGGAAGAAATAACCAAATAACATCGCACCTAAAATGGCGCCACCGGCAACCGGTTTTTGCCATACATAGAAAATCAATGCGCCGATTAATGAACCAATTCCGATTGGAATAGAAGCTGCCATGGCGGCTAAGATAATCAATGGGCCTAAGAATCGACCTGAAGTATTACCCGCACCCATCATGACGTCTGCACCAAAGGTTGAGTTGGCTTGGGCAATGGTGAATTTACGTGCAAAGACAATCAGTAAACCGATTAATACCCCAAGGAATAAACCTGTCACTAATGAAAGCCAGAAGTTAGTGACTAGAATATCCCAACCCGCAGCGAGGAATAGAGCAGGAACACCCAGCCCAATACCAGTTTGCAGCGCCCCACCAATATCTAAAATACCAACCAGTGACCCTTCGATGATTCGAGCAAATAAGAAACTTGCACCGAATGCGGCGACTGCACCGTAAACCCCTGTATCTAAGCCTGCACGTAACATGGCGACGAACGCTACTTCGTTAAATGCACCAAAGCCGTAGACGACATACATGTGGGTACCGGCGAAGATCCCAGCAGATAGCAATCCAACAAAAATCGGGAAGGACCATTCTGCGTACCAAAAATCTTGTTTGTTAATTTCAGTTGTCATGATTATTTCCCGCTCAGCAGACCGTGGACGTATTCAAGCCACAATGGTTTATCTAGGTTGAAAGAGGTGATCATCTTCAGGTCGAACTCACGGAAGAAGCCGCTGAGAACGAACAAGAGAACCACGGTTATCATCATTGTGCGAGTGATACGGTTCCAGCCGTTGTCATCAACGCCTTTACCAATCAAGATACCTAAAACTAAACCCGGGATAGCATTCCCCATGATTAACTGAGCACAACCACCAAATAATGTTGCCCAGAAACCTGAACGACGACCAGCATCCATAGCAGCTAACCAGAAGATGACTGGCATCACTGTGTTAACTAACAAGTTTGCGGCAGGCACTAGTACATTAATGGCTGTCGTTTGCAGTGCAGCCGGAACTGCGGAAGCGGTTGTGTTTAAGAAGGCGACAACTAATGCCCCGATGATGGCACAAGCAATCGCCATTTTTTTCGGGTTATGCAGTGTGTCAGCGACACTACGGTTTTTGGTTAACAGCGCTGCCGCACCCCAGTTTGGGATGATGCGGTGGTCAACGTCTTGTGTAAATGCCCCTGCAGCAACTGATGATGCCCATGCATTAAAGAAAAATCCTAAGCCAAAAGAAAAGTGAGATGCTGGGTCGCCTTCACACGCGTTCAGCTCACCCAATGTACGGAATGCCCCCATACCTTGTACGGTTGGTGCGTGGAACATACGCGCAGCCCCTGCGCCTAAGCCAAAGCCGCAGAGCCCACCGATGATCAGGGACATGCCCAATATTTCTAGAAAAGATGCAGTTTCACTCATGGAATTAACTCCAGACCTGATTGCTATTATTGTTCTGTAAATGGTATTTCGTTGACAGAAAGTAAAGTGACATCCAGCGAAACGTCGAGTACAACACGAAAATGTTCACGTTTGCGTGGCAAAAAGAGAAAAAGAAATTTTTCTGTCCGCGAATGAGAGTGAGCACTAATCACTTCAACATCCTTTGGTTCAATTCGTAGGATGATGTCTGTGCTGTTTTTCAGTACGGTTTTTTGAATTGAATTTAAGGCGTCAGCTATCGCTTTTTGCTTAGTGTCGCCTTGCCCTGTAACCCGTACAACCGTTTCGATAGATTTTTTCATTAAGCGTTGCCGTATTTTTTATTGAATGCTTTTACTAAGCGCTCGCCTAACTCTTCCTTGTCCATAAAACCGAAACCTAATACATTGCAACCGTCTGCAATTGCGGTTTCTCCCTCTTCAATGGAGCGCATCCCATAGCGAGCTTTATAGCCATACTTAGTTTGAGCTGTGATTGCACCAGCGCCACCACTTCCACAAAATGAGATACCTAAATCGGCTTGTTCTGCGTTCATCACATCGCCAAGTTTCATGTCAGCGGCGACACCTGGAACAACAATCGCTTTACCGCCAGCAGCTTCAACACCCGCCGCTACTTTTTGGCCTTTACCTAAACGGTCACCGATAACAACAACTATCTGTTTCATAAAATATTCTCCAAATCCTACCAAATTAGTAATTAATCATTTGAACGTGCAACTTCAAAGTGAACAGAGAGTAAATAGGTTTCTTCAGGTGCTAAACCGGGAAGTGTGTCAACAACCCGTTGCGCGAGCGTAATCGAATGTTCAGAGATTTCATCAAATAGGCTGATATCAACTTCTGGTAAGGCTTCACCCGTTTTTGCTCTACCGACCATGGCACGTAAATGAGATTCCAACATCTGTTGTTGTACATCCGTGGTGTAGCAATCCTCCTGCTTGAGCCAGTCAGTAATCACTGCTAGCAGTTTTTGTGTCACCTCATCAATATCAAGGTTATGTTCTAACATTTTAAAAACGACAACTGATTCACTCATAACTATTTAAAATCCAAAGTAATATTGCAAGTTAGACTACTCTGTTCCTTCATGCCTTATACATTAGACGTTTATTGGTATTTTTTGCAGGCAGTGAATTTCCACTTCAAAGTGGAAATTATTTGGAAATAAATATTAGTTGGATTGGTATGTTTTTTGTTCTATGTGGAAGTTAAGTGGAAAAATTGACATCAATCAATTATCTAAAAAGGATAAAAATAACAATACTTCGAATAAAATATGTTGTTTATCAATTGATTATTTTTTTACATAAAAAATGGAATTGAAAAAAGGAACTGGAAAGAAAAGTGGAAACAATAAATGGAAATTATGTTGTGTTGATTGTAATAGCTTCCACTTAGTTACTCTGTGCGTAAAACAGGCCGTTTAGGATAGGAAAATATTTGCGAGAGTTGTGGTTAGGATCACGTAAAAGTCAGCAACTTCCACTTTTCCACTACGAAGTGGAAGTTGCTATCAGATTAGAGGATACGTGCTAAGCTATCTTTAGCTATCACTTGGAATTCATTGAAATTTTTGACACTTACTAAGCGACGAGTCGTTTTTTCCTTTACAAAGGTAACGAATAAATCATAAATAGCCATCGCTTCTTCATAGTCTGTTTTACTAATAGCCAACAAGAAAATGACATAAGCGTTCTCTTTGGTTTCTTTATTCCATTCAATGCCTTTTGGGGCCACAACGGTTGCAACCACCGTTTTATTGGCAAGTAAGCCTAAAGAGTGGGGTAATGCGATGCCTTCCCCGAGCAATGTGGAAACAATTGATTCACGTTCTTGTAGTGATGGATAAAAATCGGGGGTTACATAGCCTTCTTGCTGTAATTTATGGCAAACCATTTGAAAGAGCTCTTCTTGGCTAATTTTTTCATTAATTACCATGAAGAACCGTTCATCAAAAAAACGCTCAATAATATAAGGGCGAGTTTGATCAACCATAGCTAGGCGGCCAACTTGCTCTAGCTGATAGGGCGTTGGGAAAGGCGCGATTTTAATAACAGGCTTGTTTTTCTCTGAAATTCGTACTGTGGTTATCACAAAATCTTCAGTGACTTCATCCAAGGATTCATACTCTTGTAATGTTAACCCTCGACTAAATTTGAGTTGTGGAAACTCACGCATGATTTTAGATTCAACCACGCGAAACGTGGAGTTTCCTGCATCGGTGACTACCAGTACTTCTGTTTGGCGAATTGACCCTGCGCCATAGTTACGTTCGAGGCTAACACCGATATGAACTGCAAGATAACCCAGTTCATCTTCACTGATTGGGTGGGGGAGTAATTGTTTACTTGCGCTGGTTAATGCACTGAGTGTGACGTCATAGGCAAACGGATAGTATTGTTTAATATCAGATAATAGCGGATTTGGTGTAGAAATATGATACTGCAGGCGAGTGATTAAGGCCGCAAGATGCGTATTGAGATCTTTTTTGAGCTTTTCATCATTTCGTAAGTCATAATTATATAATTCATTAATATAATTTAAAATATATTCACATAGCTCATTATGAGTACCACTTTTTTGCGTGCTAGAGTCTTGGTTACTAATACGTTGGGCAACAATTTGGTCATGCAAATAGCTCAGTTCTGCCCCAGAAAGGTCATTGCCAAGAAAGTAGATCAAACCTTTGGAGATTTCATCGCACGCTTTACGGATCACTTCTTCACTGTCATCATTTTTTACCGCGGTGGTGAGCTCATGACCGCGAGTGATACGCAAAATAGTGACCGCACAATTAAAAACTAGGTATAAATGGCCTTCATTGCTAATCCGAATATCAAAACGATTCAAACTGTTATGTAACACCTTATCGATATATGACAGGTCTAAATTATCCAAACAATCGGGGCGGAAAGTGGTTAAATCAGGCGCTATCTGTGCGCAATAACGACGCCATAAAGTTTCAGTCATACAAGCTCGAACTGCCCACTCGCTACCATTTAAACGAATACCTTGGTGAGGAATACTTTCTAATGCAATTTGGTATTTTTGCAGCTGTTCTCTCACCGCGCCCATATCTTGTTGTAAAGTGCCTCGGCTGATAAACCATTCTTCAGCTATATCATCAAGCTTTACGGGGAGTGATAGCATTAAAAGCTTTAATAGCAGTGCATCAATGCGCTCTTTGCTCGTTCGGGGGATATGATTGTCTTCATCATTTTGCTGAGTAAAGGTTGCAAATAGGGCTTCATCTTCAATGTTCAACCGATAACCACGACCTCGTTCATACACAATATGTGCACTATATGGCTGTATCAATTCATTGATTTCATTGATATCAGAACGAATAGTTCGAGTAGAAACGGAAAAGTTTTTTGCTAATTCGTTTTGAGGAACAACCTCATTCAGAATTTGAGCAAAAATTTGATTATGTCGCTGTTGAATGAATAGAGCCACGGAAACACCTTTAAAATCAAAACGAAAAAGCATTTGAGCAAGAAAATTACGTGTTTTTTGCTCGCTAATGGCAGGACTCTAACACAAGCGTGTCAATATGTAGGATATGTAAATCATTAAATTTGCGAATCCGTTCGCAAAATTCATGCTGTTATAGCAGGAAAGTGGCTAGTTTTGTTCCCCAAGGTCGATTAACAGGCCTCTAAACGGTTTATCTGCACTAATGATGATTTGATTATCATCTTGGATAAATGCCCCATCATTGCAATTCATCCCGAGTTGTTCGCCTTTTGGTGTTCGTAATGTTGCTCCACCATGTATAGACTGAAGGAATGAATTTTTTCCTTTTAGCGTGATCGCTGTTGATTCATCGGCTGCCAAGTGAATTTGAGTGATCCAAATTTGTTGACGTAATTGAATGCTTTGATCTTCCCCATCAGGAGAGGCGATAAGCTTACTCTCATTTTCACTAATGGCTATTTTTTGCAAGGGTAAAGATTCTTGCTGTGGGCAAGCATTTAACCAGAGCTGTAAACGCGTTAGTGGTGTTTTGGGGCACACATTTTGTTCGCTGTAGCTAAGATCTGGGCGTGGTGAGAAACGCACACATTCACCTTCATCCGCTTGGATGGTATTACCTAAACTGTCTCGATATTCTGCGTGCCCTTTTAGGATGATATTTAAAATATCAACATGAGGGTAGGTTCTTGGCTGTAGCGCATTTTGTGGCGCAATAACCTCTTGATTCAGCACTCTGAGTGTTTTAAAGCCCATAAAATCTGGGTCAAAATAATGGCCAAATGAAAAGGAATAACGCGCTTGCAGCCAACCATAATCAGCTTTTCCGCAATGGTTAGCGGGTCTCAGTGTCATCATAATGGTTAACCCCCATCGAAAATAAATAAGTTAATAATCTATTGTTATAATAAATAGCTGGACGTTGAATTGTTAGCCAGTTAATCTGTTTCCCTTGTTCAAATTTCCTGAAAGAGAAACTTCATGAGTAAAGAGAGAGCATTAACGCTTGAATCATTAAGGGTTATGGATGCAATCGACCGCCGTGGTAGTTTTGCTGCAGCTGCTGAAGAGTTGGGGCGGGTCCCGTCTGCACTAAGCTATACCATGCAAAAATTAGAAGAAGAGCTCGATGTCATTTTATTTGACCGTTCAGGGCATAGAACTAAATTTACGAATGTCGGTAGGATGTTACTTGATAGAGGAAGGATCCTACTTGAAGCCGCTGATAAGCTAACATCTGACGCGGAAGCCCTTGCAAAAGGATGGGAAACGCATTTAACCATCGTGTGTGAAGCTTTAGTTCCTGCTCATTCACTTTTTCCACTGGTGGAACGACTGGCGGAAAAATCAGAAACACAGTTATCTTTGATTACTGAAGTATTGGCGGGAGCATGGGAACGCCTTGAAAGCGGTAAAGCGGATATTGTCATTGCCCCTGATATGCATTTTCGATCATCTTCAGAAATTAACTCTAAATCGTTATACACCATTAATCATATTTATGTTGCGAGCCCGGATCACCCCATTCATCAAGAACCTGAACCATTATCTGATGCGACTCGAGTGAAGTACCGTGGAATTGCAGTAGCTGATACCGCACGTGAGAGACCTGTGATAACGGTGCAGTTGTTGGATAAACAACAACGATTAACGGTGTCGACAATTGAAGATAAACACAATGCTTTATTGGCTGGTCTTGGTGTTGCAACAATGCCGTATCCAATGGTTGAACAAGATATTCGTGAAGGGCGTTTAAAAGTAGTTGGCGCAGAGTATAGCCATGAGACGAATATTATTATGGCGTGGCGGCGAGATAGTATGGGGGAGGCTAAGTCGTGGTGTCTCCGAGAAATCCCCAAACTTTTCCGATTATAACTTCGTCATACTTCGCACTGTAGCTGTGTTAGCTTCACTCACTAACCCTAGTCACATACTTATGTATGCTCCTAGGGATTAGTGAGCTTGCAGCCTTGCTACAGTACGAATTATTTAGAAGTTAACTTGAGGTTGAAAAATAAACCCATCAATATCAATTTGCTGCCTACCGACAACTCAAACTGTTTAGAGCTTACGAGTCGCGTGATATTAGTGGTGATTCAACAAGAATAAATAAAGCTGCCCAGCTTAATTTTCATTTACTGATAACGATGATTTAGTTTCTATTAACTTCAAAACAATTATTTTGAATAAAAAAATACCTCCCGAAGGAGGTATAAGTTGGACAAAAAATGAAGCTAAATTAATAAGGGTGATAATGAAATCGGAATTACCATTTTTTATTTAATAAATGGTCAATACTAAATTTTCCTGGGCCGGTCACAGCTAACAGTAAGAAACCGCCGGCAATAGTAAAGTTTTTCATAAACATTAAGCTATTTGGCGCAACGCTAAAGTCGATATGGAACAGGAGTGCGGTTAATACCGTAAAGCCTGCGGTAAATAAAGCGACAGTCCGAGTTAAGAAACCGAATAAAACCGCTAAGCCACCGCCAAGTTCTAATAAAATGGTTAAAGGTAATAAAAAGCCTGGAACGCCCATTGCTTGCATGTATTGTTGTGTTCCTGCGTATGCATCTCCCAGTTTTCCATACCCAGCGACAATGAACAGAATTGGCATCATAATGCGAGCTAATAATACCGCACCACTTTCTAAATTTTTCATTGAGATTCTCCAGACTAATAAGTCATTAAATATAAATTAGTTGCGATATATGTCGCTTTGTAGTGTTGTTTTCAGCACAAATAGGTAAGAAAACATTCGATGGGCTTATAATAGTCATTTGCTTATTCAATAAAAAGCAAAGCTTATTCACAAAGATGGTCAAAAAATTTGAACTGTGGTGAGGGGGAAATGAGTTGAAGTGTAGTGGTTAGACTAACCTATTGATTTTAAGTTGAATTATTTCTTTCCTGCATTAATTGTACTTTGAATTGTTCTTACTATGCCCCACATTGTGAAGGCTTTTTTCCCTAATTGAAGTATACGTTGTGGTTTTTTTAGTGAATAAATCGAAAGCAGGCCTGTTGCTGCAATAAACAAAGGACGGAAGGTAACGAAGGCTTTCCATGTACGGTCATAAGGGGCTGTCACATGTAGCCAATCCTCAGAACTGGCAGCAAGGTCATTCCGTTGCTGCTCAATTCTGTTGAGTAACCGTTGTTTTTTTTCGGCAAGTAATTGGCGTTTATTTCTGGTCATTATCCTTACCTGCTAATGCATTTGCATCTTGGCTTAGTTGCTCCCGTGTGGAGCTCAATAAAGTGGACTGTTTCGCTTTTTTGAGCGCCCAACTAGCAAAGATAATGGCGAGTAGAACCAAACTCCCTGTAGTGATAGCCAGTGCTTGATAACGGTAAACAGGGTCTACAGACCAAAAAATGAGCCCAATTAGACACATCAGGCCAAAAGCAGTAAAAAGAAGCGCTAGCCCAACTAATAATAGCAACTGGATAAAATTAACTTTCTCTTCTTCGAGCTCAACGGCAATGAGCTGAAGGCGAGTTTCAACAATATTAACGGTAATACTGGCGATGCGTTGCAGTATTTCAAGGACCCCTTTACCGGGGCCCTGACGTTGTTGATTTTGTTCCATAAGCAATTAACGTTTCGCGAGAAGTACGCCAAGAACTACACCAACGGCAGCACCAATACCGATACCAGTCCATGGATTTTCTTTGACATAGTTGTCTGCGCGACCCGCAATTTCTTTAGTTTGTTCAGTGATCCTTTCGGTGGTTTGGCCGAGCTTAGCACGAGATGAGTAAAGTACATCTTTCGCTTTGGATTTTAAGCTTTCAATCTCTTCTTTCGACTTCTCGCCTGTATCATTCAATACGGCTTCAAGAGAATCTGCTAACGCTTTTAGTTCCGCACGTAGGTCTTCTGATGAATGATTTAATGACATATAGAACCTCCTATCAATAGAAAAGAAACTTCACTGTATTAACAATAACTGTTTTTGCATTAAGTGCAATGAGTTATTCGATAATAAATTATGGGATCAGAAAAAATGTAAAAAATAGTATTTAGGAAAATATTTTTAATATTAGTAGGTTAACTTAGTTGTAAGGGATAGAAATATTAAGACGTAAAATTAGGTAAAAATAAAAATGCGAGAACTCGAAGTTCTCGCATAGGCGGATTAATTTGCTTTTTTGCTAGACAGTTTTTTCTTTACGACAACAGCAATACTACCGATTAACCCAAGGATTAATAAGCCTACAGGAATTAGCATCAATACATTCATAATGTGATGCTCATATTGTAGGAAGATTGGGCTTTTACCAAAGCCATAACCGATAGCCGTTAAAATTAACACCCACAACAGACCACTTAACCAATTAAATACTTGGAAACGGCCATTCTGTAAACCTGCGAGGCCTGCAATTGTTGGAAGTAGTGTTCTAACAAAAGCTAAAAAACGGCCAATTAATAAGGCAGCGAGGCCATGACGATGGAATAAGCCATGAGCGCGTTGGTGGTAGTGTTCGGGTAAGTGTGCTAGCCAGCCTTTAACAATACGTGTGTTCCCTAGCCATCGCCCTTGTATATAACCTACCCAGCAACCTAAACTGGCGCCAGCGGTTAAAATTACGATGGTGAGTGGATAACTTAATGTGCCTTTAGCGATGAGTACACCAACTAAAATCAACAAGCTATCGCCAGGTAAAAACGCTGCAGGTAATACCCCGTTTTCAAGAAACAAGATAGCGAACAGCATGAAATAAATCGACCATACTAACGCAGGGTTAGATAGGGTGACATAATCTTGGTGCCAAAGGGCGAAAAAAAGTTCTTTAACTAATTCCATTAATGTTTCCTAAACGGCAATAACAGCAACAAACTTGTTGTTGGGCAGGGAGAAATGGATTAAGTGAATGCCAAAGTGAAAGTAGTGTTTCCTCAGGCTGTTAGTGTAAAGCACGCTCACTTTAACAAAACAGAAAATAACTAAACAGCAAATTTTAAGCTTATTTTTAGAATTCATTTAAGTTTCGGCCGATTTTTACAAATTACAGTGTGCCATGTAATGATGTAAAGTGCTTAAAAACGGCTTTTAGCCTGTTTTTTGCTTAGAGTATGCGAAATATACTGGTTAATTTATCTTTTAATGTAAAAAAATAACGATAAAACAATAATGGCTAATTATTGCATTTTAAGACTATTTACCGTATCTTATCGCCATAGCAAAGGGGAGTAACTTCTTCTTGTCGGTTTATCGTCATTACGGTGTACTCATTACACCCGGTAGCCGAGCACCACAGTTCCCTGTTTTCGGGTTATTTGTGTTGTAAGTGAGACCTTGCCAGAAGGCGAGGTTTGCTCATAATTTACAACCAAAAGACATAACTTGTGGTTAATGAATTTTAAGCGGCTGATGTCTTCTGGATATCAGCCGTTTTTTGTTTTTAAGGGAAAGGAAAATGCACTCAGTTGGTAACCCAATTTTATGGGGTAGTTTTGCCGTTATTATTTTACTTATGTTACTCATTGATTTGTTCTGGCAAGGGAAACACAAAGGCCAAGCAATGTCGATGAAACAAGCTGCAGCTTGGAGTATCGTGTGGGTAACGCTTTCGCTTCTCTTTGCGGCGGGCTTTTGGTGGTATCTTAATGAAAACGTGGGACGTGAGTTTGCCGATAGCCAAACAATGGCGTTCTTAACGGGTTATTTATTAGAAAAAGCATTAGCTGTTGATAACGTATTCGTTTGGTTAATGCTCTTTAGTTATTTTGCAATCCCTGCAAATTTACAGCGTCGTGTGCTGGTTTATGGAGTATTAGGCGCTATCGTACTTCGTACGATTATGATTTTTGCAGGTAGTTGGTTAGTCACACAATTTAGCTGGATTTTATATGTATTTGGCTTGTTTTTGCTATTTACTGGTTTGAAAATGGCTTTTGCTAAAGAAGATGACTCGCCAATCACGGATAAACCGTTAGTAAAATGGGTTCGTTCTCATTTACGTATGACGGATGAATTACATGGTGAAAAATTCTTTATTAAACGCAATGGTGTCCTATTTGCGACCCCACTTATTTTAGTGCTGATTTTAGTTGAAATTAGTGACGTGATATTTGCGGTGGACAGCATACCTGCTATTTTTGCGGTAACGACTGACCCATTCATTGTTTTAACATCGAACTTATTTGCCATTTTAGGCCTACGTGCGATGTATTTCTTGTTGTCTGGAGTTGCTGAAAAGTTCTCAATGCTAAAATACGGCTTAGCAGTAATTTTAAGCTTTATCGGTATAAAAATGCTATTGATTGATATTTTCCATATTCCAACGCCGATTTCGTTGGGGGTAATTGCCTCAATCTTAGTCGTAACGTTAATCATTAATGCCATTGTTAATAAACGTAACGAAGCAAAAAGTTAATTTAACTTTTTTATTTTTAAATCCTCTACTGTAAAAGTAGGGGATTTTTTTTAACCCTATGAAAATACTCAACCATTTTACTCCTCTCATTCTACTATAAGAAACAAAACTCTATTGAGATCACAGTTATGTAAAATGTTTGTTAAACAAAGTCAATCATTGTGTATATTTTGAATAATTGCCTTTTCAGGCGACTATTATTCCTTATACTTGCTGTGCAAACACATTTAATTCCTAATAAAGATAAATAATATAGGTCTATTATGGATACAAATAAAACAGGGTTATGGCGAGTTATTAGCCAAGGTAGTCTAGTCAAACAGATACTGGTTGGCTTGGTCGCGGGTATTTTGCTTGCATGGTTATGGCCATCTGCTGCAAAAAATGTCGGGTTGTTAGGGGATTTATTCGTTAGTGCGTTAAAGGCGGTTGCTCCGGTATTGGTATGGGTGTTAGTGATGTCATCCATTGCTAACCATCGTCAAGGGCAAAAAACCAATATCAAACCGATCCTGGTGTTGTATATTTTGGGAACATTTTTTGCCGCGGTTGTTGCCGTTATTGGTTCTTTCCTGTTCCCGTCAAGTTTAGTTTTAGCCGTGGGGGATACACAGTTAAATCCACCGGGTAATATTGCCGAAGTGTTAAAAGGTTTGCTAATCAATATATTTGCGAATCCTGTCGACGCACTGATTAAGGGTAATTATATTGGTATATTAGCGTGGGCGATCGGGCTGGGTATTGCGCTGCGCCATGCAAATGAAACCACAAAAAATTTAGTTCATGACTTTTCTAATGCAGTAACACAACTGGTACGTGTTGTGATCCGCTTAGCGCCTTTAGGGATTTTTGGCTTAGTTGCTTCAACTATCGCAACGACAGGCTTTGCAACCTTAAAAGGCTATATACATGTTCTCGCAGTATTAATTGGCTGTATGTTAATTGTTGCTTTCATTGTTAATCCACTAATTGTGTATTGGAAAATGAAACGCAACCCATATCCATTAGTTTTCGCTTGTTTACGTGAAAGTGGGGTAACGGCATTCTTTACACGTAGTTCTGCAGCGAATATTCCTGTGAATATGGGGATGTGTCGTCGTATGAATCTGCATGAAGATACCTACTCTGTTTCTATCCCATTAGGTGCAACAATCAATATGGCAGGTGCAGCGGTAACGATTACTGTTCTGACGTTAGCTGCGGTACATACGTTAGGGATCCCTGTTGATATCCCAACGGCATTATTATTAAGTGTTGTGGCAGCAGTTTGTGCATGTGGCGCCTCTGGGGTTGCGGGGGGCTCACTATTGCTGATCCCATTAGCTTGTAACATGTTTGGTATTTCAAATGAGATTGCGATGCAAGTGGTCGCAGTTGGTGTGATGATTGGCGTGTTACAGGATTCAGCAGAAACGGCGCTTAATTCTTCAACTGACGTGTTATTTACTGCGGCGGTGTGTTTAGCGGAAGATGAGAAACTGGCGAACGCGGAAGCGCGGTTATCTCACCGTGATTAATGAGCAAGTGAACTAAATAAAAAGGCAGGGATCGTGAAAACAATCTCTGCCTTTATTTTTGAAAATACGGTTAATTGTCAGTGACAAACCTCACCAACAGAACGAGCAATCAAAGCTGATACGCGATTTTCATTCCTTGTTCAATTGCGCGGCGAGCGTCAAGCTCGGCTGCTACATCAGCACCGCCAATAACATGGGCATTAATGCCACGTTCTGCTAATTGTATTTTTAATGGACGGTAAGGCTCTTGTCCTGCACATAAAATCACATTGTCAACGGGAAGGCACTGCGTTTTATCTTGATAGCGAATATGGAGCCCTTCGTCATCAACTCGCATGTATTCAACACCATTTAGCATATGAACACCACGTTTCATCAGTGATAAACGGTGAACCCAACCCGTCGTTTTACCAAGGCCTGCCCCAACTTTACTATTTTTACGCTGTAATAAGTACAATTGACGGGCTGATGCCATAGGGACTTTTTGTGGGGGAAATACGCCACCTTTAGAATGAATTGAGGTATCAATATTCCACTCTTTATTAAATAGTGAAGTATCTAAACTGCTACTTTTCCCTTCCTGGGTTAGCAATTCAGCAACATCAAAGCCAATCCCTCCAGCACCAATAATAGCGGCGCTTTTACCAACAGAACGCTGTTTGGTGATGACATCGATATAAGAAATGACTTTATGGTGTTCAATGCCTTCGAGCTGGATTTTCCGTGGGGTGACGCCCGTTGCAATAATGACCTCATCAAATCCCGATAAACAGTCAACATCGGCTTGGTGTTCAAGGCGTACATCAATATGTAATAGTTCTAGTTGTCGGCAGAAGTAACGGATAGTTTCATGAAACTCTTCTTTACCGGGTATTTGCTTTGCGAGGTTAAATTGCCCACCTATGTGGTTAGATTTTTCAAACAAAGTGACGCGATGCCCCCGTTTTGCCGCGTAAATTGCACAAGACAACCCAGCAGGCCCTGCGCCAACAACTGCAACAGATTTACTCTGTGGGGCTTTTTCGTTGGGGTAATCCATTTCTCTAACGGCTTGTGGGTTAACTAAACAACTGGCCAGTTTGCCACTAAAAATGAGGTCGAGACAGGCTTGGTTGCAGCCAATGCAGGTGTTGATTTCGTCTGCTCTATTTTCTGCCGCTTTACGAACAAACGCTTCATCAGCCAGAAACGGCCGAGCCATTGAAACCATATCGGCTTGATGATTGGCAATAATATGTTCTGCAACAAAAGGGTCATTGATGCGGTTAGTAGTTATCAGCGGAATATTCACTTTTCCCATTAATTTCTGGGTAACCCAACTAAATGCACTACGGGGAACTTGCGTTGCTATCGTCGGTATTCGAGCTTCGTGCCAACCAATACCTGTGTTAATCATACTGGCGCCTGCATTTTCAATTTGTTTGGCGAGTAATTCGATTTCTTCCCATATTGAACCTTCTTCAACTAAATCCAACATGGAAAGTCGATAAATAATAATAAAGTTAGCGCCAACAGCTTCCCGTATTCGCCGTACGATTTCAATAGGAAAACGAATTCGGTTTGTGTAACTTCCACCCCATTTATCGGTTCTATGGTTGGTACGTTTGGTGATGAATTGGTTAATTAAATAGCCTTCGGAGCCCATAATTTCGACACCATCATAGCCTGCTTGTTGAGCGAGTTTGGCTGTTGTCACAAAGTCATCAATCGTTTTTTCAACGTCATCAGTTGAGAGCTCTCTGGGGGCGAATGGAATAATTTCAGCTTGAATAGGGCTTGGGGCAACTAATTTGGGGTGTAGCCCATAGCGCCCTGCATGCAAAATTTGTAAGGCGATTTTACCGTCAGCTTGGTGGACGGCATCCGTGATTTGTTGATGAAATGACAGCTGTTTTTCATCATTTAGTACCGCGCCATGTGCGGTAAGCGCCCCTTCAGGATTGGGGGCGATGCCACCGGTAATGATAAGGCTGACACCATTTTCAGCGCGTAAGCGATAGAAATGTGCCAGTCGTTCGCTGCCTTGTGGGTGCTCTTCAAGCCCAGTATGCATTGAGCCCATCAAAATGCGATTTTTTAGGACGGTATGGCCTAAATCAAGCGGGGTAAAAAGGTGTGGAAAATTGCTCATTATTATACTCCCATTCGGGATTTCATTAACAGGTCAGATGAGTTAACTGTAGCGTAATGAAGCTGCAATTTGGTAAAGATGTTAAAATTTTGTGATTTTTATCATATGTTTTCGGTTAAATAGCTGAGTGTCATAAAAAATAGGTGTTTTTTTATTTTTATGTCATAAACAGAGATTAAAAAAAGAGACACACAGCATAAAGAACGATATAGGGGAAACAATGATGAAAGAGATTTGCCAAGCTATTACTTTAGAAGGTGAATACGTTCGCCTTGAACCTCTATCTCACCAATATGATGTCGAACTGGCAGATATCATTCGACGAGATGGGTTAAATAATTTGTGGTATGCCTTAGTTCCTGAGCCTGAGCATTTTTCTCAAGATGTGGAAAAGCGTCTGGAAAATTTCCAGAAAAAGGAATGTTTACCTTTTGTGGTGATTGATAAACGCACTGGTAAGCCTGTTGGTATTACTTCTTATAACCGTGTGGACCATGCGGTAAGACGGGTTGAAATCGGAGCCACTTGGTATGGGGTCGAAGTACAACGCACTGCATTAAATACAGAGGCTAAATATTTGCTGTTAAAGCATGCTTTTGAGGAATTAAATTGCGTTGCAGTGGAGTTTCGTACGCACTTTTTAAATAGCCAAAGTCGTCGAGCTATTGAACGTTTAGGGGCCAAGCTCGATGGTATTTTGCGCAACCATATGAAAACTAAAACAGGTGAGCTACGTGATAGCTGTGTATATAGCATTATCGAATCAGAATGGCCGTCGATAAAACATCACTTAGAATGGCAGATGGTGAAACCGCGCTAAGATTAGGTGCCAGTAATCGCCCACCGAAAGGTGGGCGATGATGCCAACATCAAGCTTTAACATTTCGCTGCTTTATGTAGCGCTTGTACTTTAACCTCTGTTGGCCTCGCTCCTGTGATTTCGCCTATATTTTTGCCAATAACCGCTTTATTGATTTCAAAAGTCGCCACAACGTCAGCACCATGTTCTTACAAGTAACGGATCAAACATTTACCCATTTTTCCGCAACCATATTGAACTGCATGTACTTTTTTCATCATTTTTGTTCTATATGAGAATTATCTATAAACTATATTGTGAGGTCTGAATGTAAAAAATATTGTTTTATATCAATTATTTGAATGAAGAACTTTTAATAAGTTTAGTTGCCATTATGATGTTGTTTTTATTATTAATTTGATATTGGTAAAAGTTAAATATAGATAAGGTGTGAGAAACTGATTTAAATAAAAAAGAGTAGAGCTCATTAAAATTGCAGAAAACGACTTTCAAATGATAGCAATTGCTTATGCTATCGCATTGAATTATAAGTGGAGGGATTGAGTTGAACACAATTTCAGCATACGGTTTCGAAACACTAGACCTAAGCTAAAACTACACGTATAATCCTCTCCACTTTGGCCCCTTAGCTCAGTTGGTTAGAGCAGTCGACTCATAATCGATTGGTCGCTGGTTCAAGTCCAGCAGGGGCCACCAAATTTTAGCTGTTAAATCAGCACATTAAGCCACTTTTAACGAAGTGGCTTTTTTGTATCTAAAAGCCAATGGCGACAGAGATTCACCGCTGCTATTGATTCTAAGGACTTATGCATATGAGTAATTCCGAAGTAACCCCTAAATACAGTTCGATTCGTATGTCTGTACCTGCTGACCTCAAAGATGAATTTTTGCTAGAATGTAAAAAAGCTGGCGTGGATGCTGGTGAAGTGATGTGTTTTTCAAAAAATACGCCAAGTGTTGTAAGTGTATTATTTGAAACCATAGCTAAAAGCGAGATGGCGAAAAAATTTATAGGGATATTAAAAATGTTTGGTCAGAAACGTAATGTCAGAATTGAAGTTTACGCAGATAAAAAAATTGTCGATTTAAGCGGTTATTCAGAGGAAGAGGCAATCCGCTTGATCGAGGCGAGTGAGAGTATTCGTGTTGCTAAACGGGATGAGCCAGAAGACAAATAATTATTTTATACACTCAATATTTGTCATTAAATTTATTAACATTAATTTTATGTAATGGACTGATATGAAAGAAAAATTTTCAGGTTTTTATTCTTTGGATGAAGATGAATTACAGAACATTTGGGCAGATGAAAAAACACTCTTTATCTTTGATGCAAATTGTCTTTTAAATCTCTATCGCTGTGAAGAACAAACGCAAAAAGATATACTTGCAGTTATGGAAAAAATATCGGAAAGAACGTGGCTCCCATTTCAGGTAGCACTTGAATACCAACGAAATAGAAAGAAAGTGATAAGTGATGGGTTATCTAGTTTACAAAATTTTGTTGAATCCTTAAGGAAAATACCTATTTCAATTTCAAATACTTTTGAAACTACTAATTTCAAAAAAAATTTATATCAGCCATTAGCAAGTGAAATAGAGTCCCTTAGGAAAAATATAGAGAATTCTATAAATGAATATATAGATAAAAGTATTCAACCACGAGTAGCTCATAAACAAGATATTTCAAAAGATGATAGCATTAGAAGACGACTGGATGAAATAATTAAAAATAGAGTTGGGGAATCATTTGATCAGGATGAAATTGATAGGATAAACGTAGAGGGCGAATTAAGGTATGATAATAAAATTCCGCCAGGGTTTCATGATTCTAAAATAAAGAATGAATTAGAAGTGCAATATTTAAATGTTAAATATAAAAATAAATTTGGGGATCTTTATCTATGGAAGGAAATTATAAATAAAGCAAAAAGTTCAGATGTTGATAATATAATTTTTATTTGTGATGATTTAAAATCTGATTGGTGGTTTGAGCTTAACAGTCAAAGGCATGGTGCGTTGGAAGCGTTAAATTCTGAGATAATAAATAATTCTGATATTTCTAAGTTTAAAATGCTAACTCAATCTACATTTTTATATGAGGCTAAGAAATATTTACAGGACGTTCAGTTAGAACAATCATCATTGCAAGAAATAGAAAAATTAAATGACGATTCATCAAGTGATGAAGATATAATATCTTATTACCATCAAATGATGTCAGGTTTTAATGAGAATGTTAATTATAATATAAAAGGTGAGTTGGCAAAAATTTCTTTTTTAATTAAAAGGATTGAACATCAGATGGATTATTTGGACCGAATGATAAGAGAGTTACATTCGGGTGTAAGCTCTGAAATAAATGACAATTTAGATTTGATTTCTGATTTTTTTAATTTTCTTGCGTCAAAAAAATTAGAACTGGAGAAATTAAAGCTATCCTTTATTAAAAATTATAATGATGAGAATATTTTTAAGTTAAAAGAACTTGAGGGTTATCTCGAGTCATTAAAATATGACATTTTAAAAATGATTGAAGATAGTAATTTAAGAGTGGCGAAAATTATTTTTTAATGTCGGTGATATCAACCCTGTATGTTTACTAATTTTCTATAATCATACAGTTAGTTTTACCACCTAGCGAAACTCACATAAATTCTGAAATTAACATTTATTTCAACTCGTTATGTTTTTTTAGGGCTTGCGTTGATATCCAAAAACTGAAATCCATTGAAATTCTTTTCACTAATTTCAGTTTGATATTTTCGGCAGCGCCCTAGTACTGGCGCTGCTTGGCGATATGTTTTGTAGAATTTCAAAACTGAAATAAAGTTTAGATCCAAATTGTGCAGGCGGGTGCGGTGTAGTGCATTTTACGTGGTAGGTAACTTTATTTCGTGGGGTAGCGTTGCTTCTGCGCCATGCTATTGATGTGATCCAAATGAAAGGTTTCTTGATGTGGTTTGATGGTTGGAGTGCTTAGACTGTCTTACACGCTGTTAAATTACAGGTATAAAAAAGCCCACGGCTGTGGGCAAGAGTTGGACTAAAACTTTATTAACCAATAACTGGCTGATACTTTTCTTTCAATCCATCTGATTTACTTGCCGTGCCTTTGATGGCATTGGCATTCAGTGGCGTTCCTGTGTTGTGATGGCTGTGGTTGGCAGTGAGTTCGGCCAGCTCTTTCACAATATCCAATGTATCAATCATCAGCTGCGCCACGTTAATTTCTTGGCTGCCAATCCAAACAACCGGTGCAATAATTTCTTGTTTGGTACCCGCGATACTCTGCTTAAGTGCGCCTACCTTTTCAATTAGCTTTTGGCCAATAGTGAGCGTGGCATCTTCGGCAATATCAATTTCGGCTTTTTTACCAATGCTGGCTACAAAGCTGCCCTTTGATGCAATGCTGTAATCACCATCGGCTATTTGCTGGATAGCGCCTGCCAGTAATGTTGCAGTGCCAAGCACCATCGTTTTATCGGTGGCTTGAATAGTGGTGTCTCGGGTGACTAAGGTGCGCTGTTCGGTGTCTGCGGTAACTTGTCGATGCATGGATGACTCACTAATGGTCTGGTCAGTTTGCCGTTGCCAGCTACCATCTTGCGTAATGCGCTGGGAAACCTCTTGGCGCTGTTGCTGCAATTGTTCGCCTGGCTGGATATCGGGTAGCGTGTTTCCCTGGCTAAGGGTTTGGCGAATAAATGGCTTATCAGGTCGACCACCTTCAAAGGCAATTTCCACGACGGTACCCACGGGCGGATATTGGAATAAGCCACTCTCACCCCCTGCCATTGGCAGCGGCAATGGTACTGCACGGTAAATCGGGGCGCTGGATGGATTCCCGTCGGCATCCAATAATTGCACATCGACCGCATAGCGTGGGCGGTACGGGTCGGAAATATCACCAGCGCGAACGGGTTCGCTGTGGGCTTCAATGCGGGCGGTTTTAGGCAGGTGTAAACCTGCGGCCAGCTCAGGATAGGCATTGTCGATTTGGTTTTGAACAGGGCTCTTGTTGGCCGGTTTCCCTGTGATTTTATTGGGGATTGCCCACGTGAGCGTCATGTCTTCATTGATAAGGTTCACTTTTTGGAGACGTTTGCCGTTGGTATTCACACCTGGTCTTAATGATTGCACCATCGGAATGGTCATGCTGTTCCCGCCTGCCTGTGAAGTGGCAAATTCATTCGGGATTTCAACGGGTTTATTGGCAAATAGTGAATGTGGCCAACTGCCCACATATACATGGCCATTGGGGAGCTGCTGCCACACATAATCATCAATTTTGAACACATGCCCCAAATTGGCCAATAACTGATAACCTGTGCCGCTGTGGGTAAAGTGAGGAATAGGCTCATCTACATAAGGTGCATCGGGTAATTGAAAGGTTAAGCCGCTTTCTTTTTGCAGGTGTTCGGCAATAGTGCGCAAAGTGGGATGCTGAAAAGAACATGGCCACTCACGTTCAAACACGCCAACCAGTTCACGAATAAATAACCGTTGGAATCCATTGGCTGAGGGCTGCGAGCGCTCCACAAACCCTGTGAAATAACGCAATAATAATTCGGGATAACCGACATCAAGGCGCACTAATTTGCCTGTGTAGTCCTCATCGGTTTTCACGGTGACAAAGCCGCGCCCTGCGGCAGAGAGCTCTAACATAATGTTGATATCGGTGACCTGAATTTCATCACCTGATAAATACAGTCGATTGATGGGTTTCATTCCCTTTACTCCAACGAATCGTTAATCGGTTTTAACACTTTTTTTTCAAACCAAGTTAATTGCTCGGTTTCATCGGATTCCCCTGATTGACCGCCTTTTGTTGCACTACCGCCTTGCGTTTTGCTGGACACTTTACTGTTAGCTCGCGCTTCGCGTTTTTCTGATACCGATAAATGCTCACGTAAGGTAAAGGTAATTTGCCACGCCTGTTTCCCTTCAATTTTGCTAGCATCAATAGAATTGGTGAATGTGCCGATGCGAAAATTTATGGCTTGAGCCGTCAAATTGGCCACACGATAACGTTTTAAATTGCCGTTTTCTTTGGCTTCCGCTAACGCAAAAAGGCGCGAAAATGCCTTATGTTCTGTAAATGGTAAAATGCCTGTGATGCGCAGTTCTTTAGGTTTGATACCTTGCTCGGCTACGGCCGTACTGGAGGATTGTCCCGATTGGTCTTTATCCTGGAACATCATACTGGGCGTAACGGCCAAGTTTTTCAGTGGGATAGCTTCACCGTTCAGGGCAAGGGTTATGGTCTGTGTCATTTAACATCCTTGTTAAAGCGTGAATTTCATTGCCGACAAATAAGGTGGCGAGGGTAAATACCGCATCAGGTTCAGGGATATTTTTTCGCATTTTATCCGCTAAAACGCTGGCATCATTCGTACCTGAAAATGCCCAAACGGTCGCTGACTGGCCTAAAAGTCCGTTTAGGGCATCACTCATCTGTTTTAAGGCATTGTCTTTTTGTTGGCTAAAATCCGACAGTGCCGATTTCATGCTATCTAATCCGCTAGGCTGGTTTGCGGCTGCTTTGGCTGCTTCAATTAATTGTGCGTTAGACGCCATACGGCTGGTTGCCGTTGATAGGGATTGTGGTAAAGGTAAACCGCTTGCCATTTTCCCTGGCAATTGCATTTTTGTGGTGGCCAACGTGTGTGCCGTTCTGGTCATTCGCTCAACTTGGGCAAAAACAGGCAGCGGAAACACGGCCGAAAAAGCCGATAATTGCTGCATAAATTCAGCAAATGTTTTTCCTGTGACCATCAGCACCAATACCGAAACTTGGCCAGCCCCTGTGAGCTTATCCGCTAAATGGTTAATCGCATTGGTGGGGCTGAGATAGCTACCTGAGCTATTTGTTTGACCAACACCATAAATAAACGGATGCACAGGCAAAATGGAACAAGTGATCGGCGGCAAACCTGCCGCCATTTTTATGTTTTGTTTATGCCACTGATAACGGGGCTCGTTCATTGGGGTTTCTCTGGCCATGCGATATCGGGGGCGTTTGCAGTGTCGATACGGTTTAAATCAACGCGATACTGTTTCCATGCGTTTAACTGTTTGAGCTCTTTATCGGTGGCGATGCCTAAATCAATGGCGTCTTGGAGTGGTGCGATAGTTGCTGCTGCTTTATCCAAAAGAGTCTTTTTTTGTTGATTGGCGAAAAAAACAACTTCTTCTAATGTGAATATATATTGCTTTATCTCTCCATTTTTAAATACCCATTGCCCATCTATATTGAAATCATCGGGTAGGAAAGCAATATCTACGATACTCAATCCCAAAGGATAGATAGCGGATATATCTTCAGAAACGGTTCTAATAATTCCTTGTTTATCAAAACCAATCTTATATTTTAGTTTGAATTTTTCAAATGATTCATAAAAATCAATACCATTATCAGAAATGAAATATTGGATATTTTGAATTTTTTTCTCATCGTTAGGTATGTATTGTATAAAATTATTTAATTGCATTACGCATCTCCCGCAAGTGTTTTCCACGCTCCGTTAACTAATATTTGAAGCGGTCTGTAAGTAAAAAATATCCCATAAGATGTTGTCGGGTCGTGCCTAACACTCGTAACAATACAACCAGCCGGACTTTCTTTTGGTCCATATTCATTTTGTTTAGGTGGATTAACTGGAGCTCCTCTTCGAATATTCATAACAGCTCCATTCGATGACATAGATATTTTGCTGTCTGTTTCTGCTTTGGTGTACGCCCCCACATCCCCCGCACCTAACGTAATATCCGACGTTAACGGTTTACCATTCACTTTACGGCCACTTGGCACACGGCCATTGGCATTATTATTGGCATTGGTTGCGGCAGTACTGGCGGCATTGGCTTTAGTTTGTGCGTCGGTACCTGCTTTTTTCGCATCCGCGACTTTGTTATCCGTTTCTGTTTTGCTATACGCTCCCACATCACCCGCACTTAACGAAATATCCGCGCTAAGCGGTTTGTTATTCACTTTTCGCCCGACGGGCACCGCACCGACATTCCCTGCGGTTAATCGGATCAACTTCCCTGTTGGTTTGCTCATTTTGTTACCTCAATAGAAATAAAATCGCCATTTTTTAACGCTTCGGCCAAATACAATGTGGCTCCCTCCACGGTGTACGCATAACCTTGGGGCTGAGTGATGCCATTAATTTGTACCGATAACACCACCACGTTGCCGATGTTAAAAGAAACCTCGCCACCCTTGACCGTTGGAATAATGGACGTGACTTGAATATGGGCGTTATCGCCTTTTTCACCGTCATTCACCACGAAAGAAACAGGCGGCAAGTTAGTGCCAGCACTGTTTTTGAACGTCAGCGTGACCGTGCGACCTTTCGCCATGCATCACCTCACGGGTTTTCTTTAACTTGGACTGAGACGCTGACGATACTGGCACCTTGTGCGCCTGCGGCTCCTGCTGCGCCTTGACCGCCCGTTGCGCCTTTTTCACCTTGAGCCCCTCGGTCGCCTTTGTCACCTTTATCACCTTTATCACCTTTTGCTCCTTGCGCGCCTTTTTGTTCTGCGAAAAATTGCGCCTCTGTTTTGGCTGCATTTCCTGGCAGTTTTTTCCAGACCTCAAAAGTCGATTCACCGTCACTCACATCAAAAGAGGCAGGTAAGGTTTTACCGTCAGAGGTTTTAAAATTCAGTGTGATAGTACGTTTAATGGCCATGTTCGCTATTTCCCTTTAATGGTGGTTTCGACTTCAATGTCGTGAATGTGCTGCAACTGTTTTTCTGAAATAAAAATGTTTTCATCAGAGCCGATGGCCGCTAAGTTCTGGCTGTCCGCGCTAATAAAATCCTTTCCCTTCAAGTTCTTCACCGTGGTTCTGAGCGCCTCCACTTCATTGCGTAACACATCAGTTTCAGAACCGGCATGTAATGCACGTGGGCTAATCACCGGCACATTAATCAATACCTCAATGTGGTCGTCTTTTAGCAACGGCTCGGCTAAATAAACCGTATTGTTTTCAACGGCAAAAGAATAATTGGCGTATTGCTCAAGGCCATTAATAAACAGCAAACAGCGATGAAATACCTCGTTTGGGGTGAGGGTTGTTTCATTGCCTTTGGCAACATAGCGCCATGATTTCATCTCACTTTTTAGCGCATATTGCTGTTTGATTTGCGCGATGCTTTGTTCCCATTTCGCCCCTTGTGGGCGCAAATCGGTGATAACCCCTGTTTTATCAATCGCCGCGATGGCAAATACAAAATGGGCATATCCGTGGCTATCCACATAGTGTTTGAGTTGGTTGCCCGTGGTAAGTTTAACCACCGTTTGCCATTGGCTAAGTAAGTTACCTTGATAGCTGAAATCCGCATAAATGTGCGTATCACGCAGTTTATTAAACACTTGGCTTTTAGCTAGCTCACCACGCAAACCGCCCACATAGGCTAAACCGCTATTCACGGTAAATTGTTCGCCATCGCGAGTGACTTCAAAGGCAGAACCAAAGAAAGCCGCCTCACCGTAACTGTCGGTATTCATCAGCCGCTGCGCTTCATCAATCCCCGTTAAGCGAGCCGTGAAATCAATTTGCCACGTTTCTGCGGTGGTATTAATAGCGGTATCTTTGGCAGCCCCGTCAAACTCCAGCAAAAATGAGCGGGTTAAGACGTTGCCCTGTTGGCCACCTTGGGTGCGCAGTTTCTTTTGTGTCGGGGCATGGGTGATCATCGCCACGGAATTGTTAGCCTTGTTCAACAGCCCAATCCAATTAAATTCGAAATCACCGATTTCCGTGCCCAACGTTACGCTGAAAGCCACCGCATTTTCGCTGACTAATCCCGCTTTATTTACCGCTTGGCGATGCACAATGTGTTTAGCATCGGGTAGTTGTTCGGTGCGTTCAATGGGTTTCTTAGGGTCTAAATTTGGCACTAAGGCAAACACAAATTCATCTAAAATGATGGGTTTACCTGTTGCGGCTTCCTGCGCTTTGTAGTGCTCAAATTCAAGGGTAATGACTGATGACATAATTTATCCTTTTAATGATGCCCCATAGGTCATATTGGGTGCGCTGCTTCCTTGCAGCGTCGCATAACTAATTTGAATATCACTGGCAATTTCACCCACTCGCAGCGTTAAAATAGGCATAGGCAGTTTTGCGTGATAGCTGATGTGCTCGCCCTCAATGCTGCCCACTCGCATATTCAGTTGATAATCGTTAATCACTTCAAACTGATAGCGTCGGCATGTGCGCCCATATTGATAAATGATGTTGATCAGCAAATCAGGGGCACGTGAGAGCTGCTCATCATTGAGCACGAGAATAATCACATCCCAATCAATGTGCGGCTGGCGCTCTTTAATCAGCACTTTACCTATGCCTAACCGTTCAAAAATGGCGATAAACCCCGCCACGCTGCCACTGTCTTTAGCGTTGATAAAGGCGTATTTCACCCGCTTGCGGTATAAGTCCAATGGCTCACCATTGAAGCGCTGAATATCCCGCTGATATGCCAGTAAGTTCAGTAATGCTTCTGTGCAGGTTTCAGCGCCCAATTGCGCTAATGGCCACGTTAGCCAGCCGTAAATCAATGACCAGAAGCGACGTAATGCCGCCAGTAGCTTGGCGGGCTCGCCTTTGTCCATCCAACTTGGCAGTGCAAGGCGTTTAAGTTTTTCGTGAAAGTCAGACATTTTTCACCTCAACCACTAACGATGTTAAGCGGGGTACATTGAGCTCGCTGGTAATATCTCCCAATGAGAAATGCAGTGACTGAATATCACTAAACTGGCGGTGCAGCTCGCGCCCCAAGTTCGAAAATGAAAACCGTGAATATGGCCATGTTTGTTTGACCTGGTACAAACTGTTTTCACGAAAGGCACAGCGCACCAAATCGTTCACCTCATTTTTTAAGCTGCCCAGTTGCTCTGCGCTAAAGTTGCCGAGGTTATCGACGAATACGGTTAAAACTAACGCATGCTGTGTTTCTGGCATGGCAAAGCACTGCATGTCATCACCGTGGCCGTGATGGCCATGTTTCATCACGTAGTCATTCACTTGGTCGATAAAAGGCTGACTTGCCACGCCACTGTCTAATAACAAATACGCATTGGCGGTACCTGCACCACGTGGTGCATCATGCAAAAAGAAAATGCGGTCAATGCTCAAGCCCACAAGGCTGGCTATCATGCCGCGATAAACCGCATCGGTATGGTAATTCCCTACTAAATTGAATTGGTTGCGGCAGCGGTCACGCAAGTCATCATCGCTTTCGGCATCCGCGCCTTGCAAACTGGCGGTCTGTATCGCTTCATTCATTTGCAGCGCGGGATCAAGTAAGCCTTTTAAGGAAAACAACGCACCCGCTAACCCTGCAACGCCGATGGCGCTTTGGGTAAAGGCTTTTTGACTCTCATTGGCAAAATTGGATAACGCAGACTGAGCTTGTTTTAACGGCTGTGTCACGTTATCAATTAAGCTTAAGGTAAAATCTAATGAGTTCATTTATCACCCTTTAACGCCAGTGCAATGCCGTTGGCCACGGCAATGCGCATATTTTCCCAATGTTGGTTATTCAGCCATGCAGCACGAGCCAAACTATCAATTTCATCATTATCATGAGGATAGTAATGACGACGCAGCGCAATAAATTGCTCTAACTCGTTGCGCTCGATAGATTCAACCCGTGCCCTCAGTTTTTTACGCTAATGTCCAATTTCGGGGCGTATTGCTCATTGATGGATGAGGCGATTTGCAACGCGGCACCTGGCTGTTTTAACAGTTCATCCAGTGCGTCTTTGTCGTCTTTCACCACAATGCGGCGTAAATAGGTGTGGGCAGGGGCAATTTTATTGTCCATCGCCATTTCATTGATAAACCCGTTATAGGCGGTCATGTTGGGTTCGAAACGGTAATCTTTTCCGGCAATGTCTAATGTGATTGGTTGGCTCATAATTCAATTCCTTTTGCGGTTAATGTCATCCACTAACTGGTTGTGGCGTGCGGCACAATTGCCGTACAAGGTTAAAAACAGTTCTAACGGTTCACTGACGTGTTTGCCCGTTTGTCCGTTCAGTCTCGGCAACAAGATTGGGCATTTGGTTAACAGGTTTTCCTGATAACTCTCGCTCAATACGCTCGGCGGCGCGGTTGTACAAGCTGACAAACTCAGGGCTAACACACACATTAGTGAACACAGGTTTAATAACTTCGGTTCTGATTTCCCTGGGCGTTGCATTGGCGATATTCTCCAATTGGTTTTCAAGCTGACGCGCAGACTCACGGGAAATGGCTTGGGCTTCGGCTCGGGCTTTATCGCCTGCTTGTTTGGCAGCGCGTTCAATGTTGAGCTGTAAGCTATCGTGATAAAGCCCATTCACCCACCAACCTGCGCCAAAGGTCGCTATCCCTAGCGAAAATACCAACGCAAGCTGTTTGGCCATTACTTCACCCCGTTATGGGCTAAGCTGAAATGGTTACCATCGTTAAATCGGCCGCCCCAAGTGCCCCCGATAGATTCCCAATATTCGCCCAAGGGCAAATAGCTCGGGGTATCTTCACGGTATTGGCCGTTGATAAATAAATTAAAATCCACGGCTAAACGTGAGGTGTGCAAGCTGTTTTTGATGCCTTTGCCTGTTTTGGCATTCGCGCTGGCTTGCTCGGTAGTGCGAAAGGCTTCGCCAAAGGTCAGGCGGTAACCGTGCTCATCTGCCCATAAAATTAGCCTGCCGATCATCACGGTGAATAAGGCTTGTTTCTCACTTAATGCCATCTTTTAACTTTCCTTGTAATAACGCTTTTCCACGCTTTTTAAGCCACATTTCAACTAGCTGGTAACCTGCGATCCCAAAAGCGGTACCAATCCCCGTGACCGCTAAAGGTGAGATATTGGGGAACCAAATCAGCGCGGCACCTGCCATGACTGAAATTGCGGCTCCCAGAAAGACACGCCCGAAAAACAAACGGGCGGTAATTTGTTCGTCACTGGTGAGGATTTTGCCAACAGCAATAAGCACCCCCATAAAAAACAAAGTGATAAATGTTTTTTCATGTTCTTCCATGAACACTTTTCCTTTTAACCGATTAATTTGTCTGTCAATTCTGACTCAAGGTAAGGAATGCCATCCAAGCGCACAAAATCAGGGCTGGTGACAAGGAATTTCACCTTTAAATTGACGGTACTGCCGCCTTTTGGGTCATGGTCTAGAATGTCCGATAACAGCAATTTGCAGCCAAAGGCTTCCACTTTCATTTCTTCACCGCCTGCTTTGGCGTACCACATCAAATCCACTTCGGGAATGCTGCGCCATGAGCCTGCCGCACGGGCTTTGGCTTTTAAAATGGCTAACGCTTTGGTGCTAAATTCCAACTCACCCTCGGCAGACACATCCCCTGAAACCCACCCATCGGGCACGCCATTAGTTTGGGCGACGCCCGTGTTATCCGTAAGGTTTAACGTTGATTTCTCAACATGAATGAGTGAGCCGTCTAGGTTGAAATCAAACGACTGACCCGAAATCCGTTTACTCATGCTGCCCCTCCAAGCTGGTATCTAAGATCACACTCGCTTCAATGCCTTTCGGGCATTCATAGGTGCGAACCACAAAATAGACCGCGACTTTGGTTTTGCTCATCCACGTAATGACCACATCGCTATCTTGTGGCGGTTTGCATTCCCCAGGGAACGTAATACCATTAATCTGGCTAGAACGCGCCATTTCACGCATCACACGGGCAAAATAGCTTTTGTGGGTTTCAATGGAATTGGGCGTACTGTTTAAGCTGCGATCCCCAATTTTGGCAATCGCACGAATACGCACGTTTCGCGCCACTTTATCGACAATGCGCAGGTTTTCGATGTTTTGAAAATCACCGCCTTCCACATCTAACGTGCGGCCATCTGCCCAGTACAAACCGTCGTAGTCGGGGTACCACATCGGCACACTGAGGCGGTTTTTCTCTAAGGCCTGCAAGGTGGCCAAATCAATCTCTCTGCCTGTGCCATCAAGGGGTAGCGTTGCGCCCATGTCTTTTAATGCGCCTGTTTTTACCCGCGCAGGCGTGTCTGCGATAGTTACCGAACGGGTACATAAACGGCCTGCTAATACACCCGCTTCTTTGCCCCACAGTTGTGGTACTAGCTGCACCGATGGGGCGGCGATGCCTTTTTGTAAGGCAATAATGCGAGCCACATAATCTGGCCAGCTTTCGTCTTTGGTGGGGGCATCCACGGTAATGATTGACCAGACCCAACGACCATATTTGGCGATTAAGGTTTCACGCAAGGTATTGGCCGCATCAATGACTTCTTTGCTCGCTGCGGTCAGTAAAACGTAACCCTCTACACTGGCCACGTCTTGTGCGGCAATCACCGCATCCACAAAATCCAGCGGTTCAGCATCAACCGCCATCACATGAAGATAAGCCGACCAGTTTTGTCCCGCGTTATTCATGGCGGCCATCACATTGCGTTTCAGGTCGCTATCTTCACGGCCTAACACATCATCAAAATCCGTTTGTGTATTGACGGAAACCGTTTTGCCCACGTTGGTATTGCCTGTGCCGACAAACAGCACAGTGCGCTCAACCTCTTTGGTTTCCCCTTGTAGCTGATTTACTTGGTTCACCTGTACAGATGGCCATGTCATAAAAAATCCCTCTTTTATGGTTGTTTAACCAAACCCAATCCCTTGCAATTGCCGTGCGAGGGCTTTTTCAAATTCATCTTGATTGATGCCCAAAAACTCACGCGCTGGCACATCAATCACCCATGAATTTTGCGGTGTCTCATCGCTTAAGGTGCGAATTAATAAACCTGCTTTAGCAAAGCTCATTCCGCTCTCAATGGCTTTAACAGACGGTTTGCGCCAGCCTTTGCCTTTGCGCTCTTTGTACCCCAGCGCCCGTAACTTTTTGGCTTGCTTCTTGGTGGCTGGCCGTGTTTTATCGCGCTCAGATTTAAAGCTGGATTTATTCACGGTCACGTTCATGCCATGTTGTTGCGAGTAACCCACAACCCCCGCAGGGAGCTGTTTTTTTCCGTTGCGGTATTTGCCCCCTTTGAGGTAAATCCGCACACTTTCGCTTTCGGGCAGTTCCTTGATATGCAGCACTTTAGGCATATTGCGCAGCATCTTTTTGCGCCAATTGCCTTGGCGCTGTTGCCACGATTCGCCCTCGGGCGTTTGTTGGTTGCGAACATTGCGTTTTGCTGCCGCTATCACGCCATATTTCGCGATGCGCCATAATAAGCGTTGGCGTTTTTTCGGGGTTAAATCAAACCGCTTAAGCGCCTCTTGCAGCGTGTTAAATTGGCCTTGATTTAACTGGCCACTAATCATGCGTGAACGCCTGTAATATCAGCTTCTTGGGCAATCCATACATCAGGATCACACAGTGTCCAACGCTTACCATCCATCGGTATAATGCCGTTTTCGTCCTCTCGCATGTTGACGTTCTCCGCCAATTGCAGCGTAACAATCACCACCGCTTGGTGACTTTCGTTTAAATCCACATCCATTGATGGGCGCTCTAAATCCAGTTGAATATCATCGATATCGTCATTTTCATTGAGCCACGCATCAATCAAGATGCCGATATAATCAGGGTTCACTTGGCGATAGGGAAAACGCCCCCAAGCAATCGTCGCGTCATATTGTTTGATGTGCATTCGGTATTGGTCATTGCCCAAATCGCGTTGCGCAGGGATAAACTGAATGCTATCTGTGACGCTAGAAAACTCCACATTGCACACACCATCGGGCAAGTTAGCCTTTAAAAAAGTGGTTAATTGCTGCAATTTGCTCATATCATGGTCACCGTGGCACGTTTTAAGCCTTTCATATTGCGGATCACTAATGAAGATTCCGCTAACAGGCGGTTACGCAGTTCAGGGCTTTCTTGCTGCGAGTTCGGGGCACGGTTTACGATGGAACTGTATTCCCCCAATAAATCCGCTTTGGCTCGCGCAAATACCGCTTTTAAATACTGTGCACATAAGGCATTGCGGCCATTACGTTGCACACCAGGTACCTCTGCCGCTTGGTGGTACCCTTTGGCGTGGTGCTGATTTTTCACGCTTATTAGCTCACCATTGATTTCAGTGATGGTGTTCAGGAGTGCATCGGCTAAAAAATCCGTATCGATACTACTTGGTAGCGAACGGCTTTTTTGAAACTCCAATAAATCCACATCTGGCCAAAAACCGTCATTGGTAATGATTTCTTGGCGATAATTACCGCTATTACCATCAAACATGGGCTGTCCTTAATTAAAAAGTGGGCAAGGCCAGCTTCCATGGCCAATTGCAATTAATTGCATTGCCTCAGCTGCGCCCACTTGGCTTGCGGTAGTCATTCGGCAGTAAGTGCCCGCAGCCGCATAGCAATGCGCGTGCGATGGGTTCTTACGCCACTTTTTGGGTTAAGCTGATGCGCCCTTGCAAGGTAGGCATCGGCTTTTTCTAAATCATCCACGTTATCAATGGCACTGGCTTTCGCTTCGCTGTTATCCCCTTTGAGGATTTCCAAGGCCGCGAATTTGTACCACTTGGCCTTAATTTTTTCGTGAACTCGCCATTTTTCGGTGACGTTGTGAAACGTGCGTGAAAAATAGGGCTCGATGGCATGACCTGCCTCTGCTTCAAGCTGCGCCCATTGCAAGATGGTGTCAGCCACAAAGGCAGGAAAGCCACTTTTAAAGCCTGTCGGGGTGAGCTGTCCTTGCTCAATGGCGATGTCCGCCCAATCCAGTCCTTGCTGGAACTCCCCCACATCAAACAGCCACACGACACAGTAGGCAAAAATCGGGTTTTTATAGATTTTCCCGTCGTCCAGATAACGCTGTGCAGTCGGCAGATAATTGGGCAAAAATTCCTGCCGCTTTATCTCGGTGCGTTCTGCGTTGGTCATCCCTTTGAGCCGTGCGGCATCCTTGTCAACGGCACGCGCTTGTAAGTGCATACTTTCGCCATCGGCAATGGCAATCGCTTGTTGCTGCTCCAGCTTTTGGCGCATTTCCACTTTTAAGCGGTGGCGTTGACCGGGTGATAACATTACTCTGTCTCGACGGTGTCTTTCGGCTCAATCAATTCACCGATAGTAACCGCTGACTCATCAATTGCCCCGTACAGCTCAGGGTATTCCAACGCATATCCCTCGTTACGCAGGTAATTGTTTTCATACTGTTTACGGTCATCCACAAACTCTGCTTTGCGTTGGCGCGTATTGCGCTGCGTGTACAGGTGCAAGTTGGATAACGTGGTGACCACTAAACGTTTCCCTGGCATAAATGGCGGGATGTAGGCGGCACGCCCTGCAATGGTGGTACCCAGTAATTGCGCGGCAATTTTCTCCGTTGGGCGGTCAGCGGCTTGATATAAGCGATGTTGCTCCGCAGCCACCAAGTCAGCGCCCACTAACACCACAAGGCGTGGGTCGGTGCGGTATTGCACAGGAATACAGGTGTTTACCACTTCTTGCGCCATCGCATCGAGCGAACGGAAATCGCCTTTTTCATCCAAAGTGATGGATTCGGAGATCACTTGTTTACCACCGTCCCATTCTTTGGCGATTTGGTGCCAACCTTTGTTCACATCTTCCCCGTTCGGGTACTTTTTCGCATCGGTGCTATCGGCCACATGGGTACCGTTAAAACCAATGCGCAACATGTCGAGGGCAAAGCTTTCATTAACGAAATTTTGCATCCGTTGGTAAAACTCATTTTCACCGCCTGAGTTTGCCCAAACTGATAGCACATCCCACGGTAAAAACGCCCCTGAGTCGGTTTCGGCTAATTTATACTCATTGCCATCAATGCCCGTTTCACGCATGAAACGGCCGCCTTTTTTACGCCCCGTGAATAACCCAGGGTTACCCACCGAAATCACTTGGCCAGCCAATTGGTCAACGTCCGCGCAGTAAATCAAGTTGAGAAACTCAACCGATTCCATAATCGCTTTACGTAACGCAATTTCTTTGGGTTCGGTGATGGCAAAATATTTCGACGCATCATCAATGTTGTATGAGCGTTCAAGGCCTGATTTATGGCCTTTTAAATACGTTCTGGCCGTATTGTTTAAAAACATGGAAATCCCTCTCCAAAATTCAGTAATGGGCTCTGATCACAATGGATTAGAGGTGTACAAACTCTTTACGGCCTGCGGGGTTTTTCCCTGGGAGCGGGGTCGCCACTTTGCTGAATGATTTGGTGATTTCCGGTAAGTTGTCGCGCAGTTTGGCGAAATCTTCGGTGTCCACGACCTCTTTCACCACTTCCACATCACTTTGTGCTTGTTCCAACATGGTTTCTAATTCAGCGATTTTAGTCAGTGCTGCCGCCAAATCTGCCGCCATACCGGATAGCACTTCATCGTTAACGGTGGTTTCGGTTGGCTTTTCTTCTTTGACTTCTTCAATGCCAAAGTGCTGACGCCATGTTTTCTTTGCGGGTTTTGCCATTTTTCGTTTCCTTTGTTTTTGACGACTAAAGTCGAGCCTTGTCGTACCTACACTGGCTGGGGTGTCCGTTACCGCCAAGCCCTCTAAATATGTCACGCCTGAATTGCGAAAATCGGTATTCATCTCGACCGAGGTAAACACCCCACGGTTTTGGCTGTTCATTTCCAATAAACGGGCAAATGGCCGCAATACGGCATACAAACGTAACGTATCGCTTTCATCGGTATCCGCTTGTAGCTCAATGACTTCACCCAGTGGGTCACCGCGGTCTTCACCTGGCTTATTGTGCCGAGGCCAAATCATGGCGGTGTACAAATCGGTATCATAGGTTTCTGCCATTTCGATAATTTCCTCGGGCAGAATTTCCCGACCATCAACGGTTTCACCTTCCGTGGCAATGCAGAGCCATGTTGTGCGTAATTGCGACATTCAAAATCCTTAGCTGCATTCCGTTCCTTTTAAGCCATCAGTATTGCCAATTCTTATTCACGGTGCGAATGGTTGAGTTCGGTTATCCGGCTATTACCGAAAACAGGTAGATGCCTGCAATTTCTGAACATTGCACAATGGAACCACTATGGCTAAACACTCAGATGCAAAAATACAGGTCGCCAAGTCACTTTACTTGCGACGCTATACCCCCGCTGAAATTGCGGAGGAACTTAACCTGCCTAACAGGCGGATTGTCTACTATTGGGCGCAAAAATGGTGCTGGGCGGATATGCTCAACCATGAGAGCGTGTTGGAGGCAATTAACCGACGCATTGCGCTGTTATCGGAACGCAATAAAAAAACGGAACTTGAACTGGAGGAACTCGACAGGCTGATTGCTCATCACGTCAAATTGATGGCGCAGGCCAATAAGCACAAAGAAAAGCTGGCTGAAATCAAAGCACAAGCCGAGTCTGGCGGGGAATACAGTACAAGTGACGATGGCGAAACTAAGAAAAAACGACGTTATAAGAAAAATGATATCTCTGAACTGACCCCAGACGATTTTCAAAAGTTCGCGGATGAAATGCTCTTTGGTTATCAAAAACACTTACGCATCAATATTAAAAAGGCTATTCGCAATATCCTCAAATCACGTCAAATCGGGGCGACCTGGTACTTTGCCTTTGAAGCGTTTGAAGATGCGGTACTCACTGGCGATCCGCAAATCTTTTTATCCGCTTCACGGCCACAAGCCGAGGTATTCCGTTCTTATATCGTCAATATCGCGGATAAGTTTTTTGGCGTCACGCTGACGGGGAACCCTATCCGTTTAAGCAATGGTGCAGAGCTGCGCTTCTTATCCACCAATAAAAACACCGCACAGTCATACAGTGGCCATTTGTATTGCGATGAATATTTTTGGGTACCTGATTTTAAGCGCCTGAATGAAGTCGCCTCTGCGATGGCGACCCACGACAAATGGCGCACCACTTATTTTTCCACACCGAGCGCCAAAACCCATCCTGCTTACCCGTTTTGGACAGGTGACGAATGGCGCGGCAGCGAAGCCACTCGTAAAAATGTGGAATTTCCAAGCTTTGAAGAGATGCAAGACGGTGGCCGTGATTGCCCTGATGGCCAGTGGCGCTATGTCATTACCATTGAAGATGCCGTCCGAAACGGGTTTAACCTGGCATCCATTGAAAAACTGCGCAACCGCTATAACAAAGACACCTTTAACATGCTGTATATGTGCGTGTTTGTGGACAGTGGCGCATCCGTTTTCAAATATAACGACCTTGAAAAATGTGCCATCGATATTGGTGTTTGGGATGATCACGATATTAATGCCGCACGGCCGTTTGGTGATAAAGAAGTTTGGGGCGGTTACGACCCCGCACGTTCGGGGGATACGTCCACTTTTGTAATAGTCGCACCGCCTTTGGTGGCAGGTGAATATTTTCGCATCCTCGCCACCTTTTATTGGCAAGGCATGAGCTGGAAACACCAAGCCAAACAAATTCAAGACCTGTACAGCCAATACCGTTTTACCCATATCGGCATCGACACCACAGGGATTGGCCACGGGGTATATGAGATGGTGGCCGACTTTGCCCCGCGCGTCACTACAGCCATTCATTACAGCCAAAACACCAAAACGCAATTAGTCCTCAAAATGATTGATTTGGTGGATGAACAGCGCATTGCCTGGGACGTTGAGCAAAAAGAAATTATGGCCAGCTTCTTAGCCATTCGGCACACCACCACGGGTAAAGGGGGCTCAATGACCTTTATCGCGGATCGCAGTAAGGAAACGGGTCACGCAGACGTGTTTTTTGCCACCTCACACGCCGTGGCCAACGAACCGCTAAACAATGAAAGACAGCGTAAATCTAAATATAAATTTCAAAAGGCTGCATGATGAGTAAGAAAAAGTTACGGAAAACTGCACAGAAGCAAACGGTTAGCCAAAAATCGATGAACATCATCACATTAGGCAAGCCAGAACCGATTTTAACCACTCATACGGAATACCAAAACATTTGGTATGACAATGATTATGACCATTACAGCTTGCCCATAGACCGCACCGCCTTGGCGCAATTGGTGAACTTAAATGGTCAACACGGGGGCGTGATCCATGCGCGTTCCAATATGGTGTTATCGGATTACCGAGGCGGTGGCCTGACGCATCAGGAGCTGCGTGCCAGTGTGTTGGATTATATTGTGTTTGGTGATACGCCCATCTTAAAGCTGCGTAATTATTACGGGGAAGTGGTGGGGCTGTATGTGCTGCCTGCGCTGTTTATGCGTCGTCGTAAAAATGATGATTTTGTGATTTTGCAAGAAGGCGAACCGATGGTGTATACCCCTGACGATGTGATTTACATCAAGCAGTATGACCCCCAACAGCAAGTGTATGGCATTCCTGATTATATCGGGGGCATTCATGCGGCTATGTTAAACAGTGAGGCTACTATCTTTCGCCGTCGTTACTACCACAACGGGGCACACACTGGGGGGATGATTTTTTGTAATGACCCGATGCTCACCGATGAAGTGGAGGTGATGATCACCAAAAAATTAGAACAAAGCAAAGGGATTGGTAACTTTGAAACCATGTTCGTGCATATTCCCAATGGGGATGCGGACGGCATCAAGTTTATTCCTGTGGGGGATATTTCGGCCAATGATGAATTTAGTAATGTGAAAAACATCAGTGCGCAAGATATTCTAACCGCGCACCGTTTCCCTGCTGGGTTAGCGGGGATTATTCCTGGCAATGTTGGCGGCTTAGGTGACCCGCGCAATGCCCGTGAAGCGTACCGACAAGATGAAATTATTCCTGTTCAGCGCATGTTTGCAAACGCGATAAATAATGATGGTGAGGTGCCCGATCATTTAAAGATCACTTTTCAAGAAGATAGCCACCAATTGAATTAAGAATAACGTAAAATTAATGATATTTACGGAATTTAACGGTCATAGGGAAATGAAAAATGCGCAAAAATAAGGTAAAATTACGGGGTCATTATCAAGCGGAGATTTGGAACATGCGAGTATTAAAAATATTCTGCCCTGAGTGTGGGGAAAAGGCGATTATTCGTAAATCAAATAGAAAGCATCGTGAAGTTTCAGATCTCTATTGTGCATGCAGTGACGTCGAATGCGGCCACACTTATGTGTTAAGCCTGACGTTTGACCATACGATTAGCCCAAGCGCGAAAAGTAATAAAATGATAGGTTCGATGATACAGAATTTAAACCCAGAACAGCGCCAAATGGCGCTAGACTTGTTAAAGTCTAGCCCCGTTTAAAGCTATTTTTCGTTGGTCACTTTCGAGTGACTTTTTTATTTTATGTTTCTCAATTCTGCGTGTGTCCTCTGCGATTTCCATAATCAGCGCTAATACAACTTGGCGCTCTTTATCATTACATAAATCCAAACTTCCAAACCTGGCGATGATTTCTATCCGTTCCAACGCCACTGACGCCTCTAGCATCTACATGATCCTCTTACATAAAATCATTTTACTGGTTATTTATACAGTAAATTTATCTAGTATGAAAGAGGTAGTTTAAAATTTTTTGATCGATTAGAATTCTGTGCAAATTTTGATAGGGGGTGGTATGGATACTATTTATTCGTTACTAATACTTTTTGTTTTATATTGTATCGTTTCTGATTGGTTTATGCACGAATACGGCGAAAAACTAAACGGGAATAATTTTTATAAATTTAAAATAGGGTCATTTTTTTCTTATCAAATACCAACTTTAAAACGCTTAGTGAGTCTTGATGAGAAAAGCCTAGCAAGACAACCAATATTTTGGATTTTGATAGGTATCCCCTTAATAGGGGCAGTTTGGATTGAATATCAAATTTATTTATTAAATCCTAAATTGTTTTTATTAAATGAAACTAATGCAATAACAAAATTATTTACTGAAAGTGCATCCGCGCTATATGTTTCTGCATTAATTCCCACATTCGGTGTATTGATTTCTAATATTCATAAATCTATTCAAGTTAGTGTAGAACTAAAAACCTCAGATAATGATAATAAAGTAAATTTATTTTTCAAACATAGAGATTGGTTTGTTAATGAGATAAACAAAATTAATTCAAAAAATAGCCTTGTAACGGTAAAAAATCCTTTATTACTATATGGGAAAATATATAAAAACTCAAATTATAATAATGGGTTAAACTCAGAAGTTTCCAGCAAGCTATTAGGTAAGGTAGTTCATGAATTAATGGAGGCAGAGTTTGAATTAAATAATTTCAATAAAATTATTGGTGAGGATTACTTCGGAATATCTAGCTCCCAAGTTAGAATAATAGACAAATGTGCTCATGACCTTGAACATGCAATTAATTTCCTTGAATTTGAAATGGTTAAAAGTAAAACCTTACAAAAATCCAGCGAGTTTTTATATTCAATACAAAATAATAGTGATTATGACCCTTACATTTTTGGGAAAAATGTCATTTATATCAAATATGATTTAATTGAAGATGTATTCACAACTTATCTGGAAATATTTAAAGAAAGTATAAAAATCATAGATGGAGTTGTGAAAATCATTGAATTTGACAGCATACCAAAAGATATTCATAAAGAAATAAAGAGATACATTTTCTCTTTTAAAGGTTCAATATATCTATTTGAGGAAAACCTATCCATATATAAAGAAATAAATCCGCTTGACTATTATGGTAACGATTTTAAGGATGAACAATAAAATGACACCTATTGAACAAATGCCAGTGATTATGCTACTAGTCACAATAGCAGTACTTTTTGCCATATCTTATTTAGTAACCGATGCATCCTTAAAAGGAACTAGAGAGGTTTCTTTTGAGATAAAATCAGATAGCTTAGATAAGCAATACTTATTCTGGTTAGGAATTATAGTGCCTATTGGTATTTTCTTTTATCTAGAATATTTTGTTTTTCTATCTAATGAGATAAGTTTCAATTCAACTGGGTTTAAAGCTTTTTTTGAAGAAAGTAAACTGCCATTAGGTGTACTAGCCCTATCTCCGATCTTTGGAGTTATAGTTTCTAATATTCATCGAACAATACAAACTGAAAAACAAATAGCAGTCACTGAAAGAAAAAATATTGCGGATAGTTTTTACTCTCATAATAAGTATATCGTTGAAGAGTTTAAGCTAATAAAAGAAGAAGGTGTCGCTTTTGATATTGCATTTCAAATTTCATTCCCTAATAAGCTCTATAAAACAATATATAAAGAATCGAGTATAAAAGATGGTGGAAATGAAGATGTAAGTTATTTTTTTGTTTCAAGAATAAATTCTTATTTTTTATTCATAAATAAAGAACTGCTTGTAGTAGAAGATCTTGTAAAAAATATAGATTCGTATTCTTTTGATGAATTCAATAGAAACTTGACTAAGGCATTTTTTGAATTAGATAAAAAAATTAAAAACATCTTAAGCTATAATCAAACAAAAACTATTGGAAATCCCATATTAGAATACTTAAAAAAATCCACACTTGACTTAGAAAGTAAAATAAAAGGATATAATAAAAACAATGAAAGTATTAAATCGTTATTAAATGAATATAGAAAATATCATTTATCAAGAAAGGGGCTAAATTATATCATTATATACACACAATCAGTATTAAAATTAATAGATAAAGTGTTTGATACAATTAATGTTGAGCAAACTAAAGAGGAACTAAATTGCATGGTCACTTTATCAACAAAACTAATGAAGTTACTAACTCAAGTACATCAGAAAGAAAATAAGTTAGGAAAATCGATAGATGATTATCTATCTGATTTTTAATATAAATTTGTGAGTTATATTTTTGCTATTTTTACTTTTCTGCTCCTTAGTCACAATCTTTTGTATATGGCCATTCCCGTGAAACCTCACGCTTTGGCCATTTTCTGTATAAACAGCTCCTTTCCATAACGAAAGCAACATCGGTTTATCCTTATCAGGGTCAAAAATTATCCCAATAGACTTGGCCGCATCTACAATATTATGGATGGCTACGTTTTTATCTTTAACCGTACCGAGAACCTCCGTACAGTTATTGACAGAACTCCTAGGTGATGCGTTCGCATCACTAAAAACAGACTCCGCTATCGCTTCGTCTAACTTCTTCACAATCTTCCAGCTCTTGAGTCTGGTGATAATTGGGCTATCAGAACCCACTAAAGGCGAGAACACACCTTTAACCCGTATGATTTCCTCACCATAGGCATTGGTTTCCTCGCTCTCTTGGTACCACAGACGCGCAATAAGATCGTCACGACGCACAAATGGGCCACCTTGTGCATTGATATAGCCAGCCCAATCCCCTGAGTCAGCGGCATCATGTACAACAGCAAACTCCACATCCAAACCCACCGCAGTATCGTGATCGGCCATCTTGCGTAATTCACGGTAAACGGTAACAGGTGCGCCACCAATAAATTGAAACTGACGTATACGCCAACGCCCAGCCCATGCAGCGGCAGCCATTGCCGCCTCTTTCATCGGTTTGCCACTTTCATCATCTAATTCTTCATCAAGCGCATAACCATCCACATTTTTAGAAATGTACTTGGCCACATAGCCTGTTGCTGAACCTTTTTCAGGGTCGATGGCTTCGGCATGGAAACGGGCTTTTCGGGCTTTGGCAGTAATAAGTTCGCTTTCATCTTCTTCAAATGCATATTCCCTAAGAATTTCGCGGATGCTATCCGCTTGCTCTGGCAACATAAAAAACAGCATGTGCCAATGTGGGGTTGCATCATGGTGCGGCTCTGCCACACGAATACCGAAAATCCGTAAATCATTGCGGTGTAATTTCGCGCGCACTTTGCTCCAAACTTTACTTAAATAACGCTGTGTATCGGCTGGACTGCTGCCATTCCACTTGCGATTACGGTGACCGTGTATGGTAGTGGCATGATATTTAGATGGGGCTGTTAATGTGTAAAATTCTGCAATATAGCCAAGCTCATTACAGATATTTTCAAAGCCGCGAATTCTGACCATCATTTCAGTACGACGAATGGCAGGGTTTGCCACGCTGCCATAATATTTATCAATCAAACTAAAACGGTTACCGTCCTCGTCTTCTAATTCCATTGATTTCAGAAACTCACGAGTACGTCGCTTTTGCTCTTTCCATTCACTCATGGCCATAGAGCTTGCATAAAGGCTACTGCGCTTACTGACATTAGTTAATGCGATATGTAAGTGCTCCCGCCATTCTGATGCGTGCCTACGTAAACGGTTTAGCCACCACTTTTCAGACGTCATTTGTGCGATAGCAATAAAGGCGTCCTTTTCGTTAAAGTAGCGTTTGGTTAACTTCGCGAGTCGTGGCGGTTCTTGGTGATAGGCTTGGGTAATCGCAGCCGCCTCCGTATACAACATATGAGCGATTTTTAAATCACCTTCATCTGTGCGTTTTTTACTGAGGTCAGCAAGTGTGGTGAATACAAAAGCGGATAATTCAAGGGCTAATGATTCAAGGGATTTACGCGACATATCAGGCATCGCATTAAACCAATTAAAAAATCGGTAGGTTTCAGAATTTTTATTCGTTAAACAGTAGCGCTTTGTGACTAGCTCAACCCTTGGGTAAATACGTTCACAGAAATTCTTAGCAAGGTAAGCATTTGCACGTTCAAGGCCTTGCTCTTTGAGTAACACGTCATAACGTTTGTTAACGGTAATTTGGACAATTTTAGGTTGCTCTGAAAGTAGCGTTTCTGCGTTAGCTAATGCTTTGGCTCTTTTTTCTTTTTCATGAAGTTCTGGATAAGTCGGAAACGGCCTTTCAATAGGCTGTGCTGGCTTGTAATATAAGGTTTTCTTAACTGTATTTCTTAGCTCTGTAGTCATTTAAACCTCATGAAAAAGAAAACTGGGGTACTTTAAAAAGCGTTAGCGGCATGTTGTTCGGTCTGCCGCTATTGATTGAGGTATTCAATGAATAAACCTGAAAATAAAAGATATATAGACACTGTTAATATGTTGTCTTCTGTAGGCGTTCCTCCAAACGAAGTAAGGCTCTTATCAGCTGGCGAGTTGTACGAGGTTTGCGGCGTTTTTCAGCGCGCCACTCGAAACCATATAGAAAGGCGTTGGCTTCCATCAAAAGATTGTCGAAATGCGTTGGCGCACCACCTGCGCACGATTTTTCCAAACGAATGGATAGAGCACGCAAAATGGACAGAACTAATTGAGCACGGATTGGATAGTATGATTCATGGACGTAACCACCCCCGTATACCTGAATCTGAGTTTTGGGATTCTTTGGAAGAATTAGAGTCAGACTTACACCTTGCGATTCAGGCGACGCGCAAGACGATTTTGCTTTTTCAAAGTGGTGACAACCGACACTTGCCAATGCCGACAGATGTTTTTGTTGTTCCCTCACGTATGAATGAGTTTCTTGCATCTCTGGTTGCTGGCGAAATTTACCCTGCTTGGGTTGCACGGGTTGATTCTGGTATGACGCCTGGAGCTGATAATGGCAAGTATCCTGAATACGCCCCGCTAAGAGGTTAATAGTCATTACATTGCTCCTTTTGTATTTTCTATATGCCCAATCTCACTTTCGATTAACTGACTGATAGCCGCGTAATCAGGCTTTTCAGTCAGTACATACATTTGCAGTTTGCGCAGGCGTGACGCATAACGGTCATTACAGATCTTGCGCTCGTCTTGGCGGTTCCAGTTGATGCAGCTATCCATCAAAACAGCGTCGTTTGAACTGTTATCTAATACAGGTGTAAACATCGGTTCTGGTATATTCATTTATCTGTTTTCCTAAATTTAGCGTGTAAAAAGCCCTGACAAATCAATGTCATTAATTTTTTCGGTTATTTAATTAAGGGGTAAAGCTAAGTTTTTTGGTAAAAATGCACTAATCGCTTTTATGTGATTAATGGCTTTAACGATATTAAAAATCTCTTTAGTGGTGAGATCTTCAAATTGGCAATCGTGGCGGCTTTTATCAATATTTGCCATATAGAAAATCACGCCTAAAAATTTTTTATTTTCTTCGTGATGCTCATTAAAACGGTCGCGCATTTCTTTGATAAAATATTTCAGCTCATCATTTTTTAAACCAAAGTGTTTTGATTTAATTTCTGATGTTTTATTAAGCCCATTAATACGCTGGTCTAATTGCATGTATTGGGCGCGTTGTTCTAGCTCTATTGGGTTCTGATGCATAGATTCCACCTATATTCTTGCAAGTAAATAGATAGTGGCGAAAACAATTACAGGGATAATCACTTTTAAATCATTGTTAGATTTTGCTTTAAATGAATCGCCCGTAACTTTGTATTTATATTGCTGCTTGTGTGCTTGAGTCATATTGTCCTCACACCATTGATTGGCCAAAACCTACCACCGTATCAATTGCCGATACTAATGCAGGGTTTGAATGAAAACGTTCTGAGATAGTCACGCCAACTAAGGCCAAACAACGGATCGCATTATTAACGCTTTGCTTAATTTCTGCTGACCTTGCGCTGTTAACATGCACTCCATTAACCATATGGCTGGCTAACTTACCGACCTCTGCTGTCGCCCCTAATAGATAACCTTGCACATTGTTATCACCAATATCCGTCATAGGGACGGATGGCTGGCAATTCAGTTGCTCCAGCACACCATCTAATAATGATGGGTCTTTGGTGGCATCGGTTAACTTAAACAGGTCTGCACAAGTGACTAAGTGCGGCTGTTCAGGGTTGAGCTTGTTGCGTAACATTTGTGGGTTCATGCCGATATCATTCGCAATCTGAACAAGCTCACCTTTGTGGGATGTAGCAAATGCCCGACAGGCATTATCAAAGTGTGCTTGTTTGGAAACCTGATAATCAAACATGGCTTAAATTCTCCAAAAGCGAATAATTAGTTACGCATTAAGCGAAACATCACAGCCTTTCGATGCATCCGTATAAAGTGCAAGTAGGTTAATCAGTACTTTTCCTCGTTTCATGTCGGCAGATTTGCCACGGACAGGCAAACGGCCATCGGCAATCATGTCGCGGATGGTTGATTTTGAAAGCCCTGAATGCTGGCTAAATGCCTCAATTGTGAGGTAAGGGGATGGAATGTTAATTGAAATTGTGGGTCTCATAAGGCAAAATCCTATTTAAGTTTATTTCGGTTTTATACACCGCTCGCCAACGGTGTTCGCATTTTGAAAACAAATTAAAGATACTTCTCATAATGAAAATAGTCAAGGCGAAAGTTTTCAATTTGAAAAGTTAAGGTGCACTTTATGGGAATTTTTGCATTTCAACCAAGTGAAGATAACACTCAAGTACTTGATAGAATTATTGAGGCTTACGGCTTTTCATCAAAAATTATGCTTGCCGAACACTTTGAAATGGCTGCGAGTAGTTTGTCTGGTCGATATAGAAGACCTGGCTTTCCTGCGGATATGGTTGTTCGTTGTATGGCTGAAACGGGCGTTACCCTTGAATGGCTTGTAACGGGGGAGGGTAAAAAGTTTGATGATGAAGAATTAGACGTTTTACGCCTGCCAAAATTTAAAATTATCGATGGCGAGCAATTCAATGCTGGCATGGCCATGTTTGATAAAGTGTTATTCAAGCAGGGCGTTCCGTTTCCGAAAGAGCCTATTATCGTTCAAGATGGCCAAGATTATTACATCGTGGATCGTCAATTTGGTGAAGTCTACGACGGTAAATGGCTAGTGAAAATCGATGGCAAAGTTAGTATTAGAGAATTAACCCGAATGCCTATGCAACGTGTCCGTGTTTCTGGTGTAGGAATGGCGTTTGATTGTGAGTTGAAAGACTTAGAAATTATTGGTCGTGTAGTAATAGTTATTAATAATAACTAGGTTGACTTATAGCTAGATCATTTGACTAAGTTCAGGGGCAAGTAAAGAGTTTACAATTAAAAATAATTTTTAGGAATATTAATGAATATTAAATCCTTTTTTTTAAATGATATATACTTGATAGTTATGCCTTTACTCACATTGTTTTCTGAAATTATTATAATTATGGGAGGTCTTGGCTTTTTTAATTATAGTATTATTTGGCAACTAGTGTCTGTTTCTATTCTTTGTGCTACTGTTTTTATTGGTTCTAATTACCAGCAATTTAAAGAACGATGTTTTTATTTTTATAATGTTATGGTTTTCATGAACTCATGTTTTCTTCTTTGGGTTTATTGTAAATATTGGAAAGAAACTCCTGAAGAACCACTTTATCTATTTTTAGTTGTTATATTATCTGTGGTGTTTGGATATCATATTTCTAAATTATTTGAATTAATTAAGTGTAATAAAGTCATTATGATTTTTATTACTGCATTAATTACATTTGTTACTTTTTACATAACTATTGAGGGGCTATTTAATATGAATACTGATTTTGTTTCAATAATAAGTGGCGCATTTTTATCAGCTACACTTGTGTTGGCTACTAAATTTAAATGACAATTAAAAAACAACCTGACGGCCGTTGGCAAGTTGAGTTATACCCTAACGGGCGTACTGGTAGACGAATTAGAAAGTTGTTCACCACAAAAGGTGAAGCCATAGCCTATGAGCGCCATATCGTTGAGCAGACGGAAGATAAGCCGTGGCTAGGTGAAAAGCAGGATAGGCGCAAGCTGACTGAATTAGTGGATACCTGGTACCGTGCGCATGGTGTCACGCTTGGGGATGGTGAGAAACGTCAGTCACTAATGATTTTTGCTTGTGATGCAATGGGTGACCCGTTAGCCGCTGAGTTTAATGCCAAGATGTTTTCGGTATACCGTGAAAAGCGTTTAAGCGGTGAAATAACACGTACTGAGCGTTTAAAGACAGTTACACCCCGTACTGTCAATTTAGAGCTGGCTTATTTTAGAGCTATGTTTAATGAACTAATTCGTCTTGATGAGTGGGGATTAGAGCATCCATTAGCTAAAGTTCGTTCTTATAAAACCGACGAACAAGAAATGGCATTTTTAACGGATGATGAAATCAAGCTGTTATTGACGGAGTGTGAAAATAGCTCATCGGCTGATTTAATTCATGTGGTTAAAATCTGCTTGGCAACAGGGGCAAGGTGGTCGGAGGCGGAGAATTTAACCGCCATACAGATTCGTAATAATACGGTGACTTTTACCAAGACAAAAGGGAAGCGCAATCGTTCTATTCCTATCAGTGAAGAATTAATTGCAGAATTACCGAAAGTGAAAGGCTCAAAGCGGTTATTTAAATCTTGTTATTCTGCATTTCGTTCAGCGCTGAAACGCACAGGTATTGAGTTACCAGAACGACAATCATCACATGTTTTACGCCACACTTTTGCATCTCACTTTATGATGTCCGGTGGAAATATTTTAGTATTACAAAGAATCCTTGGGCATACCGATATCAAAATGACAATGCGGTATGCCCATTTCGCCCCAGATCATCTTAATGATGCACTGGTTTATAATCCTTTGGTAAGGCAAAAGATATGAGTTTCATTGTATATGTTGTAGCTGTCGGATTTTTTATCCGTTGGATGATAAGGCATAAGGAAAAGTTCACTTTAAATGAAGAGAGCTTGCATAAACAATGGCTCTTTCGGCTAGCTGTGATTTTCCCAATTATCAGTAGTTTATATTTTATGGTGTGTTTAGGCTCTGACTATCCATTTAAACATGATGCTGATGGATATAATAATTTTTTAGAAATTAATAAATTTTCATTGGGGATTCTAGCATTATCACCAATATTGGGTGCTTTTGTTGTGTATGCACATCGTTCCTACCAAACAGAACTTCAAATAAAAACAGCTAAAGAACAATTAGAAGAAGCACAAAAGAAAAATAGGATAGATATTTATTTTTCTAAAAGAAAATTTATTAATGAACAATTATCTTCAATTATAACTGTTAATGATGAAAAAATCACAAAGTTCACATCGTTACATATATCTGCATTTAAAACATATAATTATGAAGATAAAATGGCAAAATGTTTATCGGATGAAATTGAAAGTAATATAATAAAATTTAATCAGCTAACGCTATTCTCCGCTGGGTTTAGTACACTGGATATTTTTAGTTTACTTGAGGATTACGATAAAAATCAAAATTTAATACATAAAGATAAGATGAAGTTTCTAGATGTTGATTTCTATTTGAATAATATAAAAAATATATTTTATATAGAGAAAAAAAGCTCATTAATTAATGATTACGATAAGTGGCTAAGTGAAGGCTCGCTGCTTTATAAAAAAATGAAAACTGTAAATAATGAGTTTGATTTTGAATATTATCCTGATGTTAAACATGGTTATATCACTCTTTATAGTAACTCACTTTACTTTGTAGAGGATATGGTAAATATAATTTCAGAGATTATGGTTGTTTTATATCCAGATGAAGATATTAATATTCTTTTACCTAGTTTGAATGATATTAAAAACAAAATTAAAGATATCCAAAAAGATTTAAGTAATCTCTATTAATTTAAATTGGCGACAAACTGGCGGCAGAGAACCAGAACCCTCCTGAATAACCAATAGTTACCGTTTTCTATCCTTTTGATAAATATGTAATTTATTGATTTATAAAGGGTAGGGAACGTACTCATAATCGATTGGTCACTGGTTCAAGTCCAGTAGGGGCCACCAAATTTTAGCTGTTAAATCAGCGCATTAAGCCACTTCATCGTAAGTGGTTTTTTTGTTTTTCTAAAGCATATCACGCTAATTACCCCCAAATACTTTTGTAATTCATTTCAGCTTTTCATTTCTTATTAATTCGTATATTTACTGGTTTTTTGAAATTATGTGATTGATATTGCAATTCTTTTGGTGACCTAAAGATTGAATCTATTGAAATCCTTTTCATATATTTAAGCTTGATAGTTTCAGTTGCACCCTTGTACTAACAAAACATAGGCGAAATGTTTTGCATCTCCCAAATGTGCAAGGAAATTGTGCACATGCAGGTTATTTTGTATTAATTCATAACTAGACTTGATATAACCTATTTAGGTTATTTTAAAATTAAATTAATTTATGCATAAAGGGTGTGTATATGGAAAATAAGCTTAACAACAATGAGCAGCAGAATGCGCTAGATATTCAGTTTATGACACAGGCTTTGGCTTTAGCAACGGATGCTGCGAAAAATGGCAATGAACCCTTTGGTGCAGTATTAGTTAAAAATAACCAAGTTGTTATGACAGGTGAAAATCATATTCATACTGAAAGTGACCCAACCTATCATGCGGAGTTGGGTCTCATACGCCAGTATTGTTCTGAACATAAAGTCATGGATTTATCCGATTATACGCTGTACACCAGTTGTGAGCCGTGTTGTATGTGTTCCGGTGCAATGGTATGGAGCCAATTAGGTCGGATGGTTTATAGCCTTTCTCATGATGAACTTGCCGAGATTGCCGGTTTTAATATTATGTTGGGGAGTGATGAAATCTTTGACAAAAGCCCCTTTAAACCTGAAGTGGTTAAAGGCATCTTAAAAGAGCAAGCGGTTTCTATTTATACGCAATATTTTAAGCCAAATTTATAATCTTAGTCGGGTGCTATAGTTCCCCACTATAATAATTTAAAAAGCAGATGGCTTTAATCGTTTGCATCATTATCTATCAATGAAATAGGGTAGCTTATTGCCACCCTAACCATGGTGAAAGTTAAAATAACTTTTTCTGTGGGGGGCCTGAAAAATTCATTGTACCAATATGATTCATTAACACTTCAACGACAACAGGTTGCTTCAAGTCGACAGCTTGGCGGAGCGTTGATTGAAAATCGGTGGCTTTATCTATCGTAAATGCTTGAATCCCCATCGATTGAGCTAATTGACTAAATGAAGGGGTGAGTAACTCATTATAGTATTGGCGGTCTGAGAAATATTTTTCCTGAATACCTCGCATTACGCCATAACCTTGGTCATTCATAATAATCAATACAATTGGGAGCTGCTCTTGTGCCATAGTGGCCAATTCGCCTACGCCTAACATTAACCCGCCATCACCAACTAAGCCAATAACAGATACATTAGGGTTTGCTTTGGCACTGCCAATTGCCATGGCGAGTCCTAGCCCGATTGCGCCTGCTAAGGAGTGAATGTTGTGCATTGGCTGGGTCGCTTTGAGTAAACGGCTTCCCCATAAACTCCCTGATACCGTAATGTCGCGGACAAAAATACCATCGCTTGGTAAGACTTGCTCTACGGCATCACTGAGTTGGCTATAAGGGCCACATTGTTGCCTTAGTTGTTCTTCAGCCTGCTGTACGGCCTCTTGCACTTGTTTTTTCCACTGAGTAGAGATAGGGCGCTTGGCTTGTTCGATTTTATCGGCAAGTGCTTCAAGTAAACTTTTACAATCCCCAGTTATCGTCAAGTCAGCTAAATAGTTGCGATTGGCGGCGAGTGGGTTTATATCGATTTGAATGATGGGGTGTGGCAAAGGTAATGACCATGTTTTGGTTTCATTACTGCGTAAACGTGAGCCTGCGACGATAGTTAAATCGCATGAACGCATTAATGCATCAACGGAATCTGCATTATGAAAAGCGCGTAAGCTGAATGGATGGTCATCCGATAAAATACCTCGTCCATGGGTACTGCTGATGACGGCAATACCTGCATCAGCAAGGCGTTTGACAGCATCTTTTGCTTGTAGGGCTCCTGCGCCAACCCACAATAACGGCTGTGCAGCGTGTTGAAGTTTGTCCCAAATTGCATTGACTAACGATGTACAACTGTCAGGCAACCTATAAGGGGGAAGTGGTGCACTCAGTATAGATAATGGCACTTGCGCACTTTGAATATCAATTGGGATCTCGATAGAGACAGGGCCACAAGGTATAGTTTGAGCAACTTGAATGGCTTTATGCAGCGTGGCGACGGCTTGTTCGGGGGTATGAACACGAAAAGCGTGCTTTGAACTCGAACGTAAAAAGCCGAGTTGGTCATGTGTTTCATGAATAAACCCTGCGTCCATATCCAGATAAGCTTTTTCAACTTGGCCTGTAATGTGGATCATGGGGGAGCATGCATTCATAGCTTCAATCATTGATCCTACAGCATTTCCAGCACCTGCACCTGTACTGGTTAGCGCTACCCCTAAGCCACTAAAACGGCTATGGGCATCCGCCATGGTGACGGCCCCTGCCTCCCCACGACTTGGCGTAAAATCAATCACGTCCCGGCGCCCGATAGCATCTGCTATGGGTAAATTATGAATTGAAATAACCCCATAAACCGTTGTGACTTGGTATTGTTCAAGTGTTCTGGCGATAGCTTCGCCAACTGTAATCATTTCAGACATTTTATTCTCCTCAATGCTGCCATAATCCGGTGACGGATTTGCTATTCACACCAACGGTTTGGTTGTGGGTTAAGTGCAAGAAATAGGCTTTTTTGTTGCATATAGGCTTTGAGGCTTTCAAGGCCTTTTTCACGGCCAATGCCACTTTCTTTAAAGCCGCCAAATGGCGTTGAAATAGAAAAAACTTTGTAGGTATTGACCCAAACAGTGCCGACATCAAGCGCATCGGCGAGCTTAAATGCTCTAGTGTAATCTTTTGTCCAAATACCTGCGGCAAGCCCATAAACAGAATCATTAGCTTGCTGAATGAGGTCTTCTTCATCATCAAATGGCATTACGACGAGCACGGGGCCGAAAATTTCCTCTTGGCAAACCGTAGATTGGTTATTTAAGCCTTCGATAATCGTCGGTAAAAAGTAGTTGCCATCTTTGAGTGCCGGGTCAGCGGGTGCAGTTCCACCAATACAGATCTTCCCCCCTTGCTGAACGGCTTGTTCGACATAGTTTCTGACACTATCTCGGTGCGAAGGGGAAATTAATGGCCCTAGATGAACACGCTCTTGCCTTGGGTCACCAATAATCAGGTTGCGGGTCAATTGTGTTAGCTTTTCCATAAAGGATGAGTAGATATCTTTAGCCACAAATAGGCGCGAACCTGCGATGCATGCTTGCCCCATCGAACTAAAGATACCGTAACAAACACCATGTGCGGCGATATCAAGGTCAGCGTCTGACAACACGATAGTTGGGGATTTTCCCCCAAGTTCAAGTGACGTGGTGATAAGTTTATCCGCTGCAATATGAGCCAGTTGTCGTCCGGTATTGGTGCCACCTGTAAAGGAGATTTTTTTCACCAGAGGGTGGCGAACCAGTGCATCACCGACAATCGAACCTTTACCCGGTAGCACACTCAACAGGCCGCTGGGTAAACCTGCTTGCTCAAATAACTCAGCCAATTTTAATGAAATTAGAGGTGTGGCTTCCGCGGGTTTTAAGATGACCGCGTTACCGGCCGCAATCGCTGGGGCAATTTTTTGCATATCACTGGCAATCGGGGAGTTCCATGGCGTGATTGCAGCGATCACGCCAATAGGTTGGTAGGTACTTATGGTCATCAGCTCTGGCTGGCGACGAGGAGGAAGTTCACCACCTGAAACTTCACAAACCGCCGCAAAGTAGCGAGCGGTTGCTGCTGCGCTCATCACTAAGCCACGTGCTTCTGCCCAAGGCTTGCCGTTATCCAAAGTTTGTAATTGAGTTAATGCTTCGCAGTTTTCATCAATTAAGCGACTCACGTTGTACAAGATAGTTGCCCGCTGGTGAGCGGGAAGATTACGCCAAGAAGGCGATCTCCATGCCTTATCTGCCGTAATTACGGCATCTTCGACATCTTCCAAACTTGCACTGTTAAGGGTCGCAATCACCTGGTTATCCCCCGGAAAACGCGATTGCATTTCAGGCCCGCGACCTTGCTGCCATTTACCGCCAACAAAAATATCCATTTTGTTCATAATAGGGCTCCTATTAAATAGCTCGGTGTTCAGCGACTCGACGACAAATTTCAACAGCACTTAAAGCAGCTAACATCGATGTTTTCGGATTTGAAGGTAGTGGATTTCCATTGAGTTCAATGCAGAAATGGCCAAAATCGCCCGTAACATCAATGCGGTGTGAGTTTTGTGTGGTAGTCGGGTCAACAACCAATTGTACTTGGGTGGCATCCATCCCTATGCCATACAGTGCAACAGTGGCAGCCACATTGGCATTCGCTGGAAAATTCAGTGCCGCTTCACGGGCACTGCCACTAAAGAACACCGTGGGCTGTGTCACTTGTGATAAATCGACATAACGCTCAGCCGCGCCATTGCGCCAACTTGCAGGGCTTTTACGTGACAGGTAGGTCACATGGGTGATATTCGCCTCTTTTGCGGCACGTAGGCCATCAAGACCAGCAACAGCGCCAGTCAGTGGAATTAACTGGCTGTGGTGGCGTTGGGTTAAGGCGACCAAGTGTTGTTCAAAGTCGGTGTCAGCAAGGGCTCCCGTTGAGATAATGGCCAGTGTCCAGCCTCTTTCTAGTACCGTTGGTGCATATTGTTTAACGGCTTGGTGACCCGCACATTCCAACACTAAATCCGGTGGAATGATATTATTGTCAAGGTTATCGATGGGGGTGACTGCCCCTTTAAAGCGTTCCAAAATGGCTTGATGGTGATGGGGCCGGGCTACAATGTAACGCAGGGCTATCTCATTAGGTAAGCGAGTAATCACTTCTTGAGCCATTGCACCATAACCAATCAACATGAGTGTTTTCATCGTTAAATCCTTTAAATATGGTGGCTAAAGCCACCAGAAACATCTAAAGCGGCACCCGAGGTAAACGACGCCATGGGGGAGGCTAAAAAGACTAAGGCACGTGCGGGCTCTTCGGGTTTTCCTAAACGTTGCATTGGAATGCCGCGTTTTTTAGCGATATCACCAATCCATTGTTCCCAATCGAGATTTTTATCACTGCGATTGTCGAAGCGACGTCGCCATTGGTCGGACTCCACCATGCCAAGTAAAATAGAGTTCACACGGATCCCTTTGGGTAACAGTGTTTTCGACAAGTTTAGCGTCATGTTTAATAATGCTGCCCGAGCCGCCGAGGTGGCGACCATATGTGGTTCAGGCTGTAAGGCCAGCAGTGAATTGACACAGGTGATAGAAGCAATATTTGATTGCTCTAAGAGTGGCAAGAAAGCATTCACCGGGTTAATTACACCAAATAGTTTTACTTGGGCTTCGTGTAACCATGCTTCTTCGGGGGTATCGCTATAGCTTGCGACATAGCCTTGTCCTGCGTTGTTTATCAATATATCGACGTGTCCATATTGTTGATGAACCTGTTTTGCGAAAGCTTCGGTTTGTGTTTTATCAAGAACATCACAAGGTTGTGCGATAAAATGCCCTTGAGGGTAATGTTCTCGTAATGTTGTAAGCGCTTGCTGGAGTTTGTCTTGATCACGACCGCAGAATGCCACTTTACAGCCTTCATCCAGTAAGAGTTTGACGGTTGCAAAGCCGATGCCGGAGCTTCCTCCTGTCACGACAGCAACACGGTTATTTAACTGTAAATTCATGAGTCTTCCTTTATTCTGCTTGGCAATAGAGCGTCTCTAAAAATTGTTGTAAATGGTTGTTAAAGGCATCTGGCGCATCTAAATAACTGGCGTGCCCCGCTTGGTTTATCAGGAAATAGGGGCAGTTTTTTTGGCGTGCGAGTTGCTCTACTTGTGCTGGTGGCGTAATGGTATCTTCTGTGCCAACCAGTATTTTCAATGGGCCATCATAGCGATTTAAATATTGGCTGATATCGTCATGGGCTAGCATCCACGCCGCGGCTAAGAAGCCTTTAGGGTTGAGCTTCTTCATGTTCTGTTGAACCCAATTGACTTTCTCAGTGGTTGCGTTGGCGGATAACAAAGCAGCAGCACGATTTTGCGCATATGCCTCAATACCAGAACTCAAAACAATATCTTGCCGCTGTTGGTAAACTTGTTTTTGTTGGTCAGGGCTTTTTGTTGCATAACCTTGCGCGGGGTTCGCTAAGATTAAGCCTTTAACTTTATTGGGATATTGCGAGGCAAAAGCACTTGCCATTATGGCGCCAAGAGAGTGTCCCACTAACACGATGTTTGATAAGGCTAATTTGTCAATAAAAGCATTCAATGCATTTGCGTAATCAATAGCGGTAGGCGTTGTCGTCTCTAGCTCACGGCTTTCTAAATAGCCGGGCGCATCCCAGCTATAGAGATGATAGTGTTTTGTCAGTGATGGACTGGTCAGTTGGCTTACCCATGAAGCAGATCCAGAGCTGATACCATGCAACAATACCACTGGGTGCCCTTGGCCTGCTTCTCGCCAATTGAGACGATATTGGCCAAAGTCTGCTATCAGTGGTTCCGGGAGTTTTTTATTGAGCAAATTCATCACTGACGACTCCTGTTAGTTACGTTTAACTTTTGATAAAGGGTGATCTTCGGGATATGTTGGGATCGCAGGTTTTGGTGTCCCTATCATGACGCACATTAAGGCTTCTTCTTCCCCGTGGTTAAATAAACCACGATAAATGCCTGCAGGGACTGAAATTAGGTCACGCTCTTTCAGTACGGTTTCATACTCTTCATTGCCATCTTTCACAAACAACGTGATAGTGCCTTTCAACATAAAGAACACTTCTTCAACATCGGGGTGGAGGTGTAATGGCCCCTCGCATTTGGCAGGGAGAACCATGGTGGAGAAAGTAAAGTTCTCTGCGGGAACGGTGTTGACATCATTAGCAACGCCAGTCGCACCCGTGCCGATATAGCGCATTTGTGCGCGGCGATATTTAGGGTCGTAATCCGCTTGGAATTTCAGGGCATTCCAGTCATATTTACGCCCTTCAAGGCGAGCAATGCGCGACTCAATCCATTGTGCCATTGGAATATCTTGTGGTTTGATTTGCGGTTGTGACATGGTGTTATCTCCAATAAAAAATGAATTAATATTTTTTCAGTAAAGGCACTAGTAACAAGCTGCCGAATAAACCTATGACGACGATAAATAACAGCCCGCTATCCATAGTGTGAGTGACGGTAATAAGAACTCCCATTGCCAGCGGTGCAGCGGCGCCAGCAAGGTTTCCTAACCCATTGAAAATACCGCCTGCTAATGCACTGACTTGCTTTTGTGTGGCTTTTGCGAGTAGAGCAAAGATATTTGGTGCGCCCGCCCCCCACATGAACATGCTAAATGCCATCATAAGAATGATGCTGTAGGTGCCAGTGAGAAATAACACACCAGCAAGGCCTAACACGGCACCAAGTAGTGAAATAAAACAAACGAGTGCGCGGCGATCGTAGCGATCTGATAACCACGCTCCGATGGCTTCACCAAATAACATGGCGATAAAGGGAAGGGATGACAGAATTCCCGCATGTTCTAAGTGAATAGACTTACCTTTAATTAAATAGCTGGGTAACCAACCATTCATTCCCCAAAGGTAGACAAGAAAAGCGATATTAAACATGCAGATAATCCAAAAATGGCTATTTTGGAATAAGCGTTTTTTATGGGCTCGCATCACGGCCAATTGCTCCGCTGGAAGTGTTTCACCTGCTGTGTTTTTAGTCTGAGCTTGGCGATTGACTAAGTTGGGATGGCGAATACCAATCACCACAAGCCACCAAACAGGAACAGTAAAGGCAGCCATGACAAAAAATGTACTTTGCCAACCATAATTGTTAAGTAAATACAATGAAATAGGAAAGCCTAATGCTGCGCCTAACGGTGTGCCTAATAACCACATCATGGTGGCACGCGCTTGCATTTTTGGCGGAAAGGTACGGCGCACAATGGCGTAAGCGATTGCCAGCAAAGGCCCTTCGGCAATTCCTAGCAATACACGCAGAAAAACCATCGTGCCATAGTGGTGTGTGAATCCCATAAAAATCATGAGAAAACACCAGCTACTGATCATAAATAGCAGCATTTTGGTGGGGTGAAATTTATCGCCAATACCGCTTAGTAGCATGGAAGAAACACCATAAGCGAATAAAAATGCGCTCATCAGTAACCCCAAACGGGTTGGGTCAAAATCAATTCCCAGAGCTTGCTGAAATTTTTCGTCAGAAAATAGAGCTGCAATACTGATTTTATCGAAGAAAGCCAGTAGTACACAGGAAAACAGCCCGATAGGGATCAACCAATTGATCTTTTCAGGAACATCTTGCTCGACTTGATCATGCTCTGAATTTTGTAAGGTTATAGTCTGATTAGCCATGAGATTTCTCCTGCTGGGCACTATTTCAGTGACATTAATGAAAATGTGGGATCAGCAAGTTGTGAAGGGTCCAATTTGCGGTGGCCTTGTATCCAACGTTTACCTAGCTTGATGGCTCGTGCATCATTAAATGCAATCATTTGCACCAATTCATTGCTTTCATTTAAAGCAAAATGAACCTCTGAATTAGGGGTATACCGTTGAATATGTTTTAATTTTTGTGAGGTTGGGACACCTAAAATTTGGATGTTGTCCTGGTATTGATCTGACCATAACCAAGCGAGTTCATTGAACCCTTCAGACTGCGGGTTTAGCATGGCTTTTGCTGTGGTGATGGCTTGGTTTTGTGCATAAGCCCATGACTGTAAACATAAGGACAGTGTTGGATGGCAAGCGACGTCGCCCGCAGCGTAAATATTTGGGTGAGAAGTCTGCCCTTGGTGATTAATCACAATACCGTGGGTAACATCAAGCCCCGCTTCTTTGGCAAGTTCGAGATTTAATTCAACACCAATCCCCATAACAGCGAGATCGAAATTTTGCGAAGGCTGTTTTTGGCAACTAATTTGTAATCCACTTGTTGTCGGCTCGCCAAGTTCGATATCTCCACAATCGGTTATGACATGAACACCTGCTTGTGTGTGGCGTAATGCAAGAGCCTCTGAAACATTCTGCGGTACACTTCGTTCGCATAAGCGGCTTTGCCGCTCAAAAATCGTGACATCAATCCCCATTTTTCGAGCGGAAGCGGCAACTTCTAAGCCAATCCAACCACCACCAATAATGGCAATTTTTTGTGCAGAGAGCAGCGCAATGCGCAATTTCTGCGCGTCATCCCACGAACGTAAGGCGAATACTTGTGGGTGTTGTTGCCAACGATTCGACAGGTAGCGGGGCCGGCCGCCAGTCGCAAGTAGTAATTTATCAAACGTAATGGCACGACCATCACTTAAATAAATACATTGGGTTTGGCTATCAATTTTGGTGGCACGTAGTGGGCGAAACCACTGTAAATTTAAGGCATTAGTTTCTTGTTCGCTGAATAAGCGTGATAATGAAAAACTCTCCTGTGTCAATGCGGCTTTAGACAGCGGTGGGCGCTCATAAAAATCATGGTTTTCATCGCTGATCACCGAAATAATACCTTGATAGCCTTCATCGCGTAGGGTTTTTGCTGCCCAACCACCTGCCTGACCCCCACCGATAATGACAATACCGCCTTGGATTAATGAGCTCATGGCGTTACTCCTTAACTTGGCGGCGAGTTTCATAATCAAGACCACCTTCCACAGCCCATTCCGTAAATGAAACTAAGGAATGTTCCAGTTCGCGCGGTTGCCATTTATCGGTTAGGTAATCGTCATTGGTGTAATATTCGAAAGCCCCACCTGTTGGGCTGTTGACATACCAAAAGTAAGCGGATGAGATAGGGTGGCGGCCTGGGCCAATAAAGGTGCTCCATTGATGGCGGTTCATTGCCAGACCGCCGCCAATCACTTCATGGATATCACGAACTGTAAAAGCGACATGGTTAAGGCCGCTGCCACGATGAGGAAGTTTCAGCAAAAACAGGTTATGGTGGCAACCGTTTATTTGTGTTCGTAAAAAGACGGCACGGTCGATATAACGGTCTGAAACTTGAAAACCCAGTTTTTGGCAATAGAACGCTTCTGTAGAAGGTAAGTCATCAACAAAAAATACCACGTGACCGACGTTAATTGGCGTGGCTTTTTCGTAAACTGGGCTGGGTTTATCAATGCGGCGAATATCCCCCCATTGGTTGATAGCGGTGACCTCTAATTCAACTGTTTTTTGTTTACTAATGGTGAAAGCGACCGTCATGCCATTTGGGTCACGGCACTGTGCGCCATTTGACGTCAGTTGAAAACCATCACAAGGCCTAATTTTCTCAATGATCTCCTTGAGTTTATCCGGGCTTTCAACTCCCCACGTAATGCGACGCAGTGTTGAACCTGCTTCAAAAGGTGCGGGTAAATTTGGATCTTGGTAGGAAAATAACTGTATTTCAGCACCCGATAACGTGGTGAATAACGAGGCGTTATCAGAGGCTGCTTGAAGGCCAAAATCATGTAAAAATTTCTGGCAGCTAGGGATATCTTCAACACCAAATTCTAATTTTTCTATTCCAATCACTGACATTGTAAAGTCCTCTATCGATTGGTGTTATTGCCAAAGGTTTTTTTGGGCAAAAAGAACCTGAGGCTTATGGCAATAAACCTAAAAATGTGTGGATGATATTCGGTTAACGCTAAACGGCTTTTGCTTGGCTCATGCCACCTATAAATTCAGTGAGTTTTTGGGCTGCATAGCTCACTTCATTTTGTAATCGCCGGCACTCTTGTGCAGGGATGCTATTCATTGGCACCATGATGCTAATCACCGCTTCTACGCCATTCGCTTGGTTATAAACAGGGTAAACAATGGATGAAATTCCTCGACGATAAAATGATTCACCAATCACATAGCCTCGCAGTTTGTCAGCTTGGATCATTTGCCAAAATTCCTGCTTGCTGCCTGCGTTGTCGGGTAGCTCATCGTCTGGGTAAAGTGCATCGAATTCAGCGCGAGTTAACCCACTGAGTAGCATACGACCGAGTGAGGTTCGATGGGCTAATAAACGCGTGCCTACGCTAACATGGTTAATTTTTGATTCTGCGCCACTGACTCTGGCGATGTAAATAATGTCTCGGCCATCTCGAATGACTAAATGGCTGTTACATTGGCTTCGGTCTCTGAGTTGCTCGATAATGGGCTGGCCTAACTGGGTTAAATCGAGCGATGCAATATAGCCAAGGCCAAGGCTGAGTACTTTGCGGCCTAATGAAAATGCCCCAGTACGCGGGTGTTGGACGAGGAAATCCAAGTGCACTAAGGTTTGGATCGCACGGTAAGCCGTTGCTTTGGGCATATCGACTAAGCGAAGGATCTCGGCAAATGTGAGCTCACGGTGCTGTTCTGCAAGTAGCAAAAGAAGCTGTAGCCCTTTTTCCAAACCGGGTACCAGATATTTACATGTTGAATTCATGGTCCTCACCTCTTTACCGACAAAATGGCGAAATTAATTAAAAATAAAGCCACCATTAACTGGGATTAGCTGTCCTGTAACAAAATCAGCCATAGGCGAAAGCAAGTATAAAGCGGTTCCTGTAACGTCTTCGGGCATCTGCTCCCCTTGTAATGCTCTGCCATTTTCATATAGCTGGTGGCGCTCTGCTGGGACGTATTGGGTCGCTTCGACTTTTGTGAGTCCCGGAGCAATCGCGTTGACGCAAATACGGTGAACTCCGAGTTCACGTGCCATTGAGCGTGTCATACTGATGATAGCCCCTTTACTGGCGACATAGGCCATCAGCTTGGGAGCTCCCCAAAGCGCGGTGTCAGAAGCAATATTGATAATTTTCCCGCGGGAGCTCTGCTTTAAAAAAGGAAGAGCGACTTTGGTGACTAGCCACGTTCCTCTGACATTGACGGTCATAACCTTATCCCATAGCGCCAAGTCATATTCATCGAGCAGTTTTCCACCCACTCCGGTTGCCAGAGCCGCATTATTAATCAGCCCATCAATTGCACCTTGTTGACCAATACGGTCGAATGCATGAGTGATTGAGTCAGGATCTGCTAAGTCGAGAGAAACACCTTGGGCTTCAAAACCTTGTTGTTGTAAGGACTCGACACTTTCTTGTAATCGCTGTTCGAGGATGTCACACAAGATAACTTGGGCCCCTTGTTCTGCGGCGGCTTGTGCAAAGCTAAAGCCAAGCCCTCTTGCAGCGCCTGTGATTACAATGCGTTTTCCTGACAAGACATCATGCATTTTCAGTTTCCTTATTGTTGATTAAGTCAAACTGTTTCTTCGCTTCACGTTGCATAATGCGGCGTAGGCGAGATAACCCCACATCGTGTTGATAAAGAAACTCTTTATCCCGTGCATTTGGTGTGAGGTTTTCCAAAATAATGCGATCTTGTTCTAGGACATCCCAATGTAGCCCTTCTAGGCGGTTGCGGTACATAAAGCGCCATAAATCACGTTGCCAGTCTTTCACTTTGCGAATACGCCAAAAGAAAACTCGAGTGTGGTGACGGTCTTCAGGTACGACCATGCCGATAATCCAAAAGTGCCCGCCAGGGCCGAAGCGTTTTTGATATGGGATAGATAAACGTAGCCAATTTGCTCCTGTACTCGCAAATTCCACCCAGTCGAAGTTGACACCAATTTGGTCATTTTTACGGAAAATAAACCCATTTTTTGTTGCTTCTAGGATCATTTCTGATTGTTTATCACCTTCTGCCATTGAGTGTGATGATGAATGGAGATAGGTGCCATGCATTGGGTCCATCACGTTTTCTAATGCATATTGGTAATTGCATTTCCACGATGCGGTGCAGAGGAAATTGCTGTGGTTTTCGTCATCAGCTAACTCTTCAGGAAACTCAAGGGCTGGAGGTGTTTCACCGTCAACTACCGCAAAATAGAGGAAGATAGCGCCATGAATTTCTTGAACGGGATAGGTTTTTAAACATTTTTGACCTTCAAGAGGGCATTGACTGACCGCTGGAACATCTTTAACGACGCCATCACCACCGACTTCGACGCCGTGGTACCAACAGGCAATACGTTCACCTAGGTTCCAACCCATTGATAAACGGGCTCCGCGGTGTGGGCATCTGTCTTCTAGTGCGTGAATTTGGCCTTTATCATCACGCCAAAGGACAATTTGTTCTTCTAAACGGGTAATACCGATGGGGTCGCTGCTCACTTCCCAACTGGATAATACGGGGTACCATTGCCCTCGTAATCCGACATCGAGGTAATCTTGATAGTTTTGAAGTTGTGTATTCGTTGTCATCATTTGCTTCCGTTTATCAAAAGTGTTTTTGTTTTATTTTCTTTTTATGACAATGTATTAGTAACCATTGACAAGAAGAAATTCGCGGAAACTGCTGGTAGACCAAGGGTGCCCTTGTCGGTCATATAATTGTTGTTGATTTAATGCGCTAACTAATTCTTCAAGTGATTCAGTGCCTGCGGCGAATAGCGTTTCCAGTGCAAAAATAAGTTTATTTTCATATTCATCTGGGAGACGTGAACGTGTTTGCCAAACGATATTCGGTGCACTTCCTGGTGCCTGAATACTGCCTTTACCGCCTTCTCGCGCTGGGATGATTTGGTTATTCGCCGGCAAATACGGGTTAAAATTTTGAATGGGTTCCATTTCTACTCCTCAATCAAACTGATTTCGATTTGGTTGTCGTGAACGCGTGTTTGGTAGGTTTTGAGATCTCGCCCACCGGGTTCGCGTAAACATTTACCTGTTTTAATATCAAAAACGGCTTCATGTAATGGGCATTCCACTTTGCCATCTTCAACAAAACCTTGGCTTAACAGAGCGTAGGCATGTGGGCAAACATCTTCTAAGGCATAATATTGGTCTTCAACTAAGAAGATCCCAATTTCGGCATTATCAACTTTGGCGGAAAAAGGAAATTCTTCTTGAACTTGTGAGATATCGCAGACTGCAACCCAGCTCATGGTTTTCTCCTTTTGAATGTGCTGTAACATTTTGTTTCATAGGTGAAACATTGTTTTTTATTTAAAACCAGATTAATTGTATGGATGATTATTAGTCAATTAAATGTTGACTATATGTAAAATATTCGTTTCAAAATGTGGGGTATGTCGAGGTTATGATGGAGTTTGGTTTCATATGAGAAACTTGTGAAAGATTTATTCAAATAGAACTACTCATTTACGGTGTTTGGGGGGATGAGTTATGGAGAAAAGTGAAAAATAAGCTATAGGATAATAGGCTCAGTATATAAGTTAATATCAATAGGATATTAAGAGATTACATGCAATATCCTATTGATGATATATTCAAATAAACTATTTCAGCTCAAAACGTTGTAAGTCCTTACTGACCGTTACTGGGCCTGAGTAATGTTTTCTCACTTCATTAATCCAAACATCGTCGGTGATGGAAGGGTCATCTGCAGGAACTAAGTGGGTAAGTACAAGGTGTTTTACATTGGCTTGTTGGGCTATTTTGCCGACATCTTCTGCGGTCGTATGGTGGGAAATAATCGCTTTTGCCAGCGTTGAACCGTTGCCGATACGATTTGCTAAATTTTTCACCCCAGAAACTAAGACGACTTCACTGATTAAATAGTCAGCATCTTTAGCAAATTCAATGATTTGGCTATTATCAATCATATCACCGGTAATAACGATAGTTTTTCCGCCAGATTGTATTTTATAAGCGAGGGCTTCGTCTGAGTTAAAAGGTGGGTGTGGAACAAATAAGGCACTAATTTCGACATCATCATTCTTGAGTACAGGCCCTTCTTGAATATCTTTTGCTGTAACCATTTGGCGCAAATCAGGTTTACCTTCATCTTTAACGCGTAAATCAATATCGCGACTAAATGTATCCCAAACACCTTTTGTCATACTTTCCGTTCCAACAGGGCCATAAACAGCGATATTATGGTTTAAACCACTGTTCCAGGCATTTAACAGTAGGGCTGGGTAATCGGCAACATGGTCACTATGAAGGTGGGTAATAAAGATAGAATCAAGGTTTTTTAATGGGGCTTTTGATTGAACTAATCGCAAACTTGCGCCATATCCCGCATCAAATAGGTATATTTTATCGTTCTTGATAAATGCTGTAGATTGCGGCAAGCGTTTTTCATTTAATAAGGAAGGACCGCCTTTTGTTCCAAGCGTAATAATTTCATCGGCACTAGCAAGATGGCTAGCACCAAATAGCGCAGCACCGATAGAAAGAGAAACGAAAAGTTGTTTTAATTTCAAAATATCACCTCTTTATATTATTAATAGATTGAGTTTTCTTATGAATAATATTCATGCACGCCAAGATGTTGCTATATTGTTAATATATAAATGAGTCTACGTTTATGTCTGACGGGATACTATCGTTCTTATGGACTAGGTGAATGATTTAGAAAGGTTATTTATGTCGATTTATAGAGAATTATTCTGAAAATAATTAATCAAACTGGCTATAATTCTAATAGTATTTAATAGAGAAAGTTATATTGTTTACGCATTCAAGTTAAATTGGATTTTAAGTTTATATTTAAGATTATTTAGAATTTTTAATGAGTAAATAATGGGCACTATTTTTTAATGTAATCATTATTGTATTGCTAATTAATGAATCGGTTTTTGAAAAATGAATCGGTCAATTGTACTTCCACGACTTTTCTTGATCTCAAGTGAAGCTTTTTTTATGTTTTAGCGCGAAAATATCCTTACAGTGGTAAGAGGATATCTCAGTGAAAAGTGGTATACAGTTACGCATTAAAGGGAAAGTTCAGGGGGTCGGGTTTCGCCCTTATGTTTGGCAATTAGCCCACCAATGCAAACTATTAGGTGATGTCTGTAATGATGGCGAAGGGGTGCTAGTGCGCTTATGTACTGATTCGGATATCACTGAATTTACCCAATTATTGTACCAAAACTGCCCACCGTTAGCCCATATAGAAAGTATTGAACCGCAATCTTTTCAATGGGATAAATTACCCAACGCATTTACTATTCGCCGTAGTGGTGAAGGCAAAATGGATACCCAAGTGATCCCTGATGCCGCCACTTGCGATGCATGCCAACAAGAGCTTTTCACTCCATCAAATAGGCGCTTTCATTACCCATTCATAAATTGCACGCATTGCGGCCCGCGTTTCACGATAATTCGCCATATGCCTTATGACAGGCCCAATACCGCAATGGCTGATTTCCCCTTGTGCCCTAATTGTTTAGAGGAATATCAATCCCCAGCAGATAGACGATTTCATGCACAACCCAATGCGTGTTCGGTGTGTGGCCCTGAAATTAAATTATGCGACTCATCAGGAAAAACGATTGCAAATAAAGAGAACGCATTACTCTTGGCTGCTCAACAGCTATTGGCAGGGAAAATTGTTGCTATTAAAGGGATCGGGGGCTTTCACCTTGCTTGTGATGCGAGTCATGATGAGGCGGTAGAGGCTTTGCGCGTTCGTAAATGCCGTCCAACTAAGCCACTGGCGGTAATGATCCCATCACTGAATTGGTTAGAGTTGCACAATATGCCGCCTAGTGATGGGCTACGTGTATTATTAAAAAGCCCAGCAGCCCCGATTGTATTGATCAAAAATTGGAAAAATCATGTATTAAGCCAATATATTGCGCCAAACCTAGCGGAAGTCGGTGTCATGTTGCCGTCTAATCCGTTGCAACACCTATTGATGGCACAAGTTAATCGCCCATTAGTGATGACGTCAGGAAATGTATCTGGAAAGCCTCCTGTGTTGAGTGAGCAAGCTGCGCTGGCAGATTTAGCCAATATCGCTGACGTTTACCTCACTCATAACCGCGATATCGTCCAACGCGCAGATGACTCATTGGTGCGTTATCATGATGGGAAAGCGGAAATGCTCCGCCGTGCGCGGGGCTATGTTCCTGATGCCATTGACTTACCTGAAGGGTTTGAAAATTCGCCATCAATACTGGCCTTAGGGGCGGATCTTAAAAATACCTTTTGTTTATTGCGAGACAAAAGTGCGGTAATGAGCCAACATTTTGGCGATCTTGATGACATGGATATTTTCGAACAATATCAGTCTGCGATTGCATTATTTGAATCTATTTATCGTTTCACGCCAGCAGCGATAGTCAGTGATAGGCATCCTAGTTATGTGAGTACGCGCTATGGGGAGGCGTTATCACAGCAATTACAAATTCCATTACTAAAAGTGCAGCATCATCATGCGCATATTGCTGCGGTAATGGCCGAGGATGGCTTACCGTTAAATAGTAATAAAGTTATTGGGTTAGCTCTCGATGGGTTGGGGTATGGCGATGACGACCGCTTATGGGGAGGTGAATGCTTACTGGTGGATTATAAGTCCAGTCAATATCTAGGGGGGTTACCTCCAGTTGCACTACCGGGAGGGGAATTAGCTTCTCGCCAGCCATGGCGTAATTTCCTTGCTCATTGTTTACAGTTTGTTCCCCAGTGGCAAAAGCAAGAAAGTGCCGCTTATTTAATGTCATTTCCTTGGCAAGGCTTACAAAAAGCAATTGAAAAAGGAATTAATAGCCCAATGGCTTCATCCACTGGGCGGCTTTTTGATGCGGTTGCTGCAGCGTTAGGTATTTGTACGGCGCAAACCAGTTGGGAAGGGGAAGCCGCTTGCCAACTTGAGGCGATTGCAATGAAGTCACCTGTGACTACGCATCCGGTCACTATGCCGTTAGTTGGTCAACAATTGGATTTACACACATTTTGGCAACAATGGATGACGTACTGTGCGCCTAAACCACAACGGGCGCATGCATTTCATGTGGCATTAGCGCAAGGTTTTGCCGAGCTTGCAAGGAAATCAGCGAACCAATATGGTACTAAGCAAATTGTTTTGTCAGGTGGTGTGATTCATAACCAACTATTGCGAGAGCTATTAGTGAATAATCTATCTGAGTTCGATGTGTTATATGCAAAACAATTTCCCATGGGTGATGGGGGGCTATCACTTGGGCAGGTAGCTATCGCTTCTGCAATATTGAAACATGAATCTATTATTGATGAATAGTATTATATTTATAAGATTGTATATCCACTTATAACTTTGCAGTTTATTATATTTAATGGATTATATTGTTTTTTTTGATATTGATTCTTATTTAGCATGTTCATGTTTATATTAATGGATTGTTTATTATTAATACACACATTCCGCTTAATTAATTAAGTTGCAATAATGAATTTCAATATCGCAATGAAAATAAAAGAATTTTATATTTTAAATGATGTGATATATAACGCATTATTGAAAATTAAATCCATTTATTTATATTTCTTTTCTTTTTTCAATACGGTTTACTGAATCGATTTTTCTGGCAAATATATAAAAAAATTAAAATTTCTTATTGCCTCTTGATGAAGATCAAATGATTTGGACGCGGTAGGAATAGGATCTTATTTTATATTTATGCATCAGGTTACTTAAATAAGAATTTATTTCATTAGACTTAGTTTTGTTAACTTTTTAAATAGAAAAATACAAGCCAAAGGTGTGTGCCTCATTTGTACACAGGGCTTTGTGGTATCTATAACCTTAAGATAATAAACAAAAATTGCCTAATGAATAGGTTCTAAGCCACCCATAATAATAGGAAAAAAGAATGATAGGAGATAACTCTATTATTTCTTCGCATGGCATTAACCGCCGTGATTTTATGAAGTTATGTACAGCACTGGCCGCGACAATGGGATTAAGCGGGAAGGCTGCAGCCCAAATAGCGGAATCTATTAGTGATCCAGCACGGCCACCGGTCATTTGGATTGGTGCCCAAGAGTGTACGGGATGTACAGAATCTTTGTTGTGTTCCACTCATCCTACGTTAGAAAATTTAATTCTCGATACCATTTCATTGGAATACCACGAGGTGTTGTCTGCTGCCTTTGGTGAGCAAGTTGAGCAAAACAAACATAACGCAATTGAAAAGTACAAAGGAAAATATGTTTTAGTTGTCGATGGTTCTATCCCACTAAAAGATAACGGTATTTATTGCATGGTAGCGGGTAAGCCGATTGTTGAGCATATTCGTGAAGTGGCTGAACACGCCGCAGCTGTGATTGCGATTGGTTCTTGCGCTTCGTGGGGCGGTGTTGCTGCAGCAGGCGATAACCCAACAGGAGCTGTGGGTTTAAACCAAGTGATTAAAGATAAAACAGTTATCAATATTCCAGGTTGCCCGCCTAATCCACATAATTTCCTTGCGACAGTCGCGCACTTAATTACGTTTAATCGCCCACCAAAATTGGATAGTAAAAATCGTCCAATGTTCGCGTACGGTCGTTTAATTCATGAACACTGTGAGCGTCGCCCTCATTTTGATGCGGGCCGCTTCGCAAAAGAGTTCGGTGATGATGGTCATCGTGAAGGTTGGTGTTTATACCATTTAGGCTGTAAGGGGCCTGAAACTTACGGGAACTGTTCCACATTACAATTCTGTGATGTTGGCGGTGTCTGGCCTGTGGCAATTGGTCACCCTTGTTATGGCTGTAATGAGGAAAATGTAGGCTTTCACAAAGCGATCCATCAGTTGGCGAGCGTGGAAAACCCAACACCACGGGTGGATAAACCGGATGTCAATAATCGTGAAGGTGGCCAAATTTCATCTACTGCTGTGGGATTAATCGGTGGTGTTGTCGGGTTAGTGGCTGGCGTCAGCGTGATGGCGGTACGTGAATTAGGCCGTCAAAAACGCCAACAAGATACTGACTCACGGGGAGAATAACCGTGAATAGACGAAATTTTCTGAAACTCTCCGCGGGGGGAGCATTACTTGCGGGAAGTTCACCCAGTTTGGCGGGGCCTGAAAACCGTCCGCCGATTCCCAATTCTTTGGGAATGCTATATGACTCGACCCTGTGTATTGGGTGTCAGGCATGCGTGACAAAATGCCAAGATATTAACCATCCGGAACGTAACCCGGTCGGGGAACAAACTTGGTCAAATAATGACAAACTAACCCCTTATACCAACAATATTATTCAGGTTTGGAGTAGCGGAACAGGCGTTAATAAAGACCAAGAAAAAGACGGTTACGCCTACATTAAAAAACAATGTATGCATTGTGTTGACCCTAACTGTGTGTCGGTTTGCCCTGTTCAAGCCCTGAAGAAAGACCCAAAAACTGGCATTGTTCATTACGATGCCAGCGTATGTACCGGCTGCCGTTATTGCATGGTGGCGTGTCCTTTTAATATTCCGAAATATGCCTACGATGACAAATTTGGCGCAATTCATAAATGCGAGTTATGTAACCAAAAAGGTGTCGAACGTTTAGATAAAGGCGGCTTACCCGGTTGTGTTGAAGTTTGTCCAACGGGCGCGGTGATTTTCGGAACGCGAGAAGAATTGCTCGCGGAAGCCAAAAGACGCTTAACATTCAAAGTGGGTGATGAGTACGGTTACCCACGACAAACCTTACATAGCAATGACCCGAATGTCATTAAAGTACCGAAATATGAGGCTCATGTTTATGGCGAGCTCGAAGGCGGTGGCACGCAAGTTATTGTTCTTTCAGGTGTACCCTATCAAAACCTTGGGCTGCCTGAGTTAGAACAGTTGTCCACAGGAGCCCGTTCTGAGTATGTGCAGCACACGCTTTATAAAGGCATGGTACTGCCATTGGCCGCGTTGGCTGGGTTGAGTTTCTTGGTGTATCGCAATACCAAGAATGACAAACACGAAGGAGATGACTCAAATGACGACGCATCATAAAGAACAGCCGCTAGGCGGGCGTTTAGTCAGTTGGCCAATCATGGTATTTGGGCCCTTAGTGCTGATTTGTGTCATCTTGATAGTTAAACGTTTAGTCTTCGGCCTAGGTTCAGTTTCTGACCTAAATGGTGGCTATCCTTGGGGAATTTGGATTGCTTTTGACTTACTGATTGGAACCGGTTTTGCTTGTGGTGGTTGGGCGCTGGCTTGGGCAGTATATGTATTTAACCGCGGTGAATATCATCCGTTAGTGCGTCCCGCACTATTAGCCAGTTTGTTCGGTTACTCTCTCGGTGGGTTGTCCATCACCATTGACGTAGGTCGCTACTGGAACTTGCCTTACTTTTACATTCCTGGTTTCTTTAACACCAATTCGGTGCTGTTTGAAACTGCGGTTTGTATGACGATTTATATTGGTGTGATGGCATTGGAATTTGCCCCCGCACTGTGTGAACGTTTTGGTTGGAAAGTTTCGTTAAAACGCTTAAATAAAGTGATGTTTTTCATTATTGCGCTAGGAGCGTTATTGCCGATGATGCACCAATCATCAATGGGTTCATTGATGATTTCGGCAGGGTATAAAGTTCATCCTATTTGGCAAAGTTATGAAATGCTGCCATTACTCTCATTACTAACCGCATTCATTATGGGCTTTTCGATTGTCATTTTTGAAGGGTCATTACTCCAAGCCGCATTACGTGGGCAGGGCGCAGATGAACGACCACTGTTTGTTCGTATCACTCGTATCTTGCAGGTACTGTTAGTACTGTTTTTGGTCTGTCGTTTTGGGGAGCTGATTTATCGAGATAAATTGCACCATATCTTCAATACCGATTTCTACGCCATGATGTTCTGGATAGAAACCGCATTAATGGTTTTCCCATTGATTATTTTCCGCATGCCATCACTAAGAAATGATTCACGGTGGTTATATGCAAGCGGTTTAAGCATGTTGATTGGCGCTGCCATGTGGCGGATGAGCTATTCCCTCGTTGCATTCAACCCCGGAGGCGGATACGACTACTTCCCAACAACAGAAGAACTTTTAATTTCAATAGGTTTCGTGGCAATAGAGGTATGCGCTTATATCTTATTGATCCGCTTATTACCTGTTATTCCAGCATTGAAAAAAACAACGATGAGCCATTCAGAGGCCCGAGGTAAAGCATGAGCCAACGTATAACAATAGACCCAGTCACTCGTATCGAAGGTCACTTACGCATTGATTGTGAAATTGAAGATGGAAAAGTCACCAAGGCTTGGGCTTCAGGCACGATGTGGCGCGGTATGGAAGAGATAGTCAAAGGGAAAGACCCCCGTGATGCTTGGATGATTATGCAGCGTATCTGTGGGGTTTGTACTACAGTGCACGGTATTGTATCGGTACGCACCATTGAAAGTGCCTTAAATATTGATGTCCCTGTTAATGCGCAGTATATCCGTAATATGATTCTAGCCGCGCATACCATTCAAGACCATATTGTTCATTTCTATCAATTATCTGCGTTAGATTGGGTGGATATCACCTCTGCGCTGAATGCAGACCCCAATAAAGCGGCCGAAATCCTAAGAGGCGTTTCGACGTGGCCACTGAATAGCCCAGAAGAGTTCACACGAGTTCAAGACAAAATTAAAAAACTGGTTGCCAGTGGGCAATTGGGTATTTTTGCTAATGGGTATTGGGGGCACCCAGCGATGAAGCTGTCGCCTGAGGTAAACTTAATTGCCGTGGCCCACTATTTACAAGCCCTTGAATGTCAGCGAGATGCTAACCGTATTGTGGCATTATTAGGCGGGAAAACACCGCATATTCAAAACCTTGCAGTTGGTGGTGTGGCAAACCCTATTAACCTTGATGGTGTCGGGGTTCTGAACCTTGAACGTTTGATGTATGTGAAATCCTTTATTGACCGTTTAGGGGATTTTATTGAGCAAGTGTATAAGATTGACGCAGCAGTGATTGCCGCGGGCTACCCTGAATGGCTCGAAGTCGGTCAAGGCGCGAAACATTACATGTGCATGCCTGAAATGCCAATGGATGGTAAAAACGGGAGCTTCCTATTACCGGGCGGTTATCTTGAAAACAGCGATTTTAGTACTTATCGCCCCATTACTAGCCATACAGACGAGTATTTGATCAACGGTATCAAAGAAAGTAGCAAACATGCATGGTACAAAGAAAATGAACCTCAAGCACCGTGGGAAGGTACCACGAACCCAGATTACACCGGTTGGGATGATGACGGTAAATATTCATGGGTAAAAGCACCGACTTTCTATGATAAAACCGTCGAAGTGGGGCCATTAGCAGACTTACTGTGCAAACTAGCGGCAAAACATGAACCGACAGAAAAACACTTTAATGATGTGGTAAACCTGTATCAAACATTGACAGGTAACAGTATTAGTGTGGATCAACTGCATTCAACATTGGGGCGGATTATCGGACGTAGTGTTCGTTGCTGTGTATTGAATGAAACCTTGTCAATTCAATGGCAAGCGCTGGTGGACAACATCGCAAAAGGGGATCACACCACCTTTGTAAAACCAATTTTCCCAGAAAATGTCACTATTAAAGGTGTTGGTTTTGGTGAAGTACCTCGAGGTTTGTTATCCCACTGGGTGGTTATCAAAGACGGTAAAATTGAAAATTACCAAGCGGTAGTACCTTCTACTTGGAACTCCGGCCCTCGTAATTTCAATGATGAGCCGGGCCCTTATGAGCAAGCATTGGTAGGAACTCCCGTTGCTGACCCATCTAAACCCCTTGAGGTGGTGCGAACCATTCACTCATTTGACCCTTGTATGTCTTGTGCGGTGCACATTGTTGACCCTGAAGGTGGCGAAGTCACTAAGGTTAAGGTGCTGTAATGCGTATTTTAGTCTTAGGTGTTGGCAATATACTGCTCAGCGATGAAGGTATTGGGGTACGCATCGTTGAGGCTTTAGAACAGCGCTATCATCTACCTGAATGCGTAGAAGTACTTGATGGCGGAACGGCAGGAATGGAGCTAATTGGCCCAATGGCGGATAGAGACCATTTAATTATTGCCGACGTCGTGTTATCGAGCCAGCAGGCTGGCTCGATTTTAGTCTTGCGCGATGACGAAGTTCCTGCGTTATTTACGCGTAAAATCTCCCCGCATCAACTCGGTTTATCAGATGTGCTATCGGCTTTGCATTTAACCGATGAATTCCCACAGAAGCTAACATTAGTGGGTGTTGTGCCTGAATCCCTCGAACCGCATATTGGTTTGACAGCAACTGGGCAGGCCGCTTTAGAGCCTGCTTTACAAAAGGTCATTGAGGTTTTGCGAAGCGAAGGCTTGGAAATCATAGCAAAAGAAGAGAGTTTGCATGCCGGATGAAATCTTAGGTTATGACACTAACCCTCGGCCTCTAGTGGAGGCCGCATTTACGCGCGTTGCTGAACAATCAATGCATGATTTGTCATTTTTGCATCCAACGATGCCAGTGCATGCCAGTGAATTCTCACTGTTTGACGGGCAATGGGTGGGCGTGGTGATCACGCCATGGATGCTCAGTGCGATTATTCTACCGGGGCCTGAACAATATTGGCCTCACCGCGTGGTCGGTGACAAGGTTGGGTTAATTCTTCCCTATGGTGAAATGACGTATACCGTGGGTGAATTAGACGGTTTAACTCAATATGTTGCTTGCTCATTAATGTCACCATTAGAAAAGAAAATGACACCGGAACAAGGTATTCACCTAGTGGATGATTGCCAGCGAATATTGCTATCGCTCCCAGTGAGTGACCCAAATATTCCTCAAGCACCTGAACGCAGGGCATTGTTTACCCGTCACTTAAGGGGGCAGGATGCATGAGATTTCGTTATGCCAAAGTACGATAGAAATTATTGAACAGCAGGTGAAAAAAAATACAGTTAGCCGAGTCACTGGTGTTTGGCTTGAAATTGGTGCGCTCTCTTGTGTTGAAGAGAGTGCCTTTCGCTTCAGCTTTGATGTCGTTTGCCGTGGTACGGTTGCAGAAGGCTGCCAGCTCCACATCATTTACTCGCCCGCACAAGCATGGTGTTGGGATTGCAGTGAAACGGTGGAGGTAGACAGCCACCAATCGGTTTGTCCACGCTGTCAGGGGCTGAACCTGAAAGTTGAGAGTGGAGAGAGTTTGCGCATCAAAGAGTTGGAAGTGGAATAGCTTTTGGAACTGACTTTGAGGTGTATCAACCAGGCTCAATAGATTATGTATTAATCTAATTTAACAATTTAGCGGTTGGGAGTGAAACTTATGTGTAGTACTTGTGGATGTGCATCGAGAGAGCGAAAAATTGAGGGGGATGACCATCATCATGGTCACGACCACCACCACGATCACGACCATCATGACCACCACCATGATCATGAATCTCACGGGCAAACAGTGATTATTCATCACCATTACTATCATCAAGGTGATGTGCATAACCATTATCACCAATATGAACCCGCACCTGCTGAAAATAAATCTAAAAAGCATAAACACAAACATAAGCATAAACATATTTATCAAACGGCTGAGGCGAGTTTTAAACCAGCTGGGGAACACCATGACCTTGATTACGGTCACGGTGAAGCGGGTACCCATGCTCCGGGGATCAGCCAAAAGCGCATGCTACAAATTGAGATGGATGTATTAGATAAAAATAACCATCTGGCGGAGCATAACCGCGAGGATTTTAACCAGAAAAATATTTTGGTATTGAACCTCGTTTCTAGCCCAGGTTCTGGAAAAACGACCTTACTCACAGAAACCTTATTAAGGCTACGTGACAAAATCAATTGTGCAGTGATTGAAGGTGACCAACAAACCACTAATGATGCACAACGGATCCGCGAAACGGGTGTGCCTGCGATTCAAGTGAATACAGGAAAAGGCTGTCACTTAGATGCACAAATGGTACACGATGCAACGGCACGTTTAGATTTATCAGATAACAGCCTGTTATTTATCGAAAATGTTGGGAACCTCGTGTGCCCTGCCAGTTTTGACTTAGGGGAGCGCCATAAAGTGGCGGTGCTGTCGGTCACGGAAGGGGAAGATAAACCTCTCAAATATCCACATATGTTTGCGGCAGCAGATATTATGTTATTGAATAAAATTGATTTATTGCCATACCTGAATTTTGATGTCGATGCGTGTATTGCCAATGCCAAACAGGTGAACCCCAATATCCAAGTTATTCAAGTGTCTGCGACACGTGGCGAAGGGATGGATGCATGGCTGGCATGGTTGGAGACACAGCTATGTGCTTAGGTATTCCGGGCAAGATAGTTGCAGTTGGTGAAGATATTCACCAACTCGCTCAAGTGGATGTTTGTGGTGTAAAACGCGATGTTAATATTGGCCTAATTTGTGAAGGTGAAACCACTGATTTATTAGGCCAATGGGTATTGGTACACGTTGGGTTTGCTATGAGTATCATCAATGAAGAAGAAGCACAATCTACCTTGGATGCCTTAACCGCGATGAGTCAATTAGACCATGAAGTTGGTGATTTTAGCGGTTTAAATGCAGGAGCAACAGATGCAGTACGTCGATGAATTTCGCGACCCTGTTCTTGCAAAAGCGCTATTGGCGCATATTCATCAACGGGTGAATGAAATACCTCAAGCGAAACGACGTCCATTACAACTCATGGAAGTCTGTGGAGGCCATACCCACGCGATTTTTAAGTTTGGTATTGACCAGTTATTACCCGCTGAAATTGAATTTGTTCATGGGCCAGGTTGCCCTGTGTGCGTTTTACCAATGGGACGAATTGATGGCTGTATTGAAATTGCACAGCACCCAGAGGTTATCTTTTGTACTTATGGTGATGCAATGCGTGTGCCGGGCGAAAAGGGTTCTTTACTTGACGCCAAGCGTAATGGGGCGGATGTCCGCATCGTTTATTCGCCGCTAGATGCTTTGGCATTAGCAGAGCAGCATCCCCATCGCCAAGTGGTTTTCTTTGGCTTAGGCTTTGAAACCACCATGCCGAGTACTGCAATCACCTTGCAGCAAGCAAAACGCCGCCAACTAGCCAATTTTAGTGTTTTTTGCCAGCATATTACGATTATTCCCACCTTGCGTAGCTTACTCGAACAACCGGATGTGCGTATTGACGGTTTTTTAGCGCCGGGGCACGTGAGCATGGTGATTGGTGCGCATCCCTACCAGTTTATTACTGAAGATTTTCATAAACCCTTAGTAGTTACAGGATTTGAACCCTTAGATATTTTGCAGTCATTAGCCATGCTAGTTGACCAAATCGCCGATGGCCGTTGTGAGGTAGAAAACCAATATAAACGCGTTGTGGCAGATGAAGGCAACCTGTTAGCACTTAAGGCGCTAGAGGAAGTTTTTGAACTCAAACAAACCAGTGAGTGGCGCGGATTGGGGGAAATTGCAGGTTCAGGGGTTCAATTAACCCAAGCTTATCAATTTTTTGATGCCGAGATGCGTTTTCAGGTACAGCCCCATAAAGTGGCGGATGACCCGCAAGCGCGCTGTGGTGAGGTTTTAACAGGGCGCTGTAAGCCCAGCGAATGTACGCTATTTGGGCGTCGTTGTACGCCACAAACTGCTTTTGGTGCATTAATGGTTTCTTCTGAAGGTGCCTGTGCAGCTTATTATCAATATCGTCGGGAGGCATAAATGAGTCGTAATGCTAACAATGTAGTGACGATGGCTCACGGAAGTGGTGGGCAGGCGATGCAGCAATTGATTGAACAACTGTTCTTACAGGCATTTGCTAACCAAGCGCTGAATGAGCGGGAAGACCAAGCTCGGCTAGCATTGGCAGAAATGACCGTATTAGGCGATCGTTTGGCATTCAGTACCGATAGCTATGTCATCGACCCGATTTTTTTCCCCGGAGGCAATATTGGTAAATTAGCCGTTTGCGGCACAGTGAATGACGTCGCAGTCAGTGGTGCTATTCCCAAATACCTTTCTTGTGGTTTTATTTTGGAAGAAGGCTTTCCGCTTTCTGAGCTTACCTCAATTGTGGAATCCATGGCGGCAACGGCAGCAGCAGCGGGAGTGGATATTGTGACAGGCGATACCAAAGTCGTGCAGCGCGGGGCAGCAGACAAAATTTTTATCAATACGGCCGGTATTGGTGTGATCCCGAGCAATATCCAGTGGGGAGCGCAGCATATTCAAGCGGGGGATAAAGTGATTGTTAGTGGTACGCTGGGGGACCACGGCGCCACTATTTTAAACCTACGCGAACAACTCGGGTTAGAAGCGGAGCTTTGCAGTGATTGTGCAGTATTAACGCCATTGATAGCACCGCTACGTGAAATTGACGGCGTTCGGGCATTACGAGACGCAACTCGTGGTGGCGTAACGGCAATCCTACATGAATTTGCCCAAGCCAGCGGCTGTGGAATTGCGGTTAATGAAGGCGATTTACCTATCTCTTCTGCGGTTAGGGGGGTGTGTGAGCTATTGGGTTTAGAGCCGTTAAACTTTGCGAATGAAGGTAAATTAGTGATTGTGGTGAAACCTGAAGCGGAAAATGCAGTGATTGCTGCACTACACCAACACCCATTAGGGAAAAATGCAACTACCATTGGCTGTGTGACTGAGCAAAAACAAGTCAAATTGGTTGGGATCTTCGGTACATCAAGGTTATTAGATTTACCCCACAGTGAGCCTTTACCCCGTATTTGTTAATTGAAAACGGCCTATAGATTCTATCTATAGGCCGTTTCAGATTGCTGTCAAACATATAATGTTTGACAGCAAGTCTAATAGGTTATTGAAATAAATTAGGAAAATCAATCTATTGATTTTCGGCTGATAACACAAAGCGGGAAAAACCACGCTTTTATCCCGCTTTGTCAACAACCTCAAACGCCCTATAGATAAAAACTATAGGGCGCTCAAATTTATTAACGTCTTAACATACCTTTATCAATAATAAAATCGATAATAGTTTCTAAGCCGACTTTTTTCTTTAAGTTAGTAAACACATAGGGCTTTACTGGGCGCATTCTTGCGGTATCGGCTTCCATCACCTCTAATGAAGCGCCGACATAGGGGGCAAGGTCAATTTTGTTAATCACCAATAAATCGGAATGGGTGATCCCCGGGCCGCCTTTACGTGGGATTTTTTCGCCTTCTGCAACATCGATAACATAAATAGTTAAGTCTGCCAGTTCTGGGCTAAACGTCGCGCTGAGGTTATCACCGCCGCTTTCCACAAACACGATATCAAGGTTTTTATGGCGCATGGCTAACTCTTCAACTGCCGCTAAATTCATTGATGCATCTTCACGAATAGCGGTATGAGGGCAGCCACCAGTTTCAACACCAATAATGCGATCTGCATCTAATGCTTCGGCACGGGTTAAAATTTTGGCATCTTCTTGGGTGTAAATATCATTGGTGACAACGGCAATTTGGTAAGTGTCGCGCATGGCTTTACATAATACTTCTAATAATGCGGTTTTTCCTGAGCCGACTGGCCCACCGACACCAATTCTTAAGGGTTGATTATATTCTTGCATAGCATTTTTCTCATGAACGAAAAAGTCGTGTGTATTGGGTTTCATGCCGACTACTGGCAATAATTTGTGCAGGTGTAAAACTGCCAATATCGTCTATTGGCCAGATTGCCGATTGCGTAACCACTTCGGGTATGCGCTCAGCAAGGGTAAATAAAATATTTTGCCCTGCGCTTTGCCCTAAAGGGATAAGCTTAACACCGGACATCACCGTGTTTTCTAGCCAACCCCATGCATACGCGGTGCACAATTTTTCAACGTCAATCTGCCAGTTTACTGCGGCGAGGGCGAAGGCTATTAGCTGGGTTTGTTTCACACAGGTTTGCAGGTTAGCATCCAGTTCAATACCTAGCTGAGGAAGTAGTCGGGCAAAAGCAATTCCTCGTTGCCGCTCTTCTTGACGCAACTCTTTGGTTTCACGGCTGGCAATCATAAATTCACACCAATATTTCACCGCTTCAATATCACCAAGGGAAAGGGAAGTATGAATTTGCCGTAAAACAGGAAGCTCTAATGTCGCAATCGCATGGGTCATTTGTGCGGTTAGCCAGCCAGCAAGGGTATCAGGTGTCGTTACCCAGCCTTTTTCAATCGCCCATTCTAGGCCTTGTGAATAGGTAAATGACCCAACAGGCAAAGAAGGGCTAACTAACTGATATAAGCGCAGATCTGCTAACATAGGCAAACTCCCTGACCACCGATTAGTGGTGGTGATCATCGTGGCCGTGATGGTGGTGATGACCACCTGATGAGCCGCCATAGGCACCTGGTTCTGGTTGGTACTTTTCTAAACCGACACTGACGGTAGCACCTAATCCACGTGCCATATCATCTAGCACATGGTCATGAAAATAACGGCACCAGCCCGCTTCAATTTGCAATGGAACATGGCGGTTACCTAAGTGATAGCAAACGCGAGCAAGCAACAGAGCGTCATCACTGTAAACCGTAGAAACTTGCTCTTTCGCGGCTTCGATGGTGACTAACTCGCCGTCTTCAGTGGATAAAACATCGCCTTCCTTCAGGATGGTTCCGCGCGGCAAAAATAGCCCCGCTTCTTGCCCATCGCTTAAAGTGACTTTTAAACGGCTTTTGGTGCGCTCATCCATGGTTAAGCACAGGGTTAACGCGGTTGGTGAATGCGGTTGTGGAGCAATCACTTTAATAAATTTTTTCATTCTCAGGCTCTTTTAATTAGGGGTCAGAATAAAAAGTAACGTTGTGCCATCGGTAACTCAGTCGCTGGTTCACACACCAGTGGGATGCCATCGGCTTTGACGATATAGGTTTGTGGATCAAGTTCGATGTGTGGCACATAACTGTTGTGAACCATTGAGGCTTTGCTAATGTTTCGGCAGCCTTCAACTCGGCCTATTTGGCTCTGTAGGCCTAATTTTTCAGGAACACCTGCTTCAATACCGGCTTTTGACATAAAAATCATCGAGGTATGGTATTTTGCTTTACCTAACGCTCCAAACATCGGGCGGTAATGTACTGGCTGTGGCGTCGGGATCGCAGCGTTAATATCGCCCATTGGCGCATAAGCGACCATTCCCCCTTTCATGATAAGGGCGGGTTTGATACCAAAAAATGCAGGGTCCCATAACACGATATCAGCTAATTTGCCGATTTCTACCGAACCGACTTCATGGGCGATACCGTGGGCGATAGCGGGGTTAATGGTATATTTCGCCACATAGCGTTTGATACGGTTATTGTCGCTATCGAGAGTGTCGCCTTCTAACGTCCCGCGCTGTAATTTCATTTTATGAGCGCATTGCCAAGTACGAGTAATCACTTCGCCAACGCGTCCCATGGCTTGTGAGTCTGAAGACATCACAGAAATTGCACCCATATCGTGCAAAATATCCTCCGCAGCAATGGTTTCACGGCGAATTCGAGACTCAGCAAAAGCCACATCTTCTGGAATCGATGGGTCTAAGTGGTGGCAAACCATTAACATATCCAAGTGCTCATCAACGGTATTGATGGTGTATGGCATCGTTGGATTGGTCGACGCTGGCAGAATATTCGGTTCTCCAACGGATTTGATGACGTCAGGGGCATGGCCACCGCCAGCACCTTCGGTATGGAATACGTGGATCACTCGCCCTGCAATAGCTTTCACGGTTTCTTCATAAAAACCGCCTTCATTCAGCGTATCTGAATGGATAGCCACTTGCACATCCATTTCATCCGCCACATTCAAGCAGTTGTGAATAGCCATTGGGGTAGCGCCCCAGTCTTCGTGAATTTTTAAGCCTATTGCGCCCGCTTCGATCTGTTCGCGAATCGCTTCGGGCTGACTGACACAGCCTTTACCAAATAGCCCTACGTTGATCGGCAGTTCATCAACGGCTTCTAACATGCGGTACATATTCCAAATACCAGGGGTGACGGTCGTGGCATTAGTACCAGCAACAGGGCCAGTTCCACCACCTATAAAGGTGGTAACACCGGAAACCAGACCTTCTTCTGCCTGTTGTGGGCAAATAAAATGAATGTGAGTATCAACGCCACCCGCGGTGATAATTTTACCTTCACCAGCAACCACTTCTGTACCGGGGCCGATAACGATATCGACATTGGGTTGAACATCGGGGTTGCCTGCTTTACCAATCCCCGCAATACGGCCGTTTTTAATTCCGATATCCGCTTTAACAATGCCCCAGTGATCTAAAATAATGGCATTAGTGATTAACACATCGACACACTGGTCACTGGTGACTTGGCTTTGACCCATGCCGTCACGAATAACTTTACCGCCACCAAATTTGACCTCTTCACCATAGGTGGTGAAATCTTTTTCGATCTCTAGAAATAATGCTGTATCAGCTAAGCGCAAGCGGTCACCGGTTGTGGGACCAAACATATCCGCATACGCTTGACGAGAGATTGTTTTCATTATTAATTCTCACTCTCTAACTTGCCCATGACTTTGCCATGGAAACCATAAATTTCTCGTTTGCCGCTAAAAGCGACGAGTTCAACCGTACGACTTTGTCCAGGTTCAAAACGCACCGCCATACCCGCTGGGATATTCAAACGAAAACCCAGTGTGCCTACGCGCTCAAATTTTAGGGCGTCGTTGACTTCATAAAAATGATAGTGAGAGCCAATTTGAATCGGGCGGTCACCATGGTTGGCAACTTGTATTGTTTGGGTTTCTCGACCTGCATTGAGTTCGATATCGCCTAAAGCGTGGTTGACTTTAATTTCACCGGGGATCATGTTGTTACCTATACAATCGGGTCGTGAATAGAAACCAGTTTTGTGCCATCAGGAAATGTACATTCCACTTGGATGTCTTTGATCATTTCTGGCACGCCTTCCATTACCTGCTCTGCGGTTAACACGGTTCGGCCTTCGCTCATTAATTGGGCAACCGTCTTGCCATCACGGGCGCCTTCCATAATCGCACAACTGATCAATGCGACCGCCTCAGGGTAATTGAGCTTTAATCCACGGGCTAAACGCCTTTCAGCAACGAGGCCTGCCGTAAAAAGCAATAATTTATCTTTTTCTCTGGGGGTTAATTCCATTTTTTGCTCCTAAAAAACGTTTAAGTTGCCCAAATACGCGGCGGATCAGGGTAATAACCTAACCAGTATTGTCTTGTTGCCTGCCAAATATGGGCGAAGCAAGCCATCATGGGCTCGGTTTGAGAACCTAATAACCGCAATACTAAAATACCGTCTACATCAGTCAGTCCATACTCAAGCGGCCTCACTTCCGTAGAGAAAAACACGGCCAAACTCTCGTGAAGTTCAGCTTTTAATTCATCGCTGGCGGGGTAGATATACAAGGAACCTACCATAGGAAATTCACGCATGACGGCTGATTGTTTTTGTGAACCCTCGATAAATATGGATTCCGCCAAGGTGAGTTTGTCATCAATATAAAACTGCAAGCGGCCCCGAATATCCCCGTTGTCGAATTGCTCGTTTAATACGGGTCGGCCTAAACATTGGATTTCCCAGCCGATAAACTTTGAGGAACTTGCGATTCGAACATGAGTCTCTAAGCGAACTTGAGCCTCAGGGAAAAAAATGTTTTCTTGAGGTAACCATTCTAAGAACCCATTGGGCCCGACGGTTAAGCTTTGTACTTGTCGTGCAACGCCGCCCGCACTACGATAAAATTTTGTTGCACCAGGCGTGGTCAATAACGCATGGGCATGTGGTTGAACATCAATATTGATAAGGAGTTTATCCCCCCCGACAACGCCACCGGGTGGATGAAGTAAATACGTGTGTGCAATGCCTTGCTCGGGGTAGAATGGCCGCTGAACCATTAAAGGGCCGATATGTTGTTTTTCCGTTAAGCGGGTGACGCCACGTTTTAGTTCATATCGTAAAAAAATTTCAGCTAACCAGCCTGATCCTGAAAAATCAGACATACTTTCTCCTGCAACTCAGTCAACTAAAAATACGCGAACATGTTTAGCTATACCCCAGCAAAAATTGGGTATTTATGATGTAAAAGCTAATGCAAGTAGGGTAGGGTGTGAGTGAATACCAAAATCATTATTATTATGCAGTGTTATCGGCTGCATGTATCTGCCGCGCGATTCTACACCTTATATCGAAAATTGCCTTTCAATTAAACAGCATTTTATTTAGAAAATATAACAACCATCAAAATAACAGTAAAAAATGAGCGTATATCTATATTGCGATTTCAGCGTAACGGGACTATATTCTCATCCGCACTGATATGGGGTTGATATGCTTTTACTACGTGGCTTTATATCTATTCAACAATCCCTTTTCTTGGGAAGTCATTCTGACATTAACTGCAGTTTATAGAGATTATGGAATATAAATTCTTTCTTTCGGAAAGCCAAATGGTGTTAAAAGCGTTTTATATTGAAAACGCGATGATAGCCATGCTAACTGGCGCGAAAGGAAATGTCGTGATCAACGGTCAATCCATTGAAATTGAAACCGATGTCACCTTAATTATTCCTAAATACAGTCAAGTTTCTTGCAATATTGTGTGTAACACCGTGAATCAGCCGCTTGAATTACACACCTTGTCGATGTCAGAAGAAGAATTACAATCGGTATTTTTATTACTAAAAACATTGATGAAGTCGGTTGCGCCACTGACTAGCCACCAACCCATTTACCATGTTTCTCCCCCTGAAACGGTGAGAGATAACTTTAGTTTATTAAAACAATGCTTACCATTAAAAAAACAGAGTGAATCCCAAGAAGCATTGTTAATGAAACAGAGCCTATATTTTATTTTAATGGCGGTATATCAAGAAGGTATCGATATTCTTAACCTGTTTCGTTTTAATTATGATGAACCGAAAAACCAAGCAATTACCCATTTGATAACCCAAGAACCGCAAAAAAAATGGCATTTAGACGATGTCGCAAAAGCGTTATTTACGACACCTTCAACTTTGCGTCGCCATTTGAACCGTGAAGGGGTGTCATTTCGTCAATTACTGCTAGATGTTCGAATGGGAATGGCGTTGAATTATTTAACATTTTCGAATTATTCTGTTTTTCAAATTAGTCATCGTTGCGGTTTTGGCAGTAATGCCTATTTTTGCGATGTCTTTAAGCGAAAATACAATATGACGCCTTCTCAATTTCGGTTGCAATCAAGGCAGTCGAACGACCCGAATTTTATTACCAATTTGTCCTTGCACTCTAACCCAATTGAATTTGACAAAGAAATTGATGAGTAGTTGTTAAGGTAAGTCAAATAACGACTTAATTTTGACGGTTTCTCGAATAAATTCGCTGTTCTATTGATGTAGCGCCTAGCAATCAGGGCGTTAAATTTAATATAACTCATATTGGTTACTCTACACATAGTGAATATCTCACCAATAGCGACATTAATGAAAATAACGTCATTAATTATATGAAATAAAAAATAAAATCTGTCTATAGAGGGATGTATGATTAAAAATATCGTTGCCGCAATGTGCTTGATGGGGCTCACACTGCAAGCACAGGCGGCAGAACTGGCTCAATCACAAACTTTACGTTTAGCGATTGGCTCAGAGCCAACAGAGGGTTTTGACCCCATGCTCGGGTGGAGCCACGGCAGCTACCTACTGTTGCATAGCCCATTACTGAAACAAAAAACTGACCTTTCATGGCATAGCTATATGCTTGAAAGTTATCAACATAATGCAGATGGTAAACAGTGGACACTCAAGCTGAAAAAAGGCTTAAAATTTTCCGATGGCTCACCGTTAACGGCAAAAGATGTTGTATTTACCTATAACAATGCTGCGGCAAGTGGCGGTAAGGTGGACATGGGGAATTTTGCCAAAGCAGAGGAAATTGACCCACTCACCGTAAAAATCACCTTATCTTCCCCACAAAGTACCTTTATTAATGTACTTGGTTCGTTAGGGATTGTTTGTGCCGATAAATATGATGCGAAAACCTATGCACATAACCCAATTGGCGCAGGTCCTTATCGTTTAGTTGCATTCCAGCCGGGGCAGCAACTGATTGTCGAGCAAAATCCGTATTATGCAGGGCCAAAAAATGACTTTGGTAAAATGGTCTTTGTTTTCCTTGATGAAGATGCGGCCTTTGCGGCGGCACAAAGCAATCAACTGGAAATTGTTCGTATCCCTGCTGCGGTAGCGGCGAATGCTAATGATGTGAAAAACATGAAATTGGTTGAGCGCTATAGCGTGGAAAACCGCGGCATTTCTTTCCCAATTCCACCTGCCGGTGAGAAAGATGCTCAAGGTAACCCTATCGGTAACGACATCACTTCAGATGTTGCTGTCCGTAAAGCCATTAACTATGCTCTTGACCGTAAACTATTGGCGGAATCTGTGTTGGAAGGCTTTGCCGTACCGGCTTATACCGGCGTTGCAGGGCTGCCATGGAATAGCCCAGACTCCGCTTTTAAAGATGGTGATCTTGAAAAAGCGAAATCCATTTTAGAAGATGCGGGATGGAAGCTGAATAAAGAGGGCTTACGTGAGAAAAATGGCAAAGTGGCAAAACTGACATTATGGTATGCCAGTGGTGATACCACACGTCGAGACCTTGCGCAGGCAATCCGTTCAAGCTTAAAACCGATTGGTATCGAGATGGATTTAAAATCGGGGAGCTGGGAAACCGTTGAGCTACACATGCATGCTAACCCAACACTTTTTGGTTGGGGAAGCTTAGACCCGATGGAAATTGTCCATAATTACAGTAGCAAAGCAGCAGGTGTTGGCTTTTATAACCCTGGTTATTATAAAAATGCAGCCGTTGATGAGGTAATCGAAAAAGCGTTAGCACAAGCTGACCAAGGCGCGGCGATTCCGTTATGGCAGCAAGTAGATTGGAACGGTAGCACGGGTGTTGGTATTAAAGGTGATGCTCCATGGGCTTGGTTGATGAACCTACAACATATTTATTTACTGAATAATTGTGTTGATTTAGGTACCAGTGCTCCTGAAATTCACGGATCTTGGTCGGTGTTAAATAATGTCGATGAATGGGCGTGGACCTGTCAGTAATGCGAACTGCACTTGGGCTTTTATTGCGATTTTTTGGTTTATTAACCGTAACGGCAGCGGGGATTTTTATCCTGCTGAGTTACTCGCCTATCGACCCAATAAAAGCCTATATTGGCAATGACTTACTGCACGTGCCTCCTGAGCAATATGCGCTAATTGCTGCGCGATGGGGGCTTGATCAGCCTTTATGGGTACAGTTCTGGCGTTGGTTTTCACAAGTATTACAGGGGGATTTGGGCTATTCCATGCTCTATAATACCCCTGTAATTCAAGTGATTGCTGACCGCCTTGTGCCTTCTTTAGCATTGCTTATTTGTGCTTGGTTGTTTTCTGGTATTGTGGGTTTTGCGCTAGGGTTAGTCGCTGGGCGTTATTTAAACCGCTGGCCAGACAAACTTATCTCAACATTATGCTATTTACTTGCTTCAATTCCTGTTTTTTGGGTCGGTTTGCTGTTGCTGTCTTTGTTCGCGGTGACATTACAATGGGCTCCAATATGCTGCGCTTGGCCGATAGGCTTGGATGAGCAAACGGCAACTTTTTCACAGAAACTTCACCACCTAATTTTGCCTGTAATTGCGTTGGGTATGCTAGGCGTGGGTAATATCGCATTGCATACACGAGCCAAAGTTGTTGAGGTGATGAGCAGTGAATTTATTCATTACGCACGGGCTCAAGGGGATAATGGCTGGTCAATGATGGGTTTCCACGTGTTGAAACATGCCATCACCCCCGCAATTTGTTTGCAGTTTGCTTCTGTAGGTGAATTATTGAGCGGGGCATTGCTAGCTGAAAAAGTATTTGCCTATCCAGGCTTAGGTCAGGCAACGATAGATGCGGGGCTACGTGGAGATATTCCCTTGTTGATGGGGATCGTCATGTTATGCGCTACGCTAATATTTTTAAGCAATACGGTAGCAGACAGCCTGCTAAAAAAAGTGAATAAGGGAGTGATGAGAGGATCATGACCTATAACCCTAATCGCGCCTTATTTAAGTTAGTTTTCTCATTACTTTTATTGGTCATCGTTAGTATTTATGCGTTTGGCCTCTCCCTTAATGATATTGAAATGAATTTACTCGATAGGCGCTTGCCACCTTCGTGGGCGCATCTATTTGGTACAGATAATTTAGGACGTGATTTATTTGCCAGAACCTTTCAAGGTGTAGCAACTAGCTTGCAAATCGGCCTTATGGCTGCCATTACCAGCGGTTTCATTGCACTTATCATGGCGGGGTTATCTTCAATAAGCAAAGTTATGGACTATGTGGTGCGTGGCATTATTGATGCTATGTTGGCATTGCCGCATCTTTTATTACTGGTATTGATTTGTTTTACGCTGGGTGGTGGAAAAATGGGGGTGATTTGGGCCGTTGCACTGACACATTGGCCAAAATTAGCCTTAATTTTACGTTCGGAGTTACAACGAGTTAGCCAGTCAGATTACATTATGTTATCTCAACGTATTGGTAACAGTGCATTTTACCGCTGGCGTTATCATTATTTACCCATGATTTTGCCGCAATGGATGGTAGGAACATTGTTAATGTTTCCCCATGCGGTTTTACACAGTGCGGCATTAAGTTTCTTAGGTTTTGGTTTGTCGCCCCATGAACCCTCACTAGGTATTTTATTATCTGATGCATTGCGCTACCTCAGCACAGGTGCTTGGTGGCTGGTGGTTTTCCCAGGCGTTGCATTAGTCGGATTAGTGTTATTATTTGACCAATTTGCTAAGGCCTTGCAGCAGCTATGGTTGAAGGGGGTCGTATGTTGAGTCTTGATAATCTCACCGTAGATGTCGCGCAGTTTCGTTGGTTAGGGCGTAAACGTTGGGCTCCGTTACTACAAGGAATTTCCTTAGATATTCAGCCCGGTGAAATGGTCGCGCTGGTGGGTGGAAGCGGAGAAGGTAAGAGCTTGTTATTACAGAGTGTTTTGGGGTTACTTCCCCATAATATGCGCTGTCGTGGTGGTATTCACCTTAATGGTAAAAGGCTGACGGAACAAAACAAAGCTCAGCACCGTGGTAATGCATTATGCTATATTCCTCAAGGGGTTAGCGCGCTTAATCCGCTAATTCGTATCGGCCCACAATTAGAACGTGCCGCAGTGTTAAGTGGGCAGCATATTAAAATGCACGATGTTGCACGGCACTTACAGCAATATAATTTGCAAAGCTCACTAGTGGATAGCTACCCAAACCAGTTATCCGGTGGAATGGCAAAACGGGTACTCGCCAGCAGTGCGACACTTTCCCGCGCACAATATATTTTAGCGGATGAAATCTCATCATGGTTGGATGACGACCATGCGATGCAACTGCTCGAAAATATAAAATCACTGTGTCACGTTGGCCGAGGTGTTTTATGGGTCACCCATGATTTATCCATGGCTGTGCGTTTTGCTGACCGCATAGCCTTATTACGTAACGGAGAGTTGGAAGAAGTGCTAAGCAGCCAACAACTGCAACAAGGCGGTGGTGGAAAATGGCTACAATCGTTGTGGAATGCGTTACCTGAACATCAATTTATGGCAAGTAAATGAGTATTACTGAACCTATTTTACAAGTAAATAATTTATGTATTGATCAAGGTGGGCAACGGCTGTGGGATGACTTTAGTTTGTCACTGGCTAGCGGTGAACGCCTTGGAATATCTGCGCCCAGTGGTTTTGGTAAAACTACGTTAGGCCGAGTGTTAGCTCAGTGGCAAAAGGCATCCCAAGGAACCATTCTATTTGAAGGCCAACCATTGCCTCGACATGGTTATTGTCCGGTTCAATTAGTCCCTCAGCATCCAGAGAAAAGTTTTAACCCATACCGTAAGGTCGGTGCGAGTGTATTTGATGCTTGGCAGCCAGACTCTCACTGGTTAGCGTATTTTTCGATTAAACCTGCATGGCTAGAAAGGCTTCCCAGTGAGTTATCCGGTGGTGAGCTTGCTCGTATCGCCTTATTGCGAGCCCTTGACCCGCGAACGAAAATTTTGATTGCTGATGAAATCACCGCACAGTTAGACGCCAATTTGCAAAAAGAGATTTGGCAGTTGTTAGTGAGATTATCGGAAGAGCGCCCGTTGGCGATGATTATTTTTAGCCATAATAAAGCGTTATTAGAGAAAGTGTGTAGTCGTGTTTTTAGCCCAGATAAATAAAAGGTTATGTTATGCCATCGGTTATGACGGCATAACTATAATTCAATTATTCAGTAATTTGGGCCAGTTTATCAATTTCTTTTAATAAATCATTGACATTCGGGCGATAGCCAATCCCATCGTTAACACCTTCCGTATAGGTCGATTTTTTTATCAGTTCGCGCATTCCCCAAGCAGATAAAATAATTTGATGTTGTTTGGCATAGCCTTGAAGTAATGCTAATGCGCCTGCACACAAAGGAGTCGCACTAGATGTACCTGAGTAATCTTTTGTGTAATTGCGTTCATTACCGGGGTATTTTTGTAGTGAGCCATACCCTGTGGTTGTAACACTCCAATCTCCCCATGAATTAATTAATGAACTTTTTTGATTGTAATTAGAAAAATAAGCACGACTTCCAGTCTGATTATTACACGCGCCAACTAACATACTGCCATTATCACCGAAATCAGTCATAACTCCGGGTTCACTTAAATCTAACCCACCATTACCGGCTGCCAATATAACCGTTGCACCTTTGTCGACCATAATTTTGATTCTTTCCCACCAATTACGCACAGCTGTGGCAGGAAGTAATTTTTCGCCAAAAGAAAATTGAATGTCTAAGCTTACAATATCACCAGGCTGGACATCATTAGTAAGTTGATCGAGATCATCAGTATCATAGAAATAAAATTGACAATTGTGTGCAATGCCAGTTACACCAAATGCATTTTTAGTGGCAATAATACAGCCTGTTGATGCGGTACCATGATTACAATCTTGAGTTTCAGGGCGGCTATTAACGACGATCAGATTTGAATTTTTGAGATCTTCATGGTTTTTGTAAACACCAAAGTCTAAATGGCGTACTACGGCTTGCGAACCATCAATGTTTTTTTCCCATGCGTTTCTCACATTCATACCCATTGGTGCATCTAAATATTTTTGTAAATAAGTGAAATTAGGGGTTATCTCATTGCTACTGGTGTCTTCTTCTAGAACTTGACTATTTAAAGGGAGTTTTGGCGGAAGATAGCCGGTCGTGTCAGGACAAATACAGCAATAGCTGACATAATCTAATTGTTCAATCTTTTGTGATAGTTCAAGTAAACGATCAAAATTATCTTCCCCATAAAGGTTTAGGTATTCATATTGTTTAACAGAGGATTCAATATTTGATTTGATTAATATTAATTTTGAATTCATTAGTTCATTTGGTAATATATCCATAATCAAATGCGAACTTTTTATTTCAGATTTAATTTCTAAAAAATATTTATTAATTCCATCTATTTTATGATTTATTGTTTTTGATTTGGATTCTTTTTTAATATTTTGCTTGGTTTTCTGTTGGGCGAAGTAATAGCTAGCAGGGCTATCAATTAGGTGGTGAATGTTTTTATTACTATCTATAAATGAAATGGTTACATGGTAGTTCCCCGATTTATCTACCTTGAAAAGATAATGGTCATTATTAGTTGAAATGGTTTCTATATTTTCATTATCTAAAAATAAGCTAATGGTGACTGTTTTTTTGTTTCTATTATCAAAGTTAACGACAATGCCATTTGAATATTTATCGATAAATTTAAAGGTTTTTATATTCATATATTCTCTTTTTATATAACATATATTGATATGCTTTTAATTATTTAAGCATTAAGTTGGGTATGTTATTTAAAAGGGAAATTGTATTTACGACAAGATTGATAATTTAATAGAATTTAATGGAAACTATAATTTTAATATAAATAATAAATTAATTTATTTTGGTTTTGACAAATGTCATAGGGATATCTATACCCATCCTCTATTTTAAATCCCTCAAATGAAAATGATAACCATTACTATTGTTGGGGTGAATATATGTCTTATCGTTTAAAACGGCACCAATTGGCGCATTGTATTGCACTCACTTTAGGCATAGGTACTTTGGCGACACCAATTGGGTTCGCGGCACCAGCAGGCACACCAGACAAACTGATCGTCACGTCTTCAACAGGCCAAAGCCGTTTGTCACCGAGTGAACAGCAAGAAAAAGATAAGCTTGAAAAAGTAGCTGGTGGAACCAATTTAGTTGTTATCGAAAAAGAAACTCGCCTTGCTACCTTACAAGACGCCTTGGATTACCAGCCTGGGTTGGTTATCCAAAATTTCTTTGGGGGGATTGACCAGCCGCGTTTAAATATTCGCGGCTCTGGTGTGCAAAGTGCACCGCTTGCTCGTGGTGTATTGCTGCTGCAAGATGGCTTACCCGCAACGGATGCAGACGGCAGTTTTCACATCAGTACCTTAGAAATGCGTGATGCGCGGATGGTGAGCGTACGCCGCGGCGCAAATAGCCTTAACCCACAAAGTAACAGCTTGGGCGGTGAATTGGATGTGCTCTCTTACACTGGCCGAAGTGAGCAAGGGCGCCTACGTTATGAGTACGGCTCCCATGGGCGCGAAGGGCTACAAACTGCCTTCGGTGGTGTTTCTGATGATGGGTTATTTGATGGGCGTATTAATTTCACTTATGACCATTTTGATGGTTATCGCAAACACTCTGCTTCCCAACGTAAAACGTTACGCAGCAACTTTGGTTATGTGACTGATAACTTTGAAAACCGAACTTGGCTGAGTTGGACAGATTTGCGCTTTGACGTTGCGGGGCCAGTTTCTGAAGAGGTATTAAATAATAACCCAACAGAGGTGTACCCAATGGTTTGGTTGCGTGATCCTCACCGTAATGTTGAGCAATTCCGAGTGGCTAACCGCTCTGACTGGCAAGTGGATAACCAAGCAATTGGTGCAGGAGTTTGGCACATTCGTACTCATGATAATTTTACTACTCCCGCTTACTACCGGTTTAGCCGCAGCCACAGTGAAGGGCTGCAATTTACCTATAATATTGAAACTGAGCCCGTGACATATCGTACAGCTCTTGCATGGGACCAAATGACCTTGCAGACTGAATTAATGCAAAATCGTAAAGGGACACCCGCAGACAAAACAAAAATAGGTAAATATGATGGCCGAGCTGAAAACCTCTACGGCAGTGTTGGGGTAGACTTACATATTACGCCAACAGTGACCGTTAATTTAGATGTGAAAGGCACACATGCGCGCCGTGATGTAGAAAAACGACAGAGTCATTTGTCGTTAGACCAAAGTTGGACATTTTGGACACCAAAAGCGGGAGTGATTTGGCGACCAACGGAAAGCCAGCGTTACTTTGCTAATATCAGTGCGAGTGAAGAACCTGCAACATTTTGGGAAATTATTAACTCCAGCAATGGAAAATTGACGAAACTCTCACCACAAAAAGCCATTACTTATGAAATTGGGGGAGAAGGCGATGTCACCGATGGGTTGAAATGGAGCCTTGCGCTGTACCGTAGCCAAATTAAAGATGAGTATATTACCACTTATGACAGTGCAGGAACTGTCGTTGGTGTGTTTAATTATGCCGCGAAAACTCGCCATCAAGGCTTAGAAGCTGGGCTTACAGGACGTGTTGGCGCAGGTCCGGGGGATATCAATTACCGAGTTTCTTGGACTTATAATGATTTCCGTTTCATGGGCGGTGAATATAATGGCAACTATATCGCGGGTATTCCACGTAATATTGTTGCTGCCGAGGTGTTATATGAAATTGGGGATTGGAGTGTTGGGCCTAATATTCATTGGGCACCTACGGATATGGCAGTTGACCACCAAAACAACCTTGATATTCAAAAACGTAAACATTATGCCGTACTGGGGCTGAAAGGTAGTTATAAGCCTACAGAGCAGTGGTCTGTGTATTTATCGATGGATAATTTAACCGATGAGCGCTATGCAACAACATCGGTTGCCAACCAAACCGTCACAGCAAAAGACAGCACTTTATTCCCCGGTATGGGGTTTAATGTGAATGGTGGCGTAACCTATAATTTCTAATAATAAATAAACGCATTAATATTGGTTAATGCGTGGTTGTTAAAATGGGCGCTGTGCAGAAATAGATAATTGCGTTAAGTAGTTTTCATTATGGATATGCACAGTGTCTTTCTCGATATCAATAAACCCTTTTTGCCGCCACCCAGAAACCAACCGACTGAGTGTTTCGTAGCGTATGCCTAATTTAGCCGCGAGTTGGCCCCGTGATAAAGGTAAAACAATATCTGAAGTTAGTTGTTTATGTTTTAAATCAAGAATATAAGCAGCTAAGCGTTGTTCAGCAGAACTTGAGGTTAGCCAATCGATATGGTTAATGTTTTCATACAGTTTGCTACTAAAACGCATGAGTAGCTTTTCCATAATTTGTGGGCAGGCATGGCAAAGCCGTAAAATATCACGTTTATCGAGTAGCAAGGCTTCACCGTCGGTTTTTGCCCGTAAACTCATAGGATAACGGTTATGTGGCATAAAAACGGCTGCGATGGCAACAATTTCCCCTGTGCAAAATAAACCAAAAATTTTTTCCTCGCCCAAATAAGTGTGGCGATACACCTCAATTTGCCCGCTTATCATCAAAGGGCAATGCTTAAATGGTTCCCCTTCATGGTTCAGGATTTCACCACTTTTAAAGCGAATATGGCCACAATTTTCCAGCAGTAATGCCAGTTTTTCATCTTCTATCCCATTAAACAGTAAGCACGATTTTATGGCATTGAGTGATTGTGTATGGGGGAAAACGTTTTTGACAAATGTCATAGGTCATCCTCTTACGCCGTCTTAGAATGGTATAAGTATAAATGATAATCATACACATTATCAATTGAGATCTTAGCAGAGAGCTGAATAACCCTATGATAAATAATGCTTTTAGACTCATCGCCGTTTTTCTGACCTTGTGGGGGATGGGCAACGTATATGCATCACAAGCCGTTGATTTCACAGATATGTCAGGGGATAAAATTCGTTTGTCAGCCCCTGCAAAACGTATTGTCGTGATCCCAATCCCTGCCGCTTCGATGTTAGTTGGTATGGATGAAAGCAGTGAAAAATTAGTTGGAATGCATCCTTTTGCAAAGGTTGCTGCGCGATATGGCATGTTAAGCCAAATGTTTTCTCCTGTTTTACAGGTGAATTCAAATGTCGTAGGTAACAACTTTACACCAAATATTGAAGCATTGCTTAATGTGGAGCCCGACCTAGTATGGCAATGGGGTCATCGAGGGGATGATATTATTTCCCCTATGCGTGATGCAGGGCTGACTGTTGCTACGTTAGATTATGGGCAAGAACGCTATACGCAAGAGTGGGTTCGCCTAATGGGACAAACACTTGGCCACAATGATAAAGCACAGAAGATGATCCAGTGGCGCCAACAAGTTGTCGATACACTTTCAGCTACCACCGCTAAAATACCAGAAGCGCAGCAGCCTCGTGTCTTATATCTCTCTCATTTCAACCAAAGTATTCAAACATTTGGCTCAACATCACACAACAATGCCGATTTTGCACTGGCGGGTGGAGTGAGTTTAAATCGCGACCTCACTGGGCCAAGAACGCTCAATATTGAGCAAATTCTTGTTTGGAACCCTGACATTATTCTATTGGGTAATTTCGAAGAGGGGTTATCGCCAGCTGACGTTTATCGCAATCCCATGTTAAGCGAAGTCACTGCAGTGAAAAACCAGCGCGTATATAAGCTTCCTATTGGTGGTTTTATCTGGGATGCACCAAACCAAGAAACACCGCTGTACTGGCAATGGTTATCAATGATTTTTCATCCAGAAACGATGAAAATGCCATTGCGTGAGGAAATTCGCCTGAGATATCAGCAACTTTATGGCTATGACGTGTCTGATGAGCAAATTGACGGCATTTTGCAAATGGAGATGAACAAAAATAGCCAGCACTACATCTCTTTAATGGGGAAACCGCATGCGTAAGCCCCAATATCTTTGGCTCGTTTTCGCCATTTGCCTATTGTTGACGTTTGTTTTGGCACTAAGTTGTGGCCGCTACCCGGTTTCGTTTTCTGCAGTTTGGCATATTCTCTATGACACCATTTTGGGTAACGAGATGATGGGGAACTATAGTCGTACGGAACAAAATGTCGTGTTAAATGTGCGCTTACCACGAGTTCTGATAGCAGGTACAGCAGGGGCTGGGTTGGCGGTTGCGGGGGCGGCTTTGCAAGGCATTTTCCGTAACCCATTAGTTGGGCCGCAAATTATTGGCGTCTCATCTGGAGCCGCATTGGGTGGCGCGCTAGCTATTTTGTTATTTTCTTCTTTGTTGATCACCATTTCATTGGCTTTTGTCGGTGGGTTGTTAGCTATCATGCTAGTTTTTTTACTCGGCTTGAATCGCCAAGGCAGCCAGCTATTAATGTTAATCCTTGCGGGGGTGATTATTAATGCTTTTTTTGCTGCATTAATTTCGTTAATTACCTATTTTGCAGACCCTAATAATACTTTGCAAACTATTGTTTTTTGGCTTATGGGCAGCTTTGCCAGTGCGTCTTATCTTAAACTTAATATTGTTTTTCCTGTTGTTATGGTCTGTGTTTTAGTCATTTTTGCACTGCGTTTTCGTATCAATGTGCTCTCCTTAGGGGAAGAAAATGCACAAGCCTTAGGGATGAAAATTAATAGAACCCGTTGGGCCGTGTTACTCAGCGTGACCTTGATCACTAGTGCGACAGTGGCGGTATCCGGCACCATCGGCTGGGTAGGACTGATTGTTCCGCATATTGCACGGCTAGTGGTAGGACATGATCACCGGATATTACTGCCCGCTAGTGCAGTTATTGGTGGGATTTATATGGTAGCTGTCGACACCTTTGCCCGCAGTATGACGAATGCGGAAATTCCATTAAGTGTGATCACCGCACTAATCGGTGCTCCCATTTTTGCACTACTGATCCATACATTAAATAAAAAGGTGGCCGATTTATGATCCAAGTTGAACACCTTAATTTCAAAATTGCACAGCGCCAGTTATTTACGAATTTAACTTTTCAGCAGCCCAAAGGCAGCATTGGCGCGATTTTAGGGCCGAATGGCCGTGGAAAAACCACCTTATTAAAACTCTTGCTCGGTTTACAAAAAGGATCAACAGGCAATATTTCACTAAATGCCCCCGTCGCTTATGTTCCACAGCTTAGTGGTTCACTATTTCATTATTCTGTTCGCACCATGGTGAGTCTCGGGCGTATTCGTCACTTGCCGTGGTATGCCTCACCCAATGAAAAAGATAACCAAATTGTAGAGCGGTGTTTAGCGTACTTAGGCATAAGTAATTTTGCGGACCAACCCTTTAACTGTCTCAGTGGAGGGGAAAAACAAATGGTTATGATTGCGAGAGCATTAGCCAGTGAACCAAAAATTTTGATTCTGGATGAACCGACATCCGCGTTGGATCTTGCCAACCAAGACAGTGTGCTCAGCGTTTTACGTGATTTAGCCATACATCGCGGAATGACCATCTTATTTACGAGTCATTATCCACAGCATGCGCTGCATATCGCTGACTATTCATTATTGCTGTTTAACAGTAGCGGCTGTTTATTTGGTGAAACTGAACAAATTTTAACGGAAGAAAACCTGACACAACTGTACCAATTACCTGTTGCAATTACGCCAATGGACTATCAAGGCCGGCAGACCCAAGGGGTCATTCCGCTATTTAGATAACTGAATGAAAATGATTAAATTAAGGAATATAAACGATGAGCAATAACACAATAACACCCGCAGAAGCGCTGATTATCAATCAGTTAATTAATTATACCGAACAAGGTATTGCAAGCCGTGTATTAGCGAAAAATGGTGGGGGGAATATCACCTTATTTGCTTTTGATAAAGGCCAAGCGCTATCTGAACACAGTGCCCCTTTTGATGCCATTGTGATGGTTGTTGAAGGGAGTTTACAACTCACGATCGAAGGTAAGTCAGTGATGGCTAAACCAGGGGAAATTGTCAGAATGCCGGCTAATATCCCTCATGCGGTAGATGCGCTTGAACCCGTAAAAATGCTGTTAATTATGTTACGTGAGCCTGAAATGGCTTGTACACACTAACTTGGAGGTGTGAATGGACCAATCATTTACTGCCCATGAAGCAGGGCACAAATTTCTAGCTCGTTTGGGGAAAAAACGCCTACGCCCAGGAGGGAAAGAAGCAACCGAGTGGTTACTTAGCCAATCAGGATTACATAAGAACAGCCAAGTTCTTGAAGTTGCGTGTAATATGGGAACCACAGCTATTGAAATTGCCTCTCAATTTCATTGCCATATTACAGGTATTGATATGGACAAACAGGCGCTTGCACAAGCACAAAAAAACGTTGCGAATAAAGGGTTAACAGAATTAGTGACAATTCAAATGGCAGATGCATCGAAATTACCGTTTGAGGATAACAGTTTTGATGTGGTCATTAATGAAGCCATGCTAACCATGTACGCTGATAAAGCGAAAGCAAAGCTATTGCAGGAGTACTATCGAGTACTAAAGCCAGGCGGATGTTTATTAACCCATGATATTGCATTTAAGGATGCCCAAGCTGTCCAAAATGTGGTTTCTCAAATGCAACAAGTGATTAATGTCAAAGCGCAACCATTACCGGAAACACAGTGGGTGGAATTATTCCAACAAGTGGGCTTTCAGCAAGTGGTATCCCATACTGGCCCAATGACGCTATTATCGCCAAAAGGGTTAATTTACGATGAAGGTGTATTCGGTGCGCTAAAGATTATCCGCAATGCATTGAAGAAAGAAAACCGTCCTCAATTTTTGCGTATGTTCCGTCATTTTCGGCAAAATCGTGGAAAATTGAATTATATTGCAGTCGTTAGCGTGAAGTAACCTATAGGAAGATCTTACGCAGGGATGCGTGATTTGTATTTTTATGTTGAATAACCTTATATTTTATATTGCTAATAATAATAATTCTTATATTTATCTTGATTCTTAGTTACTGTTGATAATAATTATTTGATAAAATAATAAATAGTAATTTAATCATGCATTGTGATTTATTTTTTAGATTCAATAACAGCAATTCTAATAATGTAAAGGTTTAATTTAATGAAAATAAAGCATTTTTTTATTATCTCTCCTTGCTTTTTCCCTTTTATTTCCCCCTCCGTATTTGCCGCTGATAAAAAAGAAGAATCCATAACCGTATCCGCTACACGTGGTTATAAAACCGTTTCAGAAATGGCGCAAACCACATGGGTGATTGATAATGCTGAAATTGAACAGCAAGCTGAAGGTGGAAAAGAGTTAAAAGATATTTTAGCGCAGCTTATTCCAGGAATGAGTGTCAGTGGCCAAGGGCGGACAAACTATGGCATGAATATGCGTGGCCGTTCAATGATTGTGATGGTGGACGGGGTACGCCTTAACTCTTCTCGTAGTGATAGTCGCCAATTAGATTCCATCGATCCTTTTAATATCAATCATATCGAGGTTATTTCAGGTGCAACGGCGATGTACGGCGGTGGCAGTAGTGGTGGCTTGATTAATATCGTGACGAAAAAAGGCCAAGAAGAAAAACAGGTTTCTCTGCAATTAGGTGGAAAAACAGGCTTTAACAATGGTAAAGATCACGATGAAAATGTTGCCGCAGCAGTAAGTGGTGGTAATGAGAACGCTCACGGACGAATTTCTGTTGCTTATCAACGCTATGGCGGTTGGTATGATGGCAAAGGTAATGCGATTAATATTGATAATACCCAAACAGGGCTGCAATTTTCTGATCGCCTAGATGTGATGGCATCAGGTACCATCAAAATCGATGAAAAACAACAGCTTCAAGCCGTTTATCAGCATTATAAAAGTGAGTCTGATGGTAAACACGGCCTCTATTTAGGAAAAGACTTTTCCGCGGTTAAAGGACAAGGTGAAGCTTATAATAGCAGTAAATTAAGCTCTGATCGTTTGCCCGGAACTGAGCGCAATTTGCTCAATTTACAGTATTCAAATGCAGATGTGTTTGGGCAAGATTTTGTTGCTCAAGTTTATTATCGTGATGAATCACAAAAGTTTTATCCCTTCCCAACCTTGACTGGCAAGGATGTTACAAGTATCAGCTCATCGGATCAAAAAACCAATTTTTATGGAACCAAGCTGACATTCAATAGCCAACCTATCGATGAATTAACGTTAACTTATGGTGTGGATGCAGAGCATGAGCAATTTCGTGCGAATCAAATGTTTTTTGATTTAGATAAAGCGAAAGAATCAGGAGGAATGGATTTAACTAAAGCTTTCCAAATCGGCCGCTATCCAAGTTATACCACCACCAATATGGCGACATTTTTACAAAGCAGTTATGACATTACGCCGATGTTCACGTTAAGCGGTGGTGTGCGTTACCAATATACTGAAAATAAAGTGGATGATTTTATTGGTTATGTGCAGCAAGAAGCGATTGCTAATGGTAAAGGTAAATCAGCGGATGCAGTACCGGGTGGGAAAACGGATTACAACAACTTACTGTTTAATGCAGGGCTGCTGGTTAACCTAACTGAAGAGCAACAAACATGGTTTAATTTCTCTCAAGGCTTTGAAATTCCTGATATTGCTAAGTATTACGGAACAGGTGACTATGTGAAGACCCCAGATGCCAATGGCCACTACCATCTCAATAAAAGTGTTAACATTAATGATACCAAGGTAAAAGGAATTAAGGTTAACTCGTTTGAGTTAGGATGGCGTTACACAGGGGAAAACCTGCGCACACAAGTTGCCACCTATTATTCGTTGTCTGATAGAAGTTATGGCATTAATAAAGATGATATGACCATCTATATGAAAACCGATAAACGCCGTATTTATGGGGTTGAAGGCGCGGTGGATTACTTCTTTGCTGATTCAGATTGGAGTGTAGGAAGTAATTTCAATCTACAAAAATCAGAAACTAAAGTGGATGGTAGCTGGGAAAAATGGAGCGTTGACTTCGCGAGCCCGTCAAAAGTGAATGCTTATATTGGTTGGGAACCGAATGATTGGGCACTACGCTTACAAAGCCAACAAACATTCAATTTAACGGATGCGGCAGGTAAGAAACTTGATGGTTATAATACCGTTGATTTATTAGGAAGTTATATGCTGCCAGTGGGTAAAGTCAGCTTTGCAGTGGAAAACCTACTAGATAAAAATTACTCCACAATTTGGGGGCAGCGGGCACAAAGTTTATATAGCCCGAAATACGGAGCTGCAAACCTGTACGATTATAAAGGCCGTGGTCGAACCTTTGCCCTTAATTACAGTGTGACATTTTAATTAATTGAAAATAAGTCACTATGTATTAGTGACTTATTTCTAGCAGATTATTAGCAATAAAAAGTAATGAGATATTCCATGAAATCATTTCTTATAGGGTTATTTTGCTTGCTCAGTTTTTGGTCGCAGGCAAAAACATCAACGGTGATCACTGACTTACAAGGTCGTGAAGTTACTGTTAATCTTCCCGTCGAAAAATTATTTTTGGTGGATAGCCGTGATATTTTGCCAGTGGATATTGCTGCTGGTAAAGAAGGGATATCACGCATTGCGGGTTGGAGTGATTCGCTTACGCAATACGCACCAGATTTAAAACAAGCTTATTTCAGTGTGTTGCCTGAATTAGGCAAAATACCCACGTTAAAGAAAACACGTGAAGCCGGTCTCCAAGTTGAAAAATTGATCGAGTTAATGCCTGATGTGGTAGTTATGCATAAGGCTAATTATGGTGCGATGCGTGATAGTCAAATTTTACCGCAACTCGAAGCTGCAGGTATCCAAGTCATTTTTATTGATTTTCGAATGGATATTGCGAAAAATACGCCGAAAAGCATTTTATTATTAGGAGAATTATTAGGAACACAAGAAAGAGCGGGGCAGTTTGCAACGCTGTATCAAGAGAAATTAGAGGCCATTGAAAGCCAACTATCTCAGCCATTTCCAACTGTTTTGATTGAAGCAAATGCCGGGCTATTTGCGGATAGTTGCTGTCAGCTTTATGGGCGTTCAGGTTATGGTGTTTTAGCATCCTTGGCAGGTGGAAATAATCTTGTTGCAGATAGCTTTCCTGCAAAAGGGGCTGAAAGCTCCATTGAGAATATTATTACATTAAACCCAGAATTCTATTTACTGACTGGCGCTGATTGGCACAATTTTAATCGTCGCTCGCTCGCAGTAAGCTTAGGATATAATGCAGATAAAGCTAACGTGCAGAAGCAGTTATCGGTATTAATGGATAGGCAAGGGATTTCATCATTAACGGCAGTTAAAGAAAAGCGCGTTATGGCGATTTACCATAATTTTTACAACAATCCGATGAACATATTTGCCATTGAAGCTATGGCTAAATTTATGCATCCAGAGCGATTTAGCGCATTAAATCCAGAACAAAACTTAATTGACTTTCAAAAGCAGTTTACAGAGATCCGAGAAACTGGGGTGTTTTGGGTGAATCTATAAAAATAGGATCGCTAACTTTTGTCGGGAATAGAAACTAACAAAAAGTTAGGCGGCTAGTTTATCTCTATATAGCTTTCCATTCATTAACAAACTCTCTGAAATCCCTTGTTCTATCTTATCTCCCAGTTTTTTTATAAACTGGGATTATTGCTATGTTAGTCATGGCAACTAAAAATTTGTTAGCTAGAATCAAGATATAGATCACAAATTGCTCAAATCTTGATTGAGTCTCCATTATGATCTAACTAATATTTAGTTAGGCTTAAAATAAGTTTGGTAGAAAATGAAAATTATCCAAGACAACTTTGAAATGTTATTGGCAGTTATGAAAGGGATTGCGGGCCAATTTGGCGACACTTGTGAAGTGGTATTACATGACCATAGTAAAGGGCTAGAAAGCAGTATTGTTGCAATTATTAATGGTCATGTAACGAAGCGAAAGGTGGGAGACCCAAGTAGTAATTTAGGGCTTGAGGTATTGCGCGGCACTGATGTTGATGGCGACAAATACAATTATTTTACCCAAACCAAAGATGGGAAAATGTTGCGTTCAACTTCAATCTATTTACGTGATGAAACTGGCAAAGTTTCTGGGGCACTTTGTATTAATCAAGATATTTCAGAATTTATTGCTGCAGAAAAAGCTATTCAAGGCATTACACAGCGCAATAGCATTGAGCAGGATACGGTTAAGGAAGTTTTTGTCACGGACGTTAATGAAATATTAGATCACCTTATTCAAGAATGTATGCAGGTTATTAAAGTCCCCGTCATTAATATGGGAAAAAAAGAAAAAATGGATGCAATTAAATTCTTTGATGATAGAGGTGCATTCTTAATCAAAAAAGCAGGTGAGAAAATCTGTGAATTTTTAAATATTTCCAAATATACCCTTTATACCTATTTAGCGGAATTAAAAGGGGAAGACAATAATGAAGAATAAGAGAGGTTTTTATGCCAATAACGCCTTATGTTGCTTTAGATTTACAGCAACTTGAAAAAAATGTCAGAGGCATGACAGGCAAGCTAACACAGCAAGATATTGAACACTGGCCACATATAAAAACGCATAAATCAGTAGAATTAGCAAAATTTGAGATTGCCTGTGGTGCAAAAGGAATTACGTGTGCCACATTGCAAGAAGCGACAGTTATGGCGGAAGGCGGAATTGATCATATTCTACTTGCTTACCCAATGATCGGTGAACAAAAGTGCAAGCAATTTATTGAGTTAGCTAAAAAAATCAGATTAAAAACAATTATTGATAGCCTACAAGGTGCTGAACAATTATCAGTAGCAGCGAAGCAAGAAAACCAAATTATTGAGGTCTATATTGCTGTTGATTATGGTGCTCACCGGGAAGGAATTCAATTAGATGACTTAGAGCCATTTGCACTGGCAATACAAAAATTACCTAATTTGAAAATTATTGGTGTATTTACTTATGCAGGAACAATATACCAATACCGTACAGAGCCTGAAATACGTAAAGCGGCAAAAGCAGAAGCAGAGCTTTTATTATCTTGCCAAAAACGGTTAGAGAAATTGGGTATCGAAGCGCCTCGGACATCTGGCGGCTCAACATTATCTTCATTCTATGCTGATGAATTAAAAGGGATTACAGAGTCACGGGCTGGGAACTTTATTTTTGGCGATATGAATGCTATCTATGGTGGTATTTATACGCCTGAAGATTGCGCTTTAACAATAAGAACAACGGTTGTGAGTATTCCTATTGAGGGGTATGCAACAGTAGATGCAGGGACAAAAACATTAACTTCTGATCAATCCGCAGAACCAGGGTTTGGTTATATAGTGGAAGACCCAAATATAAAACTAGTTAAATTAAATGAAGAGCATGGCTATCTTCGCTATGACCCAAAAAAAATTAAATTAAATATTGGTGATGTATTAAATATTATACCGAATCACAGTTGTGTTATTCCTAACTTAACAAACAAAATATATGCATTAAATAATAATGAAATAGACCATATTATTATACCAGACGCACGATATTAAATATCGGAGAATAAAATGTATAAATTAAATGAACAGCAACAACATGAGTTGCTAGAGCTTCTTTGTGCCTTAATTCGGCATAAATCTGAAAACCCACCAGGGGAAGAACAACAAGTTGCTGAATTTATATATCACTACTTTAAACAAGAAAATATTGATGTTGAAATGCAAGAGGTTGCTCCTGGACGTCCAAATGTTATTGCACATTTAAAAGGTTCAGGAAAAGGTAAACATTTATTATTCAACGGTCATATAGATGTTGTGCCTTGTGGTTGTGGTTGGAGCACCGAGCCATTCGACCCAGTGATTAAAGATGGCAAAGTTTTTGGGCGAGGAGCCGCAGATATGAAGTCTGGTGTTGCTGCAATGATGTATGCGGCAACATTATTAAAGCGTAATCAAGATGCATTTTCAGGTAATTTAACATTAGTATTTAATGTGGATGAGGAGAGAATTAATCTTGGCATGCTGCATTACATTAAAGATGGAATTTCTGCAGATTATGCCATTATTGGTGAACCAACGTCTCTTGGTGTTTGTATCGCACATAAAGGCGTTAGCCGTTATAACTTAAGTACTAAAGGCACCGCGGGTCATGCAGCAAAAACTCGTTATCCTGATAGTGCCATTTCTAAGATGGCCAAAATACTACCTGCGATAGAGCAACATCGCACTTCTGTTGAGGAAATTAGTCACCCACTATTAGGAAATGCTTCAATGATTATTACCACCATAAATGGTGGTACAGCTCCGAATATCGTTCCGCAGCATTGTGATATTGAAATAGATAGAAGACTCGTTCCAGGGGAAGAAAAGCAAGAAATAGAGGCGAGATTGCATCAAGCTATTGCGCAATATAATAAAGGTGAAGAGATAGATTATCACTTAGATAATTACTTATTTATTCCCGCTTCAGATATCCCAGCAGATCACGAATTAACTAAAGTTGCATTAGATACAGTGAGCCGTTTTACAGAAAAAACAGCGCAACCAGAAATATTTGAAGCGACATGTGAGGCGCCTTTTTTCTCGGTTACCAGTGAGATCCCTACACTTATTATGGGACCAGGGGGATTAGCTCAAGCTCATGTTAAAGATGAGTTTGTTGAAATAAAAGAATTATACCTTGCTGCGGAAATTTATTATGACATGGCTAATATCTTGCTCAATAAATAGGAAAATTGAATGAATATTGAAAAAAAATTAGAAGATAAAGGGATTAAACTTGCCACACCAGGGACGCCAAAATTTTCATATGTATCCATTAAGCAGTATGGGGATTTATTATATACATCAGGCCACGATTGCCAAAAAGATGGCGTCTTAATTTATAGCGGTACATTAGGTAAAGAATTAACAGTTGAGCAAGGCCAAGAAGCAGCAAAACAGTGCATTGTTAATATATTTTCCTCGTTGAAAGCATATTTAGGAGATTTAGATAGAATTGATGAATGTATAAAATTATTAGGTTTTGTACAAAGTGCTAATGATTTTAAAAACCAACCACAAGTCATGAATGGAGCTTCAGATTTTTTAATTGAAATACTCGGTGATAAAGGTAAGCATGCACGTTCAGCAATCGGTACGAATACATTACCTTTTGATACGCCAGTGGAAATAGAATTAATATTAAAGTTAAAGTCGTAAATAATAGATAAAAAATAAAGATTATTAATAAAATAAATCTGCGGAGTAAATATTATTCCGCAGGGTCCTGTTACGTCTTAAAGGTACTTAATTATGTCACTACATGCGAGTAAAAGGCTAAAGCGCTGGCAGCTTATTGCGCTTACATTTTTGTTGATAGCAGGTATCATTAATTTTTTAGATAGAGCATCACTCTCTATTGCTAACTCTACAATAAGTAAAGAATTAGGATTTAGTGCAACCCAAATGGGATTATTGTTATCGGTATTTTCATTTGGCTATGCGTTATGCCAACTACCTATAGGTATGGTAATGGAACGCTTTGGGGTTAAAAAGATCTATGGCTTCGGTTTGTTCTTATGGTCATTAGCACAAACCGTGACAGGGCTATTATCTTCATTTACCCATTTAATTATTGCACGGGTTATTTTAGGTATTGGTGAAGCACCGCATTTACCGACAGGCGTTAAAGTCGTTAATGATTGGTATAATATCCGTGAGCGTGGTCTGCCAATGGGGATTGTAAATATGTCCTCTACGCTAGCTCAAGCATTAGCGCCACCTTTGCTCATCGCATTAATGTTAGCTTTTGGCTGGCGTACAATGTTTATTATTATCGGTATTAGTGGGATTATTCTGTCTATACTTTGGTTTATTTTCTATCGTAATCGCGAACAATTAGAATTAACAGATGATGAATTAAACTATTTAAATGACGGTGCTCCACCATCTTCAACGAATAAAGTTTCTTTCAAGGAATGGGCGTCATTATTTAAACAACGTTCTTTATGGGGAATGATCATTGGGTTTAATGGTGTGGGCTATATGGTTTGGTTATACCTCACATGGTTGCCTGCTTATCTTGAAAACTCCAGAGGTTTAAGTCTAGAAAAAACCGGCTGGGTTGCAGCAATACCTTTTTTATTTGGTGCGCTGGGAATGCTGGTAAATGGTGTTGTTGCAGACTATGTGGCGAAACGCGGTGCTGACAAAATGAAAAGCCGTAAGTGGATGATTTGCTTAGGCTTGTTATTCGCTGCGATGTTTACATTGCCGGCCGCTTATACTGACAGTACCTTTTCAGCCGTTGCGTGTATTAGTATGGCACTATTTTCTATTCACTTTGCGGGGACTTCTGCTTGGGGATTGATTTTAGTATCAGTGCCTTCTCGCTTAATCACTTCTGTGAGTGGCATTCAAAATTTCGGTGGTTTTATTGGAGGGTCGTTTGCTCCGATTATTACCGGTATTATTATTGACCAAACACATTCATTTACCTTAGCCCTTGTGGTTTGTGCAACTGTCGCATTCCTAGCATCATTGGTTTATTTCTTCTTTGTTAATGAACCAATTAAAGATCCTGCTGAGATGGAAGTAAAAACAGTCTAATTAAATAATCATAGCCACTTTGTATAAGTGGCTTTTTTATAAAAAAATATATCGTATATTGATGGTCTAATTAAGTAATTGTTCATAGTTATTTGTTTTTATTATTTATTATTCGAATTTTTGACTCGGTATAAATTTAATCATCAAAATTAGAATATGTAAGTTCCATAAATAATATGCTAATAATATTCCGGCACATGATTCTGTGTTTTTAATTTTCAAAGGAGTTCAAAATGAGAAAGGTTATTATATCTAGCGTATTACTTGCTGTATCTACAATTTCATTTAACTCAATGGCGGCAGACAAAAATACGGTTACACCTGAAAATATGACTTGCCAGCAATTTATTAATTTAGACCCTCAGAGCTGGGCACCTATTGCGTTATGGGTAACAAATCAAGAAACGCAATTTAAAGGTGGAGATTATGTTGCGCTAACAGAGCAAAGTGTTGCCGAAGTCCCTCAGATTGTTGAGTTTTGTAAGAAAAAGCCGGAAGGCACTCTACAAGATTATTTAGCATCTAAGAAATAAAGCAAACTATTATGCCATGGAGGGCATAATAGCCATTTCCGATTAGGAAAATAGCTATTATACTGTGGTAGATTAGAAATCTCTATTTTAGAAACATTGAACCGACCTATCTTTATTTCTTTGCCGCTAATTTATCGGTTAAGAAATCGATAAATGCACGTGTCTTAGCCGGTAAAACAAAAGTATTTGGGTAAAGTAATTGAATATTTTGTTTCGGCAAACGGTATTCAGGTAATACATGAACTAAGCGTTCATACCGCAAGTCATCATCAACCATCCAAGCTGGGCATATTGCAATACCTAATGAGGCTAACACCATATGGTGAATAACGGCGGCAGAATTAGACTCATATTGGTTTTTAATTAAAGGTAAGTAATATTTTTCATTTTTTGAATTCTGTAAAAAATATTGAGGATCTTGCCAGTTTAATAGCGCATGGTTAATCCATGGAACATTTGCTAAATCAGTGAGTTGTTTGATTGGGTGTTTTTTTAGAAATTCAGGGGTGGCAACTAAGTAAATTTCATATTCACCCAGTTTTTTCATTTTATGGGATGAATTTTTTAAATTACCTAACCGAATAGATAAATCGAGTTTCTCTGTGATAAGGTCATCTAAGGATGAGTTAAATGAATACTGTAACCTTAGCTTAGGATAAAGGCGGCAAAATTCAGGTAGTAGTGGCAAAATAAAACGTTGGCCAAATTCACTTGTTGATGAAAAGCGCAGCAAACCTACAATATTAGTTCCTAAATTTTGGCTTTTTTCGAAAGCTTCATCTATTTGACTTTGAATACGTTTAAAGTCGTCATAAAAATGTTTTCCCACCTCTGTTAATGCAATATTTCGCGTATTTCGTGTTAGCAAGCTTACATTAAGCTGAGCTTCTAATTGTTTGATATCGACACTCACCATAGAACGGCTTAGCCCTAAAATATCTGCGGCTTTAGTGAATGAGCCCGAATCAACAACTTGTAGAAAACTGATAATCTTTTTGAGATTTTTTTGCATAATAACAATGATTGTTCTTATTTATTAAACAATCATGTTACCTCCCTTGTATCGACAAAGAAAGGACTAAAACTTATTCTTTGCCACCGGAGGAAGTCCATGACTTATCGATACAAAATTGCCACAGTATTTTTACTTGGTTTCTTTATTGATTGTATTAACATTTTTATGTCAGCGATAGCATTACCTGATATTGCATCGTCCTTTTCAGTAAGCCAATCTCAAGTTGCATGGGTTGCCAATGCCTATATTTTAGGTCTAGTTTTAGTGATGCCAATCAGCTTATGGCTAGCAGGTAGGTTAGGCAATCAAAAATTACTGTGTTATTCCATGTTACTTTTTTCTGTTGCTGCTTGGTTTAGTGGAAGCAGTGGTTCAATTTATAGCTTAATTTTTTGGCGCTTTATCCAAGGTGCAGCAGGAGGGTTATTAATTCCGGTAGGTCAGGCGTTAGTTTTCGCATTATTTCCCAATAATGATCGCCAGCGTATATCAACATTGATTATGACTGTAGCGTTAATTGCTCCCGCATTTTCGCCTGCAATTGGCGGCCTAATTATTGATTCTCTGTCTTGGCATTGGGTGTTTTATTCTAATTTGCCTTTCTCATTACTAACAGCAGTACTAGCCTGGAGTTGGATAAAAAATGAAGGAGTAAAAATAAGAGAAAAACCAGATATTTTGGGATTAATAATGGTGAGTTTAAGTTTGTTAAGCCTATTATTATCATTCTCTTTTTATAATGATTATCACAATTTATTATTGGCTTTGGTGAGTTTTTTTACTTCAGCCCTCGTATTTATTGTTTACCTTAAATACGCTAAAAAATGCCGAGAACCTATTTTAAATTTTCAGTTATTAAAGAATTCCAACCTACGCAACGCTTTTATTGTTTACTATGCTGTTCCCGGTATTTTTACGGGAGTTAATTTACTCAATATTTTTAATCTACAAGAAAATATGGGGTTCAGTGCGGCACAAACCGGGCTATTTATGGTGCTATATGCATTGGGGGCAGTAATATCAATGCTAACCGGTGGACGCCTTTATTTGCAGATAGGAAAAAAGCGATTATTTATTATTGGTATTACACTGCATAGCTTTGGTATTTTTCTGCTTTATTGGGTTTCATCTTCAAACCAGCTCAGTTTATTAATAATCGCTTATTTATTGATGGGGATGGGGGGGGGATTGAGCGCCAATACTGCACAAATTAGCTCGTTAATGGATTTTAAAGACAAAGATTTACTTCAAGGTAGCGTATTGTGGAATATTAATCGACAAGTCGCATTTAGTGTTGGTGCAGTCGTATTTATTTCTATATTTAGCTTAACGACTTTCTCGAATAATTTAATACGTTATCAATATACGTTTTTTATCGCATCAATACTCGGGTTACTTTCATTAATTTCAGTGATCAAGGAAAAATAAATGAGTGAAACAATGAAAAGAGCGCTGCAAAGCGTAGTGGATTTACATGTTTTAATTGAAGATGTATTTAAGGGACGAAATAGCGATAAAAGCTTATCTCTTTTATTAAGCAGTTTTGATGACAACTTCAAAATGGTCACAATACAAGGCTATTGCATTGGTTTAAATGACGTCACCACGTTATTTAGCCAAAATATTGGGACTCGAGCATCATTTACGACAAGATGTACTAATCTGGTTCCATTAAGAGAGGATAATGGCTATTGCTGGATTCAATATCAAGAGAAACAGCAAATTAGTGATATAGAAACATTACGAACTTCCGTTGTTTGCATTAGAGTGGAAGCGGAGAAATGTTATTGGGTTTATCTACATGAAACTCCGGTACTTTCAACTCAAACGGATTAAAATAAGAATAAAACGGCTAAAGGCCGTTTTTTCAAAGAGTAAAAAAATATAAGTGATAAATGATATCTATTCTCATTTTTATTGACCGTCGGTCGGTCGAATATTATCATATTGCTATGATCGATGATGAGGTATAAAAATGAGACGGCTTTTTTTGATCCTAGCAGTTTGCTTGGGTACCTTTATGGCAACGTTAGATATCAGTATTGTAAATGTTGCACTACCTGCTATTGGGCGTGACCTCAAGGCTCATATGTCAATGCTACAATGGATTATTGACGCCTATGCGTTATGTCTGTCAGCGTTGATCCTATCTGTTGGCCCGATAAGCGACCGTTATGGGCGTAAAAAAATTTGGTTAACAGGGATTGTTATCTTTACTCTAGGATCTGCAATTTGTGCATTTTCTGCGTCGCCACACATGTTGATAGCGGGGCGGGTTATCCAAGGAGTCGCTGCTGCTGCTTTAATTCCAGGGGCACTTTCTATTATTACGCAAGCTTTCTCGAATGATATCGAGCGCATCAGAATTATTGGTATTTGGTCAGCAGTGAGTGCACTTTCGTTAATTATTGGTCCTATTTTAGGGGGCTTTTTAGTCGATAGCTTCGATTGGACAACGATATTTTTAATTAATATCCCGATTGGACTACTGACATTACTGTTAGGCTGGTTAGGTATACAAGAAAGTGCAGATCCAGATAAAGCCGCATTAGATCCAATGGGACAAGTTTTAAGTATCATTGCGTTAGGTGGGTTAACTTTTGCTTTAATCGAAGCTGGAGAACACGGTTGGGGCAGTTACCTCACATTGAGTGGGTTAATCATTGCGATTTTTGCATGCTTAGGGTTTATTTGGGTTGAACTTCACGTAACTCGGCCATTATTACCGCTTTTTTTATTCAAAAAAAATCCTTTTTTCTTTCAATATAATATGGCGTCTTTTGCTTTGGGTTTTGCAACTTACAGTAATGTATTCTTCATCGCACTATTTTTGCAAAAAGGCCAAGGGTGGGGGGCATTTGAAGCCGGGATCCGCATGGCTCCTGAGTTTATTGCCATGGCTATTTTTTCATTTTCTTTTGGTAAACTGTCTCGCCGTTTAAGCGTGCGAAACCTCATGATTTTGGGTTTTATTTTAATTGCATTGGCTTCATTATTATTAACTCGTGTGAATACTGAAACACCTTATATTCCTATTGCGATAACCTTATTTATTTTGGGGGCTGGAATGGGGATGTCTACCCCAGCAATTGGGGCACTGGTTATGGCGAGTGTTGATAAGGCCTATTCTGGTATTGCTTCTGCGGTCATGAACGCATTAAGGCAAACAGGTATGACCCTTGGCATTGCTTTTTTAGGGACATTGATGACACATCGCGCTGTAGAGCAGCTATTACAGGATAACAAGCTGGCCATGATGTTGTCGGCACAGGAAATCGAACGTTTGATTCAAACTTCCTCGGTGATGCCATCAACATTTATTGAGCAGGCAACGCGTTCTGCTTTTGTTTCCGGTTTTAATCTGGCGATGTTAGGTGGCGCGATAGCGATATTGATAACGTTATGTCTGATGGCAAGGAATAAATCAGAGAATTAGCGAATATTGGGTAGTAAGCATAAAAAAACACCTGCCGGAGCAGGTGTTTTTAGATATAAATGAATCAATTATTCGTCAAGGAAGCTGCGTAGCACTTCTGAGCGGCTTGGGTGACGTAATTTACGTAACGCTTTCGCTTCAATCTGACGGATACGTTCACGGGTAACATCAAACTGTTTACCAACTTCCTCAAGGGTGTGGTCAGTATTCATGTCGATACCAAAACGCATACGCAGTACTTTTGCTTCACGAGCGGTTAAGCCTGCTAACACTTCGTGAGTTGCAGAGCGTAAGCTTTCTGATGTTGCAGAGTCTAAAGGCAGTTCTAAAGTGGTATCTTCAATAAAATCACCTAAATGTGAATCTTCATCATCACCAATAGGGGTTTCCATTGAAATCGGTTCTTTAGCAATCTTCAGTACTTTACGAATTTTATCTTCCGGCATTAGCATGCGTTCTGCCAGTTCTTCTGGCGATGGCTCACGGCCCATTTCTTGCAGCATTTGACGAGAGATACGGTTCAGCTTGTTGATAGTTTCAATCATGTGAACCGGGATACGAATAGTACGTGCTTGGTCAGCGATTGAACGCGTGATAGCCTGACGGATCCACCAAGTCGCATAAGTTGAGAACTTATAGCCACGGCGATATTCAAACTTATCAACGGCTTTCATCAGACCGATGTTACCTTCTTGAATCAGGTCAAGGAACTGCAAGCCACGGTTGGTATATTTCTTAGCAATAGAAATTACCAGACGTAAGTTTGCTTCAACCATCTCTTTTTTCGCACGGCGTGCTTTCGCTTCACCGATAGACATACGACGGTTGATATCTTTAACTTGTTCGATTGTCAGACCCGTTTCTTCTTCAATTTGGCGCAGTCTTTGTAGGCAACGCAGAATTTCTTCTTCAACTTCAAGTAATTTTTCTGACCAAGGCTTGTTCATTGCTTTTGCAGCAGTTAACCAAGTTTCACTGGTCTCATTACCACTAAATAAAGTAATGAAGTTTTTCTTCGGCATTTTACATTGTTCAACACACAGTTTCATGATGGTACGCTCTTGTAAGCGAACTCGGTCCATCATTTCACGCATGTTATTGACCAAATAGTCAAATTGCTTAGGAACTAAACGGAACTCTTTAAATACTTCGGAAAGCTGCTCGATAGCGGCAGCCGTTTTCGCGTCACTACGACCATATTGTTTAATATGTTGACGCGTTTTTTCATATTGCTCACGAAGATCAGAGAATTTTTGACGCGCTAATTCAGGATCGATGCTGTTATCGTCATCGCTATCGCTGTCATCGCCGTCTTCATCTTCTTCGTCTTCGTCATCGTCTTTATCAAGCTCTTCTTGTGGTAATTCAGAGCCAACGTGAGTCGCTGTTGGTGCGAGATCTTCTTCCGCGTTAGGGTCAACAAAGCCGGTGATTAAATCAGATAAACGGCTTTCTCCTGCTTCAACACGGTCATACTGCTCAAGAAGATAGGTGATAGCCTCAGGGTATTCAGCTACAGAGCACTGAACCTGATTTATCCCATCCTCGATACGTTTTGCAATGTCGATTTCGCCTTCTCGAGTGAGAAGCTCGACGGTTCCCATTTCGCGCATATACATGCGGACAGGGTCGGTTGTACGGCCGATTTCACTTTCAACACTGGACAGCACTTGTGCAGCGGCTTCAGCTGCATCTTCATCAGTATCGGAAGTATTTTCAGCCAAAATTAAATCATCGGCATCAGGTGCTTCTTCCATGACCTGGATGCCCATGTCATTAATCATCTGAATGATATCTTCGATTTGATCTGAATCGACGATATCTTCCGGCAGATGGTCGTTGACCTCAGCATAGGTTAAGTAACCTTGCTCTTTACCCTTGGTTACGAGTAGCTTAAGCTGCGACTGCGGGTTTTGCTCCATAAGACGGTATCCACACTTCTGAGTATTTAGATTGGTGTCGGTCGGCGAAACATTCGGCCAACAAGAACATACAAAGGGAACATTTATTATTTGCTACGCCCTTTATTTTTCGTAGCATTTTACAGGCATCTGCCTTGTGTTTATCGGCACTTAAGCCGTTTAAAATACTAATTCTGTTTTGGGTTGATACTATGTTTTCACTCTAGAAAGAGTGATTAAGCGGACTTCTTCGCGCTCTTCTGGGGTCAGCCCTTCAGTTCGTTCTTTTGCTATTAAGTAGTCAAAACGTTCGTCGAGTGCGCTGTTAAATAGATGGTTTAAGGCATCTATAAAAGTATTTTCCGCTATCTCCTCTATTTCTATATCGTTCCACGTTGCGAGTTTTTCAAGCTGTTTCGCAAATTTATTATCACGATAACGCTCTAGCAACTGCCCAGTTGACATTCCGGGGGTGGAACGGCAGACATCGACCAATTCCTGAAATAGAGAAAGCCCCGGCATTTGAATATGGGCAATTCCCTCTAATGAGGGAACAAGTTCCGAAAAGTTCGGATTCTGTACCAACAGCGCGATAAGTATTCGCATTGTGGTTGGTTTTAATTTGGGCGCCTGATAGTTAACTTGTTCTGTGCTCTCTCTATCAATCATAGCAAGAACTTGAGAAATATCCGGTATACCAATAAAATTTCCTAGCTCTTGTGCCATATAAAGGCGCAGTGTTTCACCAGGTATTTGTTTAATCAAAGGGATAGCCAGTTTACTAAATTTTGCTTTCCCTTCTTGTGTTTTTAAATCTACCTGTGGCACAAGTGAATCAAATAAAAAAGCAGAAAGGGTTTGAGCATCTTTCATACGTTGCTCAAAAGCGTCTTTGCCTTCTTTTCGTACTAATGAATCTGGGTCTTCACCGTCGGGTAAAAACATAAAACGCAATTGACGGCCGTCAGTCAGATAAGGCAGTGCTGTTTCAAGTGCTCGCCATGCCGCTTCTCGGCCAGCGCGGTCTCCATCATAACAGCAAATAACCGTATCTGTTGAACGATAAAGTAACTGAATATGTTCTGAGGTTGTTGATGTGCCAAGTGAAGCAACCGCATAGCGGATATCGTACTGAGCAAGTGCAACAACGTCCATATAGCCTTCAACTACCAGTAATTTTGATAATTCATTACTGTTTTGTGTTGCTTCATAGAGGCCAAATAACTGACGGCCTTTATGGAAAATATCTGTTTCGGGGGAGTTTAAGTATTTAGGGAGAGCATCTCCTAATACGCGCCCACCGAAGGCAATCACACGACCGCGCCTATCCCGAATTGGGAACATGACACGCTCTCTAAAGCGGTCATAGACTCGGCCATTATCATTTGTCACTAACATGCCTGCATCATCAAGCTGTTTGCGACTTTCTGGGTTTACAGCGAATTTTTTGAGCAAATTGTCCCAGCCCGCAGGGGCGAAACCAATTGAAAAATGCTCAATAATTTCGGCACTTAAACCACGTTGGCTTAAATAATCTTTCGCTTTATTAGCTGAAGAATGACTTAAGGCAGCACAGTAAAATTGATTAATTTTTTCCATCAACTGATATAAATTTTGTCGTTGATGAAGTTCTATTTGGCTTGAACCCGTTCCTTTTTCGTAAGGAACATCAAGGCCATGTAGTGCAGATAATTCTTCAATGGCTTCAACAAAATCGAGTTTGTCATAGTTCATTAAAAAATCGATAGCGTTGCCATGAGCACCACAACCAAAACAGTAATAAAATTGTCTTTCACCATTTACGGTAAAAGAAGGTGTTTTTTCATTATGGAACGGACAACAAGCGTGATGGTTTTTACCCTGTTTTTTTAACGGGACTTTTGCATCGACTAAATCAATGATGTCGGTTCTTGCTAACAAGTCATTGATAAATGAACGCGGAATTCGTCCAGCCATAAGCCTCTTTTTCGCCTGTTGATGAACGATAATAAGCCGCGCTTCCTTTAGGAAAGCACGGCCTTTAACTGCTTAGCTATGTACTACTACAAAAACTGGAGTGACTACAAGAGAAACTAAAGTTTTGTATTAGCTATCGTCTACAATGAATGCGGCTTTCACCGCAAACAATTAATACAGACGAGTACGGCGTGCGTTTTCGCGAGCCAGTTTCTTAGCGTGACGCTTTACAGCTGATGCTTTAGCGCGTTTACGTTCAGTCGTTGGTTTTTCATAGAATTCACGACGACGAACTTCAGCTAAAACACCTGCTTTCTCACAGGAACGTTTGAAACGACGCAGTGCAACGTCGAATGGCTCGTTTTCACGTACTTTAATTACCGGCATGTGCCTCTCACCTCAATAGAAATCGGTTTGTTGCTGGTACTGATTCACCAGCCTTCATTTAAAATGGTGCGGAATTTTACTTCAATGAGTACGGGTTTGTAAAGTGCCGTATAAAATTGAATCACACAAGATTACCTGATTTGCAGTTCATTTGATGAAAAAGCAAACAAAACCAGATAATAATGAGAATTAGCCACACGAAATTTTTATTACAGGGGACTGATTATAGACTATACAGTCAGGAAAGTCAGCCTTTTGACAACATTAATTACGCGATTGAACGAAAATAGTGATAGACTTGCGGTTATGCAATAAACAAGGGTAGTGCAATGCGTGTTTTAGGTATCGAAACCTCTTGCGATGAAACTGGTATCGCAATCTATGATGATGAGCATGGCTTATTAGCCAATCAATTATACAGCCAAATTAAAGTTCATGCAGACTACGGTGGTGTCGTGCCTGAATTGGCTTCACGCGATCATATTCGTAAAACAGTGCCGTTAATTCAAGCAGCGTTGAAAGAAGCCAATTTAACAAGTCAAGACATCGACGCTGTAGCCTATACTGCGGGTCCAGGTTTGGTTGGGGCTTTAATGGTTGGTGCAACAGTAGGGCGTTCATTAGCTTTTGCCTGGAACGTTCCCGCCGTGGCCGTTCACCATATGGAAGGCCATTTATTGGCACCGATGTTAGAAGAGAAAAGCCCTGAATTTCCTTTTGTCGCGTTACTGGTTTCTGGTGGGCATACTCAGCTTATCAGTGTGACCGGAATTGGTGAGTATGAGCTGCTAGGCGAATCCATCGATGACGCAGCAGGCGAAGCGTTTGATAAAACAGCAAAACTATTAGGTTTAGACTACCCTGGTGGCCCAGTGTTATCTCGCATGGCGGAGCAGGGTACTGCAGGTCGTTTTGTGTTTCCTCGCCCAATGACCGACAGACCAGGGCTGGATTTCAGCTTCTCTGGGCTAAAAACCTTTGCAGCCAATACCATCCGTGAAAATGCGGATGACGACCAAACTCGTGCGGATATTGCGAGAGCCTTTGAAGATGCCGTGGTCGATACTCTGGCAATTAAATGCAAACGCGCTTTAGAACAAACAGGTTTTAAACGTTTGGTGATGGCGGGGGGTGTTAGTGCTAATCGCGCACTTAGAGCTAAAATGGAAGACGTTCTCAAGCAGCGTGGTGGTGAAGTTTTTTATGCTCGCCCTGAATTTTGTACGGATAACGGCGCAATGATCGCGCTGGCGGGGCTTATTCGCCTTAAAGGTGGAACCACTACAGGGCTTGGGGTGACGGTTCGCCCACGTTGGCCTTTGGCAGAATTGCCCCCGCTAGAAAAATAGTGTTGTTGGTGTATCTCTATTTTTGTAAAAGGGCTGGGATGACAGCCCTTTTGTTATTCAGTTAAGTACTAATGTAAAATAACGACCGCATCTTCCAGCCGGCTTGACCGTTCTTTTACCATTTTCGATGTCTCTGTGCTTTGTTCTACCAGTAATGTGCTTTGTTGTGTGATGGTTTCGAGCTCACTGACTGCTTGGGTAATATCGGCTATCCCTGCCGCTTGTTCAGAGGTTGCTTGGCTAATATGGGTGATCAATTGCGTGACGTTTTGTATTTGGTCAACAATCTCCTTCATGGTATCCCCTGCCGTATGGACTTGATTTTTCCCTGAATTGACTTTCTTTTCACAATCATTAATTAATTCACGAATATCATTTACTGCACTTGCACTACGGCTTGCTAGGCTACGAACCTCATTTGCGACAACGGCAAAGCCTTTGCCTTGTTCACCTGCACGTGCGGCTTCTACCGCGGCATTTAACGCGAGTATATTGGTTTGAAATGCGATGTCTTTAATCACGTCAGTGATGGAGTTAATTTTGCTGGTGCTACTGACAATTTCATCCATGGTATCCACAACGGCTTCCATCATGGCGCCCCCATTCACTGCTGTTTTGCTCGTTGTATTCGAAAGTTGGTCAACTTGAATCGTGTTATCAGCATTCATTTTTACGGAAACGGCCATTTGGTTCATTGTTGCAACGGTTTGTTGCATATAGCCGACGGTTTGTTGAGTGTGAGTGTCTAATTCATGACAATCGGAGACTAAAGATTCACTGCCTTTGCGAACGTTATCAACTTGTTCGGAGACATCTTTTATTAACCAACGGCAGATTAGCCCAAGTTGCCCGATAGAACGTAATATTAAGCCAATTTCATCTGTGCGCTGCATATGGTTAACGCTATGTCGATTTCCTCGTGCAATACCAAGTGCCTGTTTGGTCATGTTTTCCAGTGGAGTTGCTAGCATTTTTTCAAGTATCACATCACCGACCAATAGTATGATAAATGTACAGGCACTCATCAGCAGTAGAGGCACGCTTGGCTGCAAAATAAAGCTAGCCGTAATGAGCCAAAGGATAAATAACAGACTCATGATGAGTCGGATACGTGAACGTGTTGAATATGTTGAGAAGTGAAATGGTAATTTTTTAGAAAGCACAATCCCCTTGAAAATTTTTTGTTGGCTTTTATTTTCATTCATTGCTGCATAGAGTGGTTCTACCGTTGCAATTTCTTGGCGTGTTGCTCGAGTACGAATGGACATATAGCCTGTAATAACGCCTTTGCGTTCCACTGGGACAATATTAGCTCGAACCCAGTAGTGGTCACCATTTTTCCGACGATTTTTCACAATGCCAGTCCAGGGTTCTCCTTTTTTAAGTGTTGCCCACATGTCGGCAAAAGCTTCTTTGGGCATATCTGGATGGCGGATAATATTGTGTGGACGTGTTAATAATTCATCTAATTCATAACCACTAACCTGCACAAAGAAATCATTAGCGTGAACAATGTTTCCTTGTAGATCGCTGGTTGTCATTAATGTGATGTTTTCATCTAACACATATTCATTTTGAGTGATATAAGGGGTTCTGCTCATTATAAATACCATTATTATAGTTTAATTTTCCTTTTATATAGTCGACAGCTTTTAAATATTCCTTAGTAATAAATTTGCAATAATTTAACTTTTTTTTAAAAGTGTGCGCTAGTTATGGCAAAAATGTAACGTAGCACAAATTACTACTAGTACAGTTTTAAGGAGGGATATCACGCTGTTATTATCAATGAGGATTTTTGGGAAATTTTAAACAAGGCAAGTAGCATAAAAAAAGAGCTGAAATCAGCTCTTCTTAGAGAAAATAAAATGTCACCATTAGTCATCGAGTTCTTGTTCTTTAGCTTCTTGGGCTATTTCTTTATTGGTTTTTCGTTTTTTATTTTTCAGTTTTTGCCAAATACGGCTTTCTTGACCACGCCAAAGGCGCTGTATATTACCGTGATGGCGAACTAACACTAAACAAGATAGCATAGCAACAGGGAAGGTGAATTCAGGTTTAAACCACCAAACGTAGAAGGGGGCAAGTAAGGCGCTGACAATCGCTCCTAGTGATGAATAACCACTAAGCAACACTGTCAGTAACCATGTTCCTGCGACTAAACCAGAAAGATCCCAACCAATAGCGGCAATTGAACCAAATGCGGTTGCTACCCCTTTTCCGCCTTTGAAACGAAAGAAAATGGGATATATGTGCCCAAGACAAGCTGCAATTGCAACAAAGCCAAGATAGAATGGTTGCACATTTAAATAATAAGCAAGCCAAACTGGGATCATCCCTTTTAATACGTCACAAATGAGTACTCCGGCAGCGGCTGCTTTACCGCCTACACGTAATACGTTAGTTGCACCAGGGTTACCAGAGCCGTGTTGACGGGGGTCGGGTAGTCTCGCCAAACGGCAGATCAGTATCGCACTCGAAACTGAGCCGCAAAGATAGGCGAAGATTATCATGCCAAGCGCGGTTGCACTCATAGCTAGCTCCAAAAACGGTTAAGACCATAAATTCACTTCAGTCTTGGATAATACGCATATTTTTGCTGAAGTGGTATCAATTCAGTACATAAATGAGAAAATGACGTGATGGATATCGTATTTATTGAGCAATTATCAGTCATCACCACGATTGGTGTATATGACTGGGAACAAGATATTGAACAGAAATTGGTGCTCGATATCGAAATGGGATGGGATAACAAAAGCGCGTCTATGAGCGATAATGTTGAACATTGCTTAGATTATGCCAAAGTTAGCCAAGCTATCCTTGCTCATGTTGGGAATAATAAATTTGGTTTAGTTGAACGTGTTGCCGAAGAAGTTGCACAATTATTGCTAACACAGTTTGATAGTCCATGGGTTCGCATTAAAGTGGCTAAACCGGGGGCAGTAGCACGCGCTAAACAAGTTGGGGTTGTTATCGAAAGAGGCACGAAAACCGCTTAAATGTTGTCTGGCGGTGTTTAACCGCCAGTTTTGTATCTATTAGGCAACGACAACTATGATTTTTTGTCGCTGTTGCCAATTGCCGACCGCTTCTATACGTTGTCGAGTGAGTTCTTGACGAATTTCAGGGCCTTTAAACCCTTGCTCAACAATAGGTTTGACTTCAACAGCTTGCGCAATAGCAAAAGCTTGCCTGAAATATACCCCTTGTGGGTACGGCTGTTGTTCAAGACCTAACCGACCTCTGGCATCCGCTTCACTGATTAAACTTAGTTGTTCAACACGTTCTGGTTTACGCCAACTATCAAGTCTATCAAAAATCGCAATTAGATCATTAGCATGTAATTTATTGATAACATGGATTTTATCATGATATCGTGCCGCTAGACGAGCTAAGTCACGAGCCGTGGTTGGTACTTTTAATCTTACACAGAGTGTTTCTATTAATGGAATACCTGCTTCACCATGGTTTGGATGGCTTGGCCAAATATCGGGTGGTGTTAGAGCCTTGCCTAAATCATGGCACAATGCGGCAAAGCGAACATCCACATCCTTAGATAAGCGGGAAATCACTTTCATTACCATTAGAGTGTGGATACCTGTATCAATTTCAGGGTGCCATTTTTCAGGGGCAGGAACGCCAAATAGCGCATCAATTTCAGGAAAAAGTACAGCTAAAGCACCGCATTGGCGTAAGACATCAAAATACACCTGTGGGGAATTTGATTTCAGCGCTTTTTCTGTTTCGGTCCAAACTCGCTCGGCGGTGAGATGAGATAATTCCCCTGTAGCGGCCATCGTTTGCATCAAGGCGAGTGTTTCTGGTGCGATAGTAAAACCATGCTCAAAGTAGCGAGCGGCAAAACGAGCAACCCGTAAAACCCGTAAAGGGTCTTCAGAAAATGCATCGGAAACATGGCGTAAAATACGCTTATCGAGATCAATGACACCGTGGAATGGGTCAATAATTTCACCTGACTCATCTTGAGCTATCGCATTAATCGTCAAATCACGACGCAGTAAGTCATCTTCGATAGTGACATCCGGTGCGCTATAGCAGCTAAAACCGGTATAGCCTGCACCAATTTTACGTTCTGTTCGGGCTAAAGCGTATTCTTCATGGGTTTTTGGGTGCAAGAAAACAGGAAAATCTTTTCCGACTTGTTGAAAACCTTGCGATAGCATTGCCTCGGGGGTTGCGCCAACCACCACGTAGTCTCTGTCTGAAATAGGCAGCCCAAGCAGTTGGTCACGTACTGCTCCACCCACGAGATATACTTTCATTCGAATGGCCTCAATTACATCCAGCCGTCATTACGTTTTTTACGACGTGGAATAATGTGCGGTAAAATTAGGCCTAAAATTAAGCCAACACCAGCAACACCACCACCATACATAAACCATTGTAAGATCAATTCGCGACGGCGATCGTCTAAGTTAACTTCTGCAATTTCGAGTTTTTTACCTGACTTGATCAACTCGTTTTTTAATTTTTCATTTTCAGCCTTCAGTTGGCTGACGATATTGTCATTATCAGCGACTTTTTGCTGCATATCAGCCGTTCGTGTATTCCACGTGCTGTCAATATTGTCGAGCTGTTGGCGTAATTTTTGGTTCTCAGCTTCAAGTTCTGGAATTCGGGTTTTCATACTTGGCGTATTGCTGAGTTGGTCAACAGGTAACCAGACCGTTCTGCCTTTTTCATCACGGACTTGTGCGAACTTGTTATCTGTGGAGAGCAATTCAACCGCTTCCCCTGCATTGAGCGTACCTACAATACGATATTTTGTGCCAGGTCCACTATGAACGTATGTGGATAAATCATCTGACACATAACGTTTTTCTGCTGCGTGTGAATTTAAGGAAAGGCCTAGCCCCATGATTGAAATTAATAATAATGGAATTTTTCGCATGGTATTTACAGTCTTTTGATGGTGAGTGAGTTTTATATTATTTGAATATTAATGAGTAAAGTGTATGGGTGCAAACCCTAAACGCAGATGTCTCTACACTCTAAAGGAGAATGAGAACTATCCTAACTGTCTAAATTACCCTTATTTTTACTCTATTTTCAATATAACTCACTGAAAGAAATATGACAGGTAGAATTTTTGATTACCATACAGTTTCTTTTCTCAGCTTAGCTCGATTGGGGTAATATGAGTGAAGTGAAATAATTAAATAAGGATATGTATGAGCCACGTAGAGGTTGAACTCAAACTTGCTGCTAAGAGTTCCGCAATAGAGGCTGTACGACAGTGTTTATCGACATTGTCTCACCAATACAGTGAGCCGACAAAGTTAACTAATATCTACTTTGATACGGCAAACAAGCAGTTACGTCAGTGGGATATGGGCTTACGCATCCGAGGTTGTGATGGGCGTTATGAAATGACCATGAAAACAGCTGGGCAGGCGATTGGTGGTTTACACCAACGGCCTGAATATAATGTTGACATTGATTCGCCAGAACTTGATTTAGCGGCATTACCCGCTGAAATTTGGCCCGAAGGAACTGATATTTCTCAGCTTCAGTCTGAATTAAATATCCTCTTTAGCACCAATTTTACCCGTGAAAAATGGTTAGTGACTTTTGAAGATAGCGAAATAGAAGTAGTTTTTGACCAAGGCGAAATTTCCTCAGGCGCAAAGGATTTGCCTATTCAAGAGTTTGAATTAGAGCTTAAAAAAGGCTTTATTGCTGATGTACTTAATTTAGCAAAGAAATTTGCAGATATCGATGGTCTGCATTTGTCATCACTTAGCAAAGCTGCGCGCGGATATTCATTGTTATCGCCGCCAAAAGAACCATTAACTCGCCCAGATTCGTTGTTTGACTATGAAGAGCAACCTCTCGAAAAGTCATTAACTCATATGCAATTACTTTGCCAGCAGCATGAAGCTTATTGGCTAGCCAATGGCAGCAATGCACGCCAAGGCTTTAGTGAATTTTTACGCTTTGTTCAGGCATTTTTAGTCCATTACCAAAATTCAGCGCCTCACTTTATTCATGACACTCCGCTAGAGCAATTACGTTCGGATATTGCCAATGAAGCGGTTAGTGCTGAGGATTTTTGCTATAGCAGCCAGTGGTTAAAATGTAAATTAGCCTTTATCCAATGGTTAAGTGCTTTAACCTATCAAGAAGCCCATTAAGGTACTGATAACATGCATGCTTTTCCTGAATTATTGCAAAGCCAAGGTGAATGCGTTTTAAGACAATTAGCAGAACAAGCGAATGAATTATTACCGTTAAATGAACAAGAAATTCAATTGCTTACCTTTAGTGATTTTGTGTTAAAGCAGGTATTGGCACATTCACGGTTTTTACTTGAAATTCGCGCTCAACCACCCAAAGCCGATGAATGGAAAAGTTATGCGTCATGGTTAGCTCAAGACTTGTTATCTGTTAGCAACGAAGATCACTTGATGCAAGTATTACGCTCATTTCGTCATCATATGTTAGTGCGCTGCGCCTGGATGCAAGTACTGGAAATAAGCACGCAAAAAGAAACGATTTATCAGCTCAGTGTATTGGCAGAAACCTTGGTTGTTGCGGCGCGCGACTGGTTGTATCAAGAATATCGTCAGTCATGGGGAACGCCTTGTAATGCAGAAGGAAAACCTCAGCCGCTATTGATTTTAGGAATGGGGAAATTAGGGGGCAGAGAGCTCAATTTTTCTTCAGATATTGATCTGATTTTTGCATACCCAGAAAATGGAGTTACTCAAGGCGGCAGAAAAGAGTTAGATAACGCGCAATTTTTTACCCGTTTAGGGCAAAAATTAATTCGCGTACTCGACCAAGTGACTGAGTATGGTTTTGTCTATCGGGTCGATATGCGTTTGCGGCCATTTGGTGATAGCGGGCCGCTGGTTTTTAGCTTTTCCGCGCTTGAGGATTATTACCAAGAACAAGGGCGTGATTGGGAACGCTATGCGATGGTTAAAGCTCGTATTATGGGCGCTGATAGCCTCCATTATGAGGAGTGTTTACGAAAACTTTTGCGTCCTTTCGTTTATCGCCGCTATATTGACTTTAGCGTGATCCAATCCTTACGCAATATGAAAAATATGATTGAGCGGGAGGTTCGGCGCCGTGGTTTGGTCAATAACATCAAATTAGGGGCTGGAGGTATTCGTGAAGTTGAATTTGTTTCACAGGTTTTCCAGTTAATTAGAGGGGGACGGGAACCTGTTTTACAGTCACAATCCTTATTTTCAACGCTACAAGGTATCCGAGAACTCGCATTATTAACCGAAGATCAAGTTAATATTCTGCAAAATAGCTACCTTTTCTTGCGTAGAGCCGAAAATTTACTGCAAAGTATTGATGACCAACAGACACAAACGCTCCCTGAAGAGGCTTTAAACCAAGCGCGTTTAGCGTGGGGAATGGGTTTTGCTGATTGGCCTGCATTTTATCAGGTTTTGAATCAGAAAATGTCGGCAGTGCATCAAATATTTACTGAGCAAATAGGCCAGGAAGATGACGCCGAGAACACTGATGCATTTGATGAAATCTACATCACATTGTGGCAAAGTGAATTGTCAAAAGAAGAATTAGCCACCTATTTGCCATCTAAAAATGAAGAGATTGCACAACGTATTATCCACGGCATAGTGATGTTCCGTCATGACCTCAATAAACGCACAATTGGCCCTCGTGGACGGGATGTACTTGATGAATTAATGCCTAAATTATTGGCAAAAGTCGGTGAGCGCGATGATGCAGGGCAAGTCATTGAACGTATCACACCACTGTTATTGAGCATTGTTAGCCGCACAACTTACCTCGAGTTAATGCTTGAATTTGACGAGGTTTTGACGCACGTTATTCGCCTATGTGCGGCTTCACCAATGATAGCAGAGCAGTTAGCCCGTCACCCATTGTTACTTGATGAGTTGCTCGACCCTCAATCGTTATACCAACCTCTACCACTAACCGCTTACCGTGATGAATTGCGCCAATATTTAATGCGCGTTCCTGAAGATGACGAAGAACAACAACTGGAAGCATTACGTCAATTCAAACAAGCCCAGTTATTGCGTATCGCTGCTGAAGATATTTCAGGTGTTTTACCCGTAATGAAAGTTAGTGATCATCTGACTTACCTTGCAGAGGCGATTATTGATGCGGTGGTACACCAAGCATGGCAAAAAATGGTAAAACGTTATGGTGAGCCAGTACATCTAGCGCAAAGTGACAAAAAACAATATGGGTTTGCGGTATTAGGTTATGGAAAGCTAGGCGGCTGGGAATTGGGTTATGGCTCTGACTTAGATCTCGTTTTTCTTTTCGATTGCCCTTTAGATGTGGTTACCAATGGCGAACGCTCCATTGATGCACGCCAATTTTACTTACGTGTTGCTCAGCGTATTATCCATTTGTTTAGTACTCGAACACCTTCAGGCGTGTTGTATGAAGTTGATGCGCGGCTCAGGCCTTCCGGTGAGTCAGGAATGTTAGTCAGTACGATACAATCATTTGATGATTACCAAAAAAATGATGCTTGGACATGGGAGCATCAAGCGCTCATACGAGCCCGAATGGTATTTGGTGATGAGGATTTACAACGGCAATTTATACAGACTCGCCACGAAACTCTGTGTATGCCAAGAGACCCTCACACCTTGCAGCAGCAAGTGCGTGATATGCGCTTGAAAATGCATCAGCACTTAGGAAGCCATCAAGCCAATGAGTTCGATTTAAAAGCCGATCCCGGAGGGATCACTGATATTGAATTTATCGCACAATACTTAGTTTTGCGTTTTGCCACAGAAAATAATGTGTTAACGCGTTGGTCCGATAATGTGCGTATTTTCGAGCTGATGGCGCAATATGGCTTTATGCCAGAAGATGAAGCAAATGCCTTAACTCAAGCGTATGTTACGATGCGTAATGAACTTCATCACTTAGCATTACAATCATTGCCAAGCCGTGTTGAAATGACCCAATTTACTCAACAACGTGAACAAGTTTTAGCGAGTTGGCAAAAATGGCTTGAGGAATAAGGAATAAACGCATTTTATTTAGCTAAATAGCGCAATATGCTAGTATTGTTGCTAATTATTATCAGATTTCCTTTTTAAAACTGGAGTGCAGGATGAAAGTAACTCTTCCGGATTATAAACAAGCCGGTGTGCTGGTGGTTGGTGATGTTATGTTAGACCGTTATTGGCATGGTCCTGCAAACCGTATTTCGCCAGAGGCCCCTGTTCCGGTCGTTAAAGTCACGATGGTAGAAGAGCGTCCCGGTGGTGCGGCTAACGTCGCGATGAACATTGCCTCGTTAGGGGCAAATTCACGTCTTGTCGGGTTAACTGGGATTGATGACGCGGCAAAAGCACTGACTGAAAACTTAAATGCGGTGCAGGTGCGTTGTGATTTTGTCGCTATTCCAACCCATCCAACGATTACTAAATTACGTGTACTTTCACGTAATCAGCAACTTATCCGTCTTGATTTTGAAGAAGGTTTTGACAATGTTGATGTCGCACCTGTGTTGGAACGCATTGAACAGGCGTTACCTCATATTGGTGCTCTGGTGTTATCTGATTACGCGAAAGGGGCGTTAACTCATGTCGAGAAGATGATAGCGCTTGCCAACAAGGCCAATGTTCCCGTCTTGATTGACCCGAAAGGCAACAATTTCGAACGTTACCGCGGGGCAACATTACTAACGCCAAACATGTCTGAGTTTGAAGCGATTGTTGGGCCATGTAAAAACAATCAAGACGTTGAAGAAAAAGGCATGAAGCTGCTTCAGTCATTGGAGCTTAAAGCACTGTTAATTACGCGCTCAGAACAAGGTATGAGCTTAATTCGTCGCGATGAAGCACCATTGCATTTACCGACTCAGGCGCAAGAAGTGTTTGACGTAACAGGAGCCGGGGACACCGTAATCGGCGTACTTGCAGCGTCTATTGCATCTGGCCGCCCATTACATGAATCTTGCGCATTGGCTAATGCCGCAGCAGGCGTGGTCGTGGGTAAATTAGGAACCTCCACGGTTTCGCCAATTGAATTGGAAAATGCCATTCGTGGCCGTGCTGACACCGGGTTTGGTGTGATGAGCGAAAGTGAATTGAAACAAGCCGTTGCGAATGCAAGACAGCGCGGTGAGCGTGTGGTGATGACGAATGGTTGTTTTGATATTCTTCATGCAGGGCATGTGTCGTATTTAGCCAATGCACGTAAATTGGGAGACCGTCTGATTGTAGCTGTAAATAGCGATGCATCGACACGCCGCTTAAAAGGTGAAACACGCCCAGTCAACCCATTAGAACAACGCATGACCGTTTTAGGTGCTTTGGGGGCAGTGGATTGGGTTGTGGCTTTTGAAGAAGACACTCCGCAACGCTTAATCGCAGAAGTGCTGCCAGACATCTTAGTTAAAGGGGGGGATTACCGCCCTGAAGAGATAGCGGGCAGTGCAGAAGTGTGGGCCGCGGGAGGCGAGGTCAAAGTCCTTAACTTTGAAGATGGTATTTCCACAACGAATATCATTAAAAATATTATGAAAACGAGTTAATTTATCATTATTAATTAATTAGTTAGTTAAAAACCTCACGTGGGTATGTAAAAACGCCGTGAGGTTTTTATTTATCTAAAATTAAAGAGGTGTCACTTTTTCAATTTAATTACTCAGCTGTCTTTTCTTCTACATTTAAATGGGCTTCAAGTGCGCTAACGCGTTGTTCCATTTTCGCTAATTTTTCGCGGGTACGTAATAAAACTTGAGTTTGAATATCAAATTCTTCACGGCTGACTAAGTCTAATTTACCGAGCTGTGATTGTAACAGTGAACGCAGTTTTTTATCAAAATCTTCACCTAAATCACGTACGCCTTGCGGTAAAGCGCCTTGAATTTGGCGGGCAACTTGTTCAATTTTTTTCGGATCGAGCATTCGCGGGTCCTTCAGTTAATCAAGATATTATTAAGCGTAGTGTAATACCTCTTTTCGCCTTGTGCTAGCTCGAATTAGTTAGCAAAAAGGCCTCGTTGTATTATCTGTGACGAGAGCAGCTTGCTATTCGTCTAAGGTAGTAAAATTAACCGTGATAACTCTAAGTTTTTATTCATGTTTTTTGACTAAAAGTGTGAGTCATTCGCCAATTTTGATTATCATCGTTGCGAACTTGAATTATTGGCGTTATATTAATTGCGTATATCTCAGGGCGGGGTGAAAGTCCCCACCGGCGGTAAACATGCATCACGCATGAAGCCCGCGAGCGCTTTACCTGTGGTAAAGGTCAGCAGACCCAGTGTGAATCTGGGGCCGACGGTTATAGTCCGGATGGGAGAGAATTAACAGTATCTGCATGTTTGTGCTGTTACGCACAATAGTGTTCTGCATACCTGAATAGGTAAATGCCTGTTGTTGGCTATTTATATATTCACCATTTCTCGTATTCCTAAGACTGCCTTGATTCTGGTAACTAGTTAATAACTATTTAAGAGGTTTTTTACCATGGATCATTCGCTACTTTCTGTATTCGGTAATCCTATCGAGCGTGTTGAAAATGCTATCGAGGCTTTACGCCAAGGTAAGGGTGTTCTTGTTCTTGATGATGAAGATCGTGAGAACGAAGGCGATTTAATTTTTGCTGCAGAAACCATGACCGCGGAACAAATGGCATTTACCATTCGTTATAGCAGTGGGATCGTATGTCTTTGTATCACTGAAGAACGTCGCAAGCAGCTCGAATTACCAATGATGGTGGAAAATAACACCAGCCAAAACCAAACTGGCTTTACGGTAACCATCGAAGCGGCAAAAGGCGTGACTACGGGGGTTTCTGCGGCGGATCGTATCACCACTATTCGTGCTGCTATTGCTGATAATGCAGTTCCTGCTGACCTAAATCACCCTGGCCACGTTTTCCCATTGCGTGGACGTGATGGTGGGGTATTAGCGCGTCGTGGACACACTGAAGCATCTATCGACCTTGCAACTCTAGCGGGTTTCAAACCTGCTGGTGTGCTGTGTGAGTTGACTAATGATGATGGTTCTATGGCTCGCACCCCAGAAGTGGCAGCATTTGGTAAGCAGCATGGTTTGACGGTTGTGACAATTGAAGATTTAGTGCAGTACCGTCTTCAGGTCGAGAAGAAAGCGAGCTGATCCTCATAATATTTTGAGGAAGAGCTCTAGATAGAGATTTTGATAAGTTTAAATATTAATAGGCTAAAATAAGCTAATTTATTTAAATTATTGATAGTACGTTAAGCATATAGAATGTTATTAAGGCCACTGAGTTGCACACCTCGTGGCCTTTTCAATTTTTTTGATGATCATACTCATAATTAGCCCACTGTGTTTTTGACAGGAAAGCGTATGCTGTAGGAAGAAACTAATTGAGTTGGAGTTGAAATCATCATGTCGCTAAATACTTCAGTGGTAAAAAATAAGATCCCTGCCATTTTTATTGGTCATGGTAGCCCCATGAACGCGATTGAGGATAATCCTTATACTCAAACGTGGGAGAAACTCGGTAAAGCTTTACCTCGGCCAAGTGCAATTTTAGTGATTTCAGCCCACTGGTATACGCGTGGAACCGCAGTTACTTCGATGTTAAAACCGAAAACGATTCATGATTTTGGTGGGTTCCCTGAAGCCTTGTACCAAATCGAATATCCTGCCCCTGGTTCTCCTGAATTAGCTCAGCAAGTTGCCTCATTATTAGCCCCTGAGCCAATTTACCTTGATGAACAAGAGTGGGGATTAGACCATGGCACGTGGGAAATTTTGGTACGTATGTATCCAGAAGCCGATATCCCCGTAATCCAATTGAGTATCGATGGTAGCAAGCCTGCTATTTGGCACTATGACCTTGGAAAAAAACTATCCGTTCTAAGGGATGAAGGTGTATTGATTATGGGGAGTGGCAATGTTGTACACAATTTACGAGCGATGAATTGGCAAAATTCCCATGCTGAGCCATACCCGTGGGCAATATCTTTTGAGAAATTTGTGTATGACAATCTGAAAAGCCATGAAACGCCACATCCACTAGCTAGCGGATTGGAACGGGAGGATGGCAAATTGTCGAACCCATCACCAGAACATTACTTGCCTATTTTACCTATTTTAGGCACTTGGGATGGTCAAGAAGAGATTAGTACACCGATTGAAGGAATTGTGTCAGCATCGTTAAGTATGTTGTCTATTCAGGTAGGATAAATTTTTCTGCTATAGCTTTGTTTCATAAAAAAGCCCAAATCATATTGCTATGTTTGGGCTTCATTTTTAGCTTTAAGTATGATTAGTCGATGATCGTATGTGGGTAAAAACGTGATAAATCTTGAGTGATCAATTCTTTATCTTCACGAATACAGATCCCCGCAGGTTGATCATTCACCAACCAGCTTCCGACTAAGGTGTAGTTACCTTCAAATTGTGGAAGTGGATGGAACTGTTGAATAATCATGCCTTCTTCGCCGTAAGGACCATCCGCGGCTGCAATTTCTTTACCGTTTTCGATAATACGGATATTAGCACCTTCACGAGAGAATAGTGGTTTAATAACGTATTTTTCGAGTTCTGGTTGGGTTTTGCCATCCGCAAAATAAGCAGGCAGTAAATTTGGGTGATCTGGGAACATTTCCCATAACATTGGCAATAAAGCTTTATTAGAAATGATGCTCTTCCATGCAGGTTCTAACCAGCGTACACCAGCATCTTGCAATTTAGTCGAGAAAATTTCTCTTAGCATAAATTCCCACGGATATAGCTTGAACAGGTTACTAATCACCTGATCTTGTGTATCCGAAAATTCACCTTTTTCACCTAGACCAATTTCATCGATATATAAGAATTCAGTGGCAATACCAGCTTCATTTGCACAGTCTTGTAAATATTGAACAGTACCGCGATCTTCTTCTGTGTCACGGCAACAAGACATATGCAACAAACGGAAACCATACTGATCTTTTAATTGCGTAAAGCGCTCGATCAATTGCTCTTGAATGCTATTAAATTGATCGGCGTTTTCAGGGAGTTTTCCTGCTTCAATTTGATCTTCTAGCCAGATCCATTGGAAAAATGCAGACTCATATAATGAGGTTGGAGTATCCGCATTGTTTTCCAATAGCTTAGGTGGGTTAATACCATCGTAAGCGAGGTCAAGCCTGGAATATAAAGAAGGTTGTTCGCTTTTCCATGAACTGCGAACAAATTCCCAGCAATGCTTAGGGATCTGAAAACGTGTCATTAGCTCATCGCTTTCAACAACACGTTCAACCACTTTTAGGCACATTTGATGCAACTGCTCGGTTGCATCTTCGATTTCTTCAATCTGTGCCATAGTGAATTGGTAATACGCATCTTCTGACCAGTAAGGCTCACCATACATAGTATGAAATTCAAAGCCAAATTCAGAGGCTTTTTCGCGCCAATTTGGGCGCTCTACTATAGGAACTCGTTTCATTACTTATCAACCACCCATCGAACGGGAAGAAGAGGTTGATTTTGCAGAAGAAGATGAACGTTGTGCCATCGCTTGTTTATTTACGGTGTCACCAAAACCACCACGGGTAACGGTTGAAGTTGTTGGTGGTTTAGGTGCCATGGCTGTTTTTGGTACGCTCATTGAACGACCACCTGCAACTGCAGGGCCATAGCTTTTACCTGATGCATCCACAAACTTACCGTTGGCTGGGCTAGCTGGGTTTTTTGAGCTGAATAATGGTTGTGATGCAGCGCTACCGCCCATCATACGGCCCATCATATAACCCATCATTAATGGCATCCACATGCTACCGCCGCTGCTTTGTGCTTGGGCCGTTTGTTCACCATTGGTTGAACTAGTGCCTGCAAGACCTGCTTGAGCTGGAGCTTGAGTACACATTGATTCACCAAACTCAGCAATGCAGTCAGCTTGAGTTTCATATTTAGGTGCAGTTTTAGCCGCTTCTTGTAGAGCATTGTTGTAGGCGATGGTGCACTGTTCTGCTTGCGATGGGTTCGCTTGGCTACAATCTTGCGCATTGGTGTACAGTGATACGGTTTCATCGCTTTCTTCACAAGCGGAAAGCATAAATACAGCACTGACCGCAACAGCCACAGGTGCTAAACGGTATGAACGCCAAGACTTACGGAAGGCGCTCTGGTTAATATTTTTGGTACGCTTCATGGTCATGGTAATTACCCTGAATTAAATTAAGTAAGATGTTTTTAGATGTTAGCTCTAGGATAGGGGATAAACGCTGAAAATTAAAGCAGAAATATAGGAGAAATGAGCTGAATTTATCATTTTGATAACTTTCTGCTATTTTTCCCTAATTAGCATGACGTTTCTTGAAGAGAAAAATAATATTTTTATTTTATATCAATATATTAGATGTAGGTTGTTTTTTGCTCTAATGCGTAGTAATAAGAGTGAGAATTCACTGAATTTGTGCCCGTGGCTAATGAAAAGGCGTTATAAACGGTTTAATTAGTACAAATTAGCAATTCTAAGTTGTTTGCAGGATTACCCTCAAAAAATAACCCGCTATGTAAGCGGGTCATTATGTCATTTTCACATGAGCTAAATATTTTAGTTCATTTTTGGCGCATTGGTATTACGGATAATACTACTTGCAGAGGTTGAAATCTCTTTACCTAAATTCGCATTCAGGCGTGCAATATCGTCTTCGTTCAATGTGCCGCGAGCAAATTCGATATTCAGTTGGTTAATCATGTAGTCATAACGCGCATTAGACAGATTCTGCTTCGCTTGGTATAGCGCTGTTGTTGCTGTCAATACGTCAACAATGGTACGTGTTCCTACTTGGTAGCCTGCTTCCATCGCATCTAATGAGCTTTGAGCGGAAACAACAACTTGTTTGTAAGCATTAATACTACTGATTGACGATGCTACGTTATTAAATGATGAGCGAACTAACTGAACCACATTGCGATAAACGCTTTCTAGTTGCTCACTAGCACCTTGGAAACCATATTGTGCTTGTTCGACCTGAGAACTTACTGCACCACCACTATACAGTGGAATGCTTAAATTTAAGCCAATGCTATTTTGGCCGTTGTAGCTATTGCTCGCACTACCGCCATATGGAGTATTATAACCACTGCCGTGTTGGTAACTATTTGTGACGGATGTTGAGGCATCAAGGCTAACCGTTGGCATGTGACCTGTTTCCGCTAAACGGATGTTTTCACGAGAAACGTCTTGTGCTAAACGTGCGCTTAACAGGCTGAGGTTACGCTCTTCCGCTTCTTTTAAGATAGCGTTGATATCGCCCAGTTCATTGGTTTTAAAACGGTCGATATTTAAAGAGGCAAGTCGGTTATAGTACACGCCGCTGACTTGACGCAATTTTTCAATCGCATTTTCTAACTCGTTACGGCCTGCAACTTCTTGTGCTATAACGCTATCATAGTTTGCACGGGCGTTTTGCACGTCAGTAATAGCAACAAGACCAACGTTAAAGCGTTGTGTCACTTGGTCTAATTGGCGATAAACAGCTTCTTTATTCGCTTCAATATAAGATAACGCGTCAATCGCTTTTAATACGTTAAAATACGCAATTGCAGTATCTAAAATTAATTGCTGCTGACTTGTTTGGTAAGTGACATCAGAAATACCCGCTGTTTTTTCTTGGATAGTTAATTGACGCCATTTAGACATATCAAACACAACTTGGGTTAGTTTCAGTGAAGCATTTAAACCTGTGCTTTCAGTGTTTCTTGCATCACGGTAACCGCTTCCGTAGCTAGCTCCTGCACCTAAACCTAATTGTGGCAATAATGGGCTACGAGATTCATTAATTTTTTCAAAAGCTTGATTACGTTCTGCTAATGATTTTCTTAACTCAGGGTTACTTTCTTTGGATTTTTGGTAAACCTGTAGTAAATCTTCTGCGTAGCTATTGGTACTGAGACCCACAAAACTCATCGAAATTAAAAGGGGAAGCAGTTTCTTCATTTTGATTCCTTGATTAAACAGCAAATTAAGTTGAGTCTGTTGCCTAAAACGTACCATGCCTAACTAGGCGATAGATATTAAATTATCCGTTTTAGAGACAGTTATTAAAAACAGACACTACGTTGCTCTTAGATTTGAATAATGGCGCTTATTGTAACAGAGTATCACTTCTATTAACGGTAGCCTTTTGTGCCATTTTGTCTCAATTTATTAAACATTACCTCATCTGAGGTTAAAAAACCTTAAAAACTGTTTTAATCCACAATTATTTCCTTAAGATGGAATAATTGGGTTTGGAGAATGCAATGACAAAACAAATAAAGCAGCCAATTAAATATGGCAAGAATGATGTTGAAATTATATCCAAGCGTAAATTATTTAACGGTTTTTTTCAAATGGTTGAATATCAATTTCGACATCGCCTTTTCGCGGGCGGATGGAGTAAAGAAATTCGCCGTGAAGTTTTTGAACGTGGTCACGCAGGTGTGGTTTTACCCTATGATCCGAAAACGAATAGTGTTGTTTTGATTGAACAAATTCGGTTTCCTGCGATCGAAACTAGCGAAACACCGTGGTTGCTTGAAGCAGTTGCTGGAATGATAGAGCCAAACGAATCGCCCGAAGAGGTTATTCGTCGTGAAGCCGTTGAGGAAGCTGGGCTTATTATTGGTCGTACTGAAAAAGCAGTAAGTTATCTTTCTAGCCCGGGTGGTACGACTGAACGTATGCATGTATTTATCGGTGAAGTCGATAGCAGCCAAGCGAAAGGGGTGCATGGGCTAGCGTCAGAAAATGAAGATATTTGTGTGCATGTGGTTAGCCGAGAACAAGCTTATCAATGGGTTGAAGATGGCACAATTGATAATGCAGCAACCGTTATTGCTATTCAGTGGTTGCAGCTCAACCAGCAAAAACTTTATGAAAAGTGGATGAAACAGTTTTAAATAACGATTAATCTGGTGAAATGTGTGCTGATTATCAGAAAGTTAGAAAGTAAAGTTTTAAGATAGTTGCAAATGTGTTTAGCTTTTATATGGCTTTAATGAATAGATTGGGTACTAAATAATATTTAAGGAAAGGAATACTTTTGGACAGCCAGCTTGAAGTGACTGCGAAGAACTCTAAAATTGTGAGAATTTTACAGGTTACTGATACGCATCTTTTTGCTAATACAGAAAATACGCTTTTAGGGGTAAATACTTACCGTAGTTATCAGGCGGTACTTGATGCTATCACAGAGCAAAATCTTCCGATTGATTTAATTGTTGCGACAGGGGATCTGGTTCAAGACCAATCACCACAAGCTTATCAGCATTTTGCGGATGGTATTGCGCGTATTCCTGCCCCTTGTGTATGGCTTCCTGGTAATCATGATTACCCACCTGCTATGGTAGAAACATTGCGAGTTGCAGGGATTTCAAGTGCTAAACAAATTTTAATTGGCGATGAATGGCAAATTCTGATGCTTGATAGCCAACTTCAAGATGTACCTCATGGTGAGCTTTCTGAACAACAATTGGAATGGATGAAAGCCAGCTTAGATGCTGAACCTGAACGTACCACATTGATTATGCTGCATCATCATCCTCTAGCTTCGGGTTGTACTTGGCTTGATCAGCACAGTTTGAGAAATTCACATATTTTAGCTGACTACTTAAAAAACTACCCAAATGTTAAAGCGATGCTATGTGGCCATATTCACCAAGAAATGGATGAAAACTGGCACGGGATTCGGTTATTAGCTACGCCTTCTACTTGCGTACAATTTAAACCTCACTGTACTAATTTTGCCCTTGATACTGTCGCGCCGGGTTGGCGATATTTAGAATTAAGCATTAATGAGCAAAGTCAAAGGCATATTACAACCCACGTTCACCGTTTAGACACAAGAGAGTTTAGCCCTGACCTTGACTCTGACGGTTATTAATTCGCTTATGTCTACTCTACTTTATATTCATGGTTTTAATAGCTCACCTCAATCCGCTAAAGCTAATAACTTAAAGCAATGGATTGACGAGAATTATCCACATATTAATATGCTTGTACCGCAATTGCCGAACTACCCTCAGCAAGCTCAAGCGATGTTGGATGATATTATCCAACAGCACCAGCATGAAAAAATGGGGCTAGTTGGGTCTTCACTAGGCGGTTATTTTTCGATTTGGTTTTCAGAGCGTTATCAGCTCCCAGCTGTCGTTGTAAACCCTGCAGTGCGTCCTTTTGATTTACTGCAAGATTACTTAGGCGACAATACAAACCCATATACTCATGAACAATATGTGTTGGAAGAAAAGCATATCCATGAGCTAAAATCCTTATACATTGAAAGACTCGCATCTCCTCATCTTATCTGGCTACTACAGCAAATGGGCGATGAAGTACTTGATTATCGAGAGGCAGTTGCCTATCTTTCAAAGTGCAAACAAACTGTGGAACCTGACGGTAATCATGCCTTTATTGGTTTTGAAGCTTACTTTTCTCAAATTGTTGATTTCCTTCAATTGGCAGAGAAATAGTGTCAAAACGTATGAACACTGTTATTATCAACAGTAACTCACTGATTGAATAGTTCAATTAATCACCTATTACCGCAGAATGACAACATGACTCAATCTAGTTATAACGCAGAGGCCATTGAAGTCCTCAGTGGTTTAGAGCCTGTTCGCCGTCGTCCGGGGATGTATACCGACACCAGTCGACCGAACCATCTGGCTCAAGAAGTAATTGATAATAGCGTCGATGAAGCGCTTGCGGGGCACGCGAGCCACATCGAAGTTATTTTACATGCCGATCAATCCCTTGAAGTAATCGACGATGGGCGCGGTATGCCTGTCGATATCCACCCTGAAATGAAAGTGTCAGCTGTTGAGCTGATTCTAGGGCAATTACATGCAGGGGGAAAATTCTCCAATAAAAACTACCAATTCTCAGGTGGTTTGCATGGTGTCGGGATTTCTGTCGTCAATGCGTTATCAAAACGTATTGAAGTTACTGTTCGTCGTGATAGCCAAGTGTATCAAATTGCTTTTGAGAACGGCGACAAGGTTGAAGATTTGCATGTAATAGGGACTTGTGGCAAACGTAACACAGGTACTAGCGTGCATTTTTGGCCAGATGGCAGCTATTTTGATAGTCCAAAGTTTTCAGTAACTCGTTTAACTCATAACTTAAAAGCTAAAGCCGTTTTATGCCCTGGCGTGAAAATCACGTTTAAGGATAAGCTCAACAATACAGAGCAAAGCTGGTGCTACAGTGACGGGTTGACCGATTACCTAATGGAGTCAATTGACGGCCTTGAAGCGTTACCGCCAAAACCGTTTACAGGCGAATTTTCCGGGGAAACTGAAGCCGCACAATGGGCGTTGCTCTGGTTGCCTGAAGGCGGGGAATTACTAACAGAAAGTTATGTCAACCTTATCCCAACAGCGCTAGGTGGGACCCATGTTAATGGTTTACGCCAAGGGTTGCTTGATGCAATGCGTGAGTTTTGTGAATTCCGTAATATATTGCCTCGTGGTGTTAAGCTCTCCGCTGATGACATTTGGGAGCGCTGCACTTATGTGCTTTCCGTTAAAATGCAAGACCCACAATTTGCAGGGCAAACGAAAGAACGTCTGTCTTCGCGTCAATGTGCTGCGTTTGTTTCGGGTGTGGTAAAAGATGCTTTCAGTTTATGGCTTAACCAGAACGTGCAAGTGGCTGAACAACTCGCAGAAATGGCAATTTCTAGCGCGCAACGCCGAATGCGTGCAGCGAAAAAAGTGGTGCGTAAAAAACTCACCAGTGGTCCTGCATTACCGGGTAAATTAGCCGATTGTAGCTCCCAAGACCTGAGTATGACGGAATTGTTCCTTGTAGAAGGGGACTCCGCTGGGGGCTCCGCAAAACAAGCTCGTGACCGCGAATATCAAGCTATCATGCCGTTGCGCGGTAAAATCCTCAATACATGGGAAGTGTCTTCTGATGAAGTTTTAGCTTCCCAAGAGGTACATGACATCTCTGTTGCTATTGGGATAGACCCCGATAGCGAAGACCTTAGCCAATTGCGCTATGGGAAAATTTGTATCCTTGCGGATGCGGACTCCGATGGCTTGCACATTGCTACACTGCTATGTGCATTATTTGTCCGTCATTTCCCAACATTAGTAAAAGCAGGGCATGTCTATATGGCAATGCCACCGTTATATCGTATCGATTTAGGTAAAGAAACGTTTTACGCCCTTGATGAAAGCGAAAAAAATGCTGTGCTTGAACGTCTTAGCCGCAAGCGCGGTAAACCCAATGTTCAACGTTTTAAAGGGTTGGGTGAAATGAACCCACTGCAATTACGTGAAACGACATTAGATCCAAATACTCGTCGTCTTGTACAGCTAATTATCGATGATGAAAACTACCAAGAAACACTTGCTGTCATGGATATGCTTCTTGCTAAAAAACGCTCTGAAGATCGCCGTAATTGGCTGCAAGAAAAAGGCGATATGGCTGAAATTGATGTCTAATATTCGAATTGCGATGAGAAAGGAACGAATTGAATGAGTGAAATTACTCATGATGGTGTAGAGCGTTTACCGCTGCATGCCTTCACTGAAAATGCCTATCTGAACTATTCGATGTACGTCATCATGGATAGGGCATTACCATTTATTGGCGATGGGCTTAAACCTGTTCAGCGCCGTATTGTGTATGCGATGTCAGAACTTGGCTTAAGCAACACTGCGAAATACAAAAAGTCCGCCAGAACGGTGGGCGATGTTCTCGGTAAATATCACCCACATGGTGATAGCGCTTGTTATGAAGCGATGGTGTTGATGGCGCAGCCATTTTCTTACCGCTACCCGCTGGTGGATGGCCAAGGGAACTGGGGGGCACCCGATGACCCTAAATCATTCGCAGCAATGCGTTATACAGAATCACGTTTATCAAAATATGCTGAAATTTTACTCAGCGAACTTGGCCATGGCACAGTTGATTGGGTACCAAACTTTGATGGTACGCTAAACGAGCCAAAAATGTTGCCGGCACGTTTACCGAATATTCTGCTAAACGGTACAACGGGAATTGCGGTTGGGATGGCGACAGATATTCCACCCCATAACGCCCGAGAAGTGGCTCAAGCGTTGGTTGCTTTACTGGATAAACCGACACTAAATCTTGATGACATCATGGCATTTGTACCGGGGCCAGATTATCCAACTGAAGCAGAAATTATTTCTTCCCGTGATGATATCCGTAAAATTTATCAAAACGGGCGCGGTTCTGTACGCATGCGTGCTGTGTGGGAAAAAGAAGATGGTAATGCGGTTATCACGGCTCTACCTCATCAAGTTTCTGGGGCGAAAGTCTTAGAACAAATCGCCAGCCAAATGCGTGCGAAAAAATTGCCGATGGTTGAAGATTTACGTGATGAATCAAACCACGAAAACCCAACTCGTTTAGTGATTGTTCCGCGTAGTAATCGTGTTGATCTTGAACAAGTCATGACACACTTATTTGCGACAACAGATTTAGAGCGTAGTTACCGTGTTAACCTAAATATGATTGGTTTAGATAACCGACCAGCGGTAAAAGGGCTTGTTGAGATCTTAAATGAGTGGATTGCTTACCGTCGTCAAACCGTACGTAATCGCTTAAATCATCGGTTAGAAAAAGTATTAAGACGTTTACATATTTTAGATGGTTTATTAATTGCCTATCTGAATATTGATGAAGTCATTGAAATTATTCGTACAGAAGATGAACCGAAAGCGGTTTTAATGTCACGTTTTAATATCAGTGATACCCAAGCTGAAGCTATTTTAGAGCTAAAATTACGCCATTTAGCCAAGCTTGAGGAAATGAAAATTCGTGGCGAGCAAGATGAGTTGGCTAAAGAACGCGATGATTTACAAGCGATTCTCGGGTCTGAAAGACGTTTAAATACGTTGATTAAAAAAGAGATTCAATCTGACGCCAAAGATTACGGTGATGACCGTCGCTCTCCATTGCATGAGCGCGAAGAAGCGAAAGCAATGAGCGAACATGAAATTTTACCGTCAGAACCGATTACCGTTGTGCTTTCTGATATGGGATGGGTGCGTAGTGCTAAAGGGCATGATATCGAACCGACTAACCTAAATTATAAAGCAGGAGATGGTTTTAAAGGAGCTGCACGAGGCAAGTCAAACCAAGCGGCGGTGTTCCTTGATACGACAGGGCGCAGCTATTCTGTGGACCCACTGGAATTGCCATCTGCACGCAGTCAGGGTGAGCCTTTAACCGGTAAGTTAACCTTGCCGCTTGGGGCAACCATTGAGCATGTATTGATGGCGCCTGATGAACAGAAATATTTAATGGCTTCTGATGCAGGTTACGGTTTTATTTGTACCTTTAATGATTTAGTCACTAAAAATAAAACAGGTAAGGCCTTAATCTCCTTACCTGAAAATGCCAAAGTATTAGCACCAATTGAACTGCATAATGAACAGGAAGATTTGCTATTAGCAATTACCAAAGCGGGGCGTATGTTGATATTCCCTGTGGCAGATTTACCTCAACTTTCAAAAGGTAAAGGTAATAAAATTATCAATATTGCCGGTGCGCAAGCGGCAACGGGTGATGATTTATTGACTTGGTTGATGATCTTGCCTGTGGGGGCATCAATGACCTTGCATTTCGGTAAACGGAAACTGAAATTTAAAGCAGAAGATTTGCAAAAATACCGTTCAGAACGTGGCCGTAAAGGGACGTCATTACCGCGTGGAATGCATAATATTGAGCGTATTGATATTGAGCCAGTAGATACTGAATAATTAACAAAAACAAACCTTATAAATCTTGTTGAGTATGAAGTTCAAAAGGTTTATAAGCAGACAATATTCATCATGGGGCTGCGAAGCCCCTTACAATTTGGGGTTAGTATGTTAGCGCTGATTAGAGCGATCATTGTCATTATCTACACTATTTTTGTGTGCATAGGCGGCGGTATTTACTGCTTGTTTAGCCCACGCAACCCAAAACACGTAATGACATTTGGCCATATGTTTGGGCGGTTATCCGTCGTGTTTGGGATTAAGGTTATCAATCGTGTACCTGAGAAAGCCAAAAGTTATGGCCCAAGTATTTATATAGGGAATCACCAAAACAATTACGACATGGTGACTATGTCAAATGGGGTATTACCAAGAACAGTTACAGTCGGTAAAAAAAGCTTGGTTTACATTCCATTTTTTGGTTTTCTGTATTGGATCACCGGTAATATTTTGATTGACCGTGCGAATCGTTCTAAGGCGCATAATACGATCACGCAAGTCGCAGACCAGATCAAAAAACGTAAAATATCCGTATGGATGTTCCCTGAAGGAACGCGTAGTCGCGGTCGTGGTTTATTGCCATTTAAAACAGGGGCATTTCATGCGGCTATTGCAGCAGGGGTACCTATTGTGCCTGTTTGCGTTTCGAGCACACAAGGTAAAATTAAGCTAAACCGTTGGAATAACGGTAGCGTAATTATTGAAATGTTAGACCCTATTGATACATCACTTTATACCCGTGAGCAAGTGAGGGAATTATCGGAACATTGCCATGCTTTAATGGAAGCAAAAATTAAAGAACTCGATCTCGAGGTTGAAGAGATGGCAAAACAGGGTAAATAGCCTAACCGATTGAATTTATTTTAATAATAGGTAATATGTGAATATTGCCTATTATTTTAGATTGAACATAGCATAAACTGTCTTTATTGTTATCGACTGCCTGACTTTCCTTTTCTAATTACTTACCCTTACTATTTATAATCTTATTAATTAAATTTTAATGTATTGGATAGATATTTTTAGAATTTAGCCTTTTTTCGCGATATCATGGCTCACAAATTATTGCGGTCTTAAATTGTTGTATCTAAGTAGTTATATTGCTAGCGCCAACCTAAAATTAGCCATATCATTGGCTGAATATTTATAATATCAAATAATAAAATGCGCTGGAATTTTGTTTAGCGGAGAATTTATGTCATTCAATCGATGCCAAACCCTAATAGCGGCAGGGATGGCTCTATGTTTGTCCTATGCGCCTATTTATGCAAATGCAGAAGGGGCAACAGCTTTACCTGTACCACCGTTATTAGAATCACGGTCTGGACAGCCATTATTTTTAACATTACAAAAAATTCATTGGTCTTTTGATGGAAAATATTCAGCCGATATCTGGGGAGTTAATGGTTCTTCTCCTGGCCCGACTGTCAAAGTAAAAAATGGCGATGATATTAAGCTTATTTATAGTAATCGCTTACCTGAAGCCGTTTCGATGACTATCAGTGGCTTGCAAATACCAGGAACACAAATAGGTGGAGCCGCACGGTTAATTTCACCTAATGCGGACTGGTCTCCAGTGATCCCGATACGGCAAAATGCAGCAACGCTCTGGTATCATGCGAATACTCAAGGGAAAATGGGCGAACAAGTCTACAATGGTTTATTAGGGATGTGGATCATTGAAGATGATGTGACGAAAAATCTGCGTTTACCGAAACACTATGGTGTTGATGATTTTCCGGTCATTATTCAAGATAAGCGCTTAGATAATTTTGGCGTTCCAGAATATAAAGCGGATGAAAATGGTTTTTTAGGCGATACATTACTGGTTAACGGCGTGCAAAATCCATACATTGAAGTTTCTCGAGGATGGGTGCGCTTACGGTTACTAAATGCGTCGAACTCCCGTAATTATGTAATGAAAATCAGTGATGGCCGCCCATTTTCGTTGATTGCATCTGACCAAGGTTTACTAACTGTCCCTGTGAGTGTTCAAGAACTACCGTTAGCGCCGGGTGAACGACGCGAAGTCTTGATTGATATGGCTAAAACGCAAGAGTTAACTATTACGGCAGGTGAGTCGGCGACCTTTATGGACCGCTTAAAGGGGTTATTCGAGCCATCGAATAATTTAATTTCAACTAATGTGCTAACTATCAAAGCGACAGGGTTAATGTCATTAGTAACAGACGGCTTACCGACACAATTAGTTGAAGATAAAACGCAAGTCACATCCAGTATTACACAACGCAATATTCACCTTAATGATGGTTTTGGTATTAACAATGCGACCATTGATACAAATAGGGTCGATTTCTCAAGTCTCCAAGGTAATTGGGAGCGTTGGGTTGTGACGACGAATGAACCGCAAGCGTTTCATATTGAAGGTGTGCGTTTTAAGGTTTTAAACCGTAATGGTAAACCAACTCCACCAGAAGACTATGGCTGGAAAGATACGGTATGGGTTGATGGTCGCGTTGAATTATTAGTGGAAATGATGCAGCCATCCTATAACCACTTTCCTTTTTTATTCTATAGTCAAAACTTGGAAAAAGCGGATTTAGGTTCAGTGGGGCAGTTGGTTGTTGCACCGCAAGACACAATGCAATAATTCGTATTACAACAATATTGAATATTTAAAAAGCAGGCATTTAGCCTGCTTTTTTGATGGGAGCTAATAAGGCTAGCTTAGCGCCACTCGAACACCAAAGGCGATTAATACCACCCCGAGAACCTTATCAACATAGGTTTGTACTTTTGCTAGGCCTTTTCTTACAGGGGCACTTTGGATCAAAAAGACTAATATTGGCCAGTAAATGACAGCTAAGCCCCAAATAATAAAGGCAAACCATAATTTTTCACCGACGGTAGAATTAACATCTAATACTTGAGTGAAGACGGCTAAAAAGAATAGCGTGGCTTTGGGGTTTAATACATTACAGAGAAAACCTTGCATAAAAGCTTTCTTGAATGAAACAATTTCGTGTTTACTAGTCGTAAGATCAACGCTATGGCCGGATTGCGGAAGTAAGCTTTTGACACCGATCCAAATTAAATAGGCCGCACCTGCGTATTTTAAGATATTAAACAGCCAAGGTGTGGTGGTAATTAAAACAGCTAGGCCCGCAACGCAGTAGGACATATGCAACGCGATAGCGACTATCACACCACATGCAGACATTAATGCCGCAGAGCGTTGATAGCGAGCTGAGTTTTTGACAATTAAAAAGAAGTCAGGCCCTGGAGAAAGCATACCGAGTGCCGCGATGGTCGCAACCATAATACTCGTTTCGTACATTTTTGATCTCTTTTCCCGTTCAATGTTGGTAAATAAAAATGACCGACTAAATACTCGTATTTAGGCTGATATCAGAGGGTTCATTTTGTTTTTTCATGTTATTTTTAGTCGTAAGTTTATCAATTTGAGTATAAGTGATTCAAACCTGTTTAAGGAAGCTTAAATTTAGTCGACGAAACAATTCTCTTTCCGTATAGTGTGCTCAATTTTTATATCTTGTTTCTAAGGTGAATAGATGAATATTAGCTTAATCGCAGCAATGGCGATCGATCAGGTTATCGGCATGGAAAAAGCGATGCCTTGGAATTTGCCGGGGGATCTAGCGTGGTTCAAACGAAATACGTTAAATAAACCGGTTATCATGGGGCGTGTGACCTATGAATCTATTGGGCGCCCATTACCACAACGTGTAAATATTGTATTAAGCAGTGTTCCTGGCACTGATTCTGATGTGATTTGGGTAACGTCAATTGAAGAAGCGTTAGCCGCGGCACAAGCAATTGAAAATGTTGATGAAGTGATGGTGATTGGCGGTGGTAAAGTTTATCAACAATTTTTACCATTAGCGAATAAACTCTATTTGACTCATGTTGATGCCGAAGTTATTGGTGATACCCATTTTCCAACTTATGAGCCTGATGAATGGGATTCTATTTTTACGGAATACCATGAAGCTGATGAAAACAATACCCATGGTTATTGTTTTGAGATCCTAACCAAAAGAGCTTAATTTTTGGTTTGATCACAAAATGGCGCTTAATTGCGCCATTTTGCTATAACTTACAGTTGATCATATAAAAAGTTATTCTTTGCGGCGTTTTTGATATGACTTTTGGCGGTGATACTGCTTGGTTTCCCAATGGAATAGCGTCAAGTCTCCTCCCCAGCAGCACCCAGTATCTAAAGCATAGACGTTATCGGGGGTACATTTTCCTTCGAGCGATGCCCAGTGACCAAAAAATACCGAGTAATCATCAGGAATTTGGCTTGGTAGATCGAACCACGGTTTTAGTGGGGCAGGTGCCTTTTTGGGGTTTTCCTTGCAAATCATATCTAATTGCCCGTTCGGAAAACAGTAGCGCAGACGTGTTAAGGCATTGGTACTAAAACGCAAGCGTGCTAGCCCCATTAGGCTTTCAGACCAGTTATTTGGCATATCACCATACATGGAGTCGATAAATAGTGGATATGCATCACTGGAAAGCACTGCTTCAACTTCTCTTGCACACATGCGTGCTGTTTTGATATCCCATTGCGGAGTCATACCGGCATGGGTCATCAAGATCTTTTTTTCTTCATCAATTTGTAATAAAGGTTGGCGACGTAACCAATTGATCAGTTCGTCAAGATCAGGGGCATGTAATAACTCATCGAGGTGATCTTTGGGTTTATTGCGACTGATCTTACAGTAAATTCCCAACAGATGGAGATCATGGTTACCAAGCACTAGACGTACGGCTGAGCCAAGGCTTTTTACATAGCGTAAAACTTGCAGTGATTCAGCTCCGCGAGCAACGAGATCGCCTGTTAACCATAATGTGTCTTTGGTTGGATCAAAATGAACACTTTCCATCAAGTCACGGAGTTCACGATAGCAACCGTGAATATCACCTACTAAATATGTCGACATAATTAATTAATCAGTGTTGGGATGGCAAGACGAAAAGCAGGGATATCAACGTGGAAACTGTCCCCTTGCGTACTTATCATCACATAATAACCTTCCATCGTACCCATTGGTGTTTCAAGGATTGCGCCACTGGTATAACGATATTCTTTTCCTGGCTGAATAAGGGGTTGTTCACCCACTACTCCTTCACCTTGAACTTCGGTTTTATGGCCATCACTGTTAGTAATGAGCCAATAACGGCTCATTAATTGGATAGGTTCCCGCCCTAAATTACGAATGCAGATTGTGTAAGCAAACACATATCTCGCAATATCGGGTTGAGATTGGCTTTCTATATAGACACTCTGAACTTGGATGCTAACATTCGGCTCATTAAGCATAGTGCCTCCTTCAACAGACTATTCTGAACGGTTAGAGAGATAGTTTGCCATTTTACAATATTGTTCAACAGAAATATTTTCTGCTCGAGTGCTTAAATCAATACCCAGTTCTGTTAACTCTTCAACGCTGAATAAATCCCCAAGACTGTTACGAACAGTTTTACGGCGTTGATTGAAAGCTTGTGTGGTAATGCGACTTAAAAATTTAATGTCTTTTACCGGATATGGGTTTTCACGATGAGGAATCAACCTAACAATGGCAGAATCTACTTTTGGTGCGGGTGTAAATGCAGTCGGCGGTACTTCTAACACAGGCACCACATTACAGTAATATTGTGCCATGACACTCAAGCGGCCAAAGGCTTTGCTGCCAGGGCCTGCGACCAGACGATTCACCACTTCTTTTTGCAGCATGAAGTTCATGTCAGCAATGGAGTTGGTGAATGTGAATAGATGGAACATTAATGGTGTAGAGATATTGTAAGGCAAGTTACCAAAAACGCGCAGGGGTTGACCTGCTTGTTTGGCTAATTCACCAAAATCTACTGTCATTGCATCTTGCTGAATGATAGTTAATTTATCTTTTAGCTGAGGGTGAACGTGTAAGCGTGCTGCAAGGTCACGGTCAAGTTCAACTACAGTCATTTTATCGATTCGGCTACCGACAGGTTCGGTTAAGGCACCTAAGCCGGGACCAATTTCTACAATGGACTGACCCGGCAGCGGGTTCATGGCATCCACGATGCTGTCGATAATAAATTGGTCAGTTAAAAAGTTCTGCCCGAAGCGTTTGCGGGCAAAGTGCCCCTGATGGACTCGATTATTCATGTATTCTTAGATGTCATTTGGATAGCTAACTTTAATGCGGTGATAAAACTTCCCACATCAGCATGACCCGTACCAGCGAGTTCAAGGGCTGTGCCATGGTCGACAGAGGTACGGATAAAAGGCAGGCCGAGAGTAATATTTACTGCTCTGCCAAAACCTTGGTATTTTAACACAGGAAGGCCCTGATCGTGATACATTGCTAACACTGCGTCTGCATGGTCTAAATACTTAGCTTGAAATAAGGTATCTGCAGGCAATGGCCCAATCAAATTAATCCCTTTTGTGCGCAGGTTTTCGAGCGCGGGCTCTATCGTATCAATTTCTTCGGTACCCATGTGCCCGCCTTCTCCTGCATGTGGATTTAAACCACAAACATAGATGGCTGGTTTTTCAATACCAAATTTTGTTTGTAAATCATGGTGTAAAATCGTGATGACTTCATTCAGGCTCTGTTGAGTGATGGCAGCTGACACGTCCTTGAGTGGCAAATGCGTTGTGGCTAATGCAACACGCAGTTCTTCGGTAGCTAGCATCATAACAACGCGTTCACAGCCACTTTTTTCTGCAAAGAATTCAGTGTGGCCGCTAAATGGTACGCCAGCATCATTAATGATGCCTTTATGTACAGGCCCTGTGACTATGGCTGAGAATTCAGCCTTTAAACAGCCGTCACAGGCTTTTGTTAAGCTTTCTACGACATATTGGCCATTATCAACGTTAAGTACACCTGCCTTTGCAGCCGTTGCTAAATGAACAGGTAGAACGGATAAACTACCCGCAGGTTGTACTTTAGTGACGGTATTAGGGATATATTCGGTTAATGTCAGTGGCAAATTCAGCGCTTTGGCACGCTGGCGTAACAATTCAGGATCAACACAGGCAACCAGCTCAACAGGCCATTGCTGTTGAGCAAGCTGAATCAGTAGGTCAGGACCAATCCCGGCAGGTTCGCCGGGAGTGATGACAATAGGCTTAATTTGATTTTTCATCTGTAGACTGGCTGTCACGGCCATCAACCATTTTCACATAAGCGGAAGCACGTTGTTCTTGCATCCAGCTCTGTGCTTCTTCATTAAATTTACGGTTGAATAGCAGGCGGTACGCTTGGTCTTTTTGTGCCGCATCTGTTTTATCAACGTTACGAGTGTCTTCTAATTGGATTAAGTGCCAACCAAAATTTGATTGAACAGGTTGGCTTAATTCGCCTTTATTCAGTCTCATTAATGCATCACGGAAAGCCGGGTCGTAGACATCAGGCATATTCCAACCTAATTCACCACCTTTTAATGCGCTACCTGGATCCTCAGAATTCTCTTTTGCTGCATCTTCAAATGAAACTTTGCCTGAACGAATTTCCTGAGCAATTTTAGTTAATTTTTGTCTTGCCTGTGCATCATCCATAATTGGTGATGACTTAATTAAGATGTGACGTGCTTTCACTTCTGTGACAGAAATCGGTTGGCTGCCACCACTTACATCATTTACGCGTAAAATATGGTAGCCGACACCGGAACGAATTGGGCCAGCAATATCGCCTTTTTTCGCATTTTTCAGCTGTTCAGCAAAGACAACAGGCAATTCTTGTAGGCGTGACCAACCCATATTACCGCCTTTCAGCGCTTGAGGGTCTGCTGAATAAGCGATAGCTAATTTACCAAAATCTCCGCCTTTTTTCAGTTCAGCTAAAATTTTATTCACTAATGCTTCAGCGTTTTTTAGTTGTTCTTGCGTTGGGTTTTCTGCCAACGGGATCAAGATATGGCTTAGATTAACGCCCATTTCATAATTGGCTTGTGAGCTCATTTGCTCTGCAAGAGAATCAACCTCTTGAGGCAAAATGGTAACGCGGCGGCGAACTTCATTGTTACGCACTTCAGCGATCAGCATCTCTTTACGAATTTCGCTACGATATTGATTCATATTGATGCCATCTGCGGTTAAGCGTTGTTGCATTTGCTGCAGTGTTAAACCGTTTTGACGAGCGATATCAGTAATAGTTGCATCCACGGCTTCATCTGGAATATTGATTTGCATTTGGCTAGCCATTTGCAAAATGATGTTATCCATAACGAGACGCTCGAGGATCTGATGACGCAGAGTTTGATCATCAGGCACTTGTTGACGTGCGTTCTGAGCATTCAGTTTTACTGTGTTGATCATATTCTGGACGTCACTTTCCAGCACAACACCGTTATTGACGACCGCAGCGACTTTATCCATTTGCTGAGGCGCAGCCAAAGCAGTGGAGCTTGCGAACATCAGTCCCAGAATAAGCGTTCTCCAATTCTTCATAATGGTCCTATAAATATTGACTTTGATTCCGCAAAAGCGGGCTAATCTCTTTTTTACTCGTCATACTTCAAGTTGCAGTGTTGTTGACTGCGTTCGTTCGCACTAGTCACATACTTATGTATGCTCCTAGCGACTCGAATTATTTAGAGTAAATTTATGTTATTTTTATCAGAAAGCACGTTGATAAGGCATAATGCCACTTTCTAACATTTTCTGACTACCTAAACTATGATTGTTATTTAGGCCTCTAAGTTCCACATTGATTGACCATTTATTGTCATATTCACTGCTAAACTTCTCTTTTTGCCAACCAACTATCTTACGTTCATAGCCAAGATTGACTGCCCAGCAACAAGTATTGTATTGCAAACCAACCAGTTGGCTCGCAGGTTGCTGTTGTTTGGTATCATAATAATATGAACCTACAAAGCCCCAACGCTCGCTTAATGGCCAACTCATGACAGCACCCACTTGTGAAATACCGCGTTGGTATTCAGGCAGTGTATAGGTATAGCCACCATTCGCAGTATCTTCGCGACGGAAGGTTGCTTGAATATAATCACGGTCAACGAAACGGTAGTTCAACTGAACTAAACGATCGGCATCTAAACGGTATTCTGCAACCGCATTCCCCATTGTGACATTACCGAGACGGCGGTCATATTGTAACCCACCACGCAAGCCCCAGTTATCATCAATTCGCCACATAGAGTCAGTGGCCCACAATAATGAACCTGTGTTGCTTTTATCATCTATTGGGCGATTTGAATCACCAGCACGTGGGCGTTCAAAGTAATAAATTTGCCCCACAGAGAAGTTAAAGCGCTCAGCTAAAGTATCGTCATAAACACGTGTTGTAACACCTGTGGTGAACTGGTTTGCAGAGGCGATACGGTCAAGGCCACTGTAAATCCGGTCACGGAATAAGCCGCTATAGTCTGACTGCAGCAATGAAGAGTCAAAGTTATTGATATTATCTTGATCTTTATACGGAATATACAAATATTGGACACGTGGTTCTAATGTTTGAACGAAATCGCTGCCTTGGAAAAGGTCTCGTTCGAAGACAACTTTTGCATCGCTTTTAAACATGGGTAGAACACGCGTAACATTTTTTTCTAAGCTAGTATCCGTATTCGAGCGAGGAATATCTTGGTCGTAATGAGTCGCATACAATTTGATGCTGTTATTCATATTTGCCCAACCATTAGACAATGGCAGGTTTACTTCTGGTTCAATGTGTAAGCGAGTTGCGTCTGGGTTATTTTTACCCACACTTGTAAAACGAGCAGCTTGTGCGTAAGTATGCACATCAAAAGCACCTAAATTATTTTTATAATAATTGAAGTCCACTTGTGGCTCTGCTTTATAAGCGCGCTTGTTGGGGTTATCTGCAAAAATTTGGAATTGCTTGTGAGTGACTTTCGCATTCCAGTTTGTATCTGAATAACCTGCACTGAATTTTTGCGTAGCGTAGCCATCAGTGGTGCTACCGTACTGGGAACTAAAGTCAGTAAAATAGCTAGGGTCGCTCACTTTGGTATAGTCAGAGCTGAAGTTCCAGTGCCCCGCGTAAGTCCCAGAATGGCGCCAGTAGAATAACCAACGGTCATCGCTATCACGATCTTCACGCTTACCACGTTCTTTGTCTTTGATATAAGCACGGTCATGATTTAGAAAATCAAAGGCCACGGTGCCTGTACCTGGAGCAATAAGGTAGCGGAATTCATTATTTAATTTTACACCACGGTGGGTCATAAATTGCGGTGTAATTGTGGCATCGTAGTTTGGTGCAATATTCCAATAATAGGGTAATGAGAACTCTAGCCCATCGTTACTTGAATAACTTCCCGTCGGAATTAAAAAACCTGAACGGCGCTTATTGCCAATCGGTAATTGCATATATGGGCTATAGAAAATAGGCACGTCACCCACTTTAAAGCGCGCATGCCAAATTTCAGCAACTTCTTCTTCGCGGTCGATAATGACTTCAGAGCCCGCGACGCTCCAGCTATTATTGCCGGGTAAACAGGTTGTGAATGTACCGTTTTCCATAATAGAGTAACGGTTTTCACCACGCATTTTCATTTTCGTCGCATCACCACGCCCCTGACGGCCTACCATCATGTAGTTACCGTCATTCACATCAGTGTTTTTATTATCTAAGTTAGACCACGCAGAAGGGCCTTTTAAGATAATTTGTGGGTCATCGTAGTGCACATTACCGGTGGCTGTTACTTCGCGTACAGGAAGTTCACCCGCTGTTTCTGTTTGTGTGAGTTTAACGTTATCAGCGGTTAATGTTTGGTTCCCTTGTTGAATATCGACATTACCTTCATATTCAACAAAATTAGGGTATTCACCACGGACATCTTCAGCGGTAATGTGAATCGGCAGGTTGTTAGGGTCACCTTTTACAATCGGTTTGGTGTAAACAGGGACACCCAGCATACACTGCTGTGCAAGGTCAGCATGCGCTTGCTGACTATAAATTGCCGCCCATACCATGGTGGCGAGTAGTGTTGGATAGCTTTTTTTCATCATTAAATATGGGGTTCCGTCATCATTGGCATCGCCAGCAAACGCTCAAAGACTAACTTAGCCAACCACTTTGCGCCAGTATAATGTAAGAAACTTTACGCGCGGGTAGTTATGCATAGAGCTGAATGAATAGTATGATAATGCAAAATTGCATTTTGAGCATTGAAGAATTGAGGGATATATGCACTATTGGGGCAAAATTATTGGCGTTATACTCGCAATCGTCTCTGGATTGGGCTTTTGGGGAGCGCTAGTTGGGTTAATTATTGGGCATGGTTTTGATAAAGCATCGATTCAACGTAAATTTGCAGGGAGAATGAATAAGCGAGATCGCCAAATCATTTTCTTTGCGAGTACCTTCCAAATTTTGGGGCATTTAACGAAATCCAAAGGCCGTGTAACCGAGACAGATATTCAGCTTGCGACCAATTTAATGGACAGAATGCAATTGCATGGAGAAACACGAAAAGCGGCTCAACAAGCATTTAGAGAAGGCAAATCCCCTAACTTTCCATTGCGTGATGTATTAAAGCAATTACGTATGGCCTGTTATGGCCGTTTTGACTTGATTCAGATGTTTCTGGAAATTCAATTACAAGCTGCTTTTGCTGATGGACAATTACACCCGAACGAACGAAAAGTGTTGTTTATTATTGCCGAAGAGCTCGGTATTTCTAAGGTTCAGTTTGAACAGTTCTTGGATATGATCCAAAGTGGTCGCCAATTTGGCCAAGGATACTCTCAGCAGCAATCAGGAGGGTATTATCAGCAATCAAATGGCCCAACCCTTGAAGATGCTTGTAAAGTGCTTGGCGTGTCTCCTAGTGATGACCCAACAAAAATTAAGCGAGCCTATCGTAAACTGATGAGCGAACATCACCCCGATAAACTGGTTGCGAAAGGTTTGCCGCCAGAGATGATGGAGATTGCTAAGCAAAAGGCGCAGTCTATCCAAGCCGCTTATGACTTAGTTAAGAAGGAGCTCGGCTTCAAATAAATTTCCCCGTCATATTTCGCGCCGCAGCGTTGTTGGCTGCGCTCGCGCACCCTAGTCACGTAGTTATCTACGCTCCTAGGGATTCGCTCAATCGACGCCGTGTGGTAGCACGAACTATTTAGGGGAAATCAGGGGAATAATTGAAAACAAAAAATTTACTCATCCAAATAAAATGAGAATTTACTCTAGTAGGCAATGTACATTTTTCTGCATGTAGCGCTCGTTGTATCACGAACCCCTAGTCACATACGGCTGTATGCTCCTAGGGATTTGCTCTTTTACCGCCTAACAGCGATACAAACTATTTAGGGTATGGTAGGGGGAGGGAAAATTAATCAAACGATCAAATAAATCTAGCGTTAAAAATCTGGTGGGCAGGTAAAATGCATTGGTGTGCCATATTCAGGATGGGTGATATATAACTCCTGAGCATGTAATTGTAAGCGAGGGGCGAGCGCTTTGGCTTCATCGTGAGCATAGAAACGGTCGCCTAATATTGGGTGGCCTAAAGCTAACATATGGACTCTCAGTTGGTGAGAACGACCCGTAATGGGTGAAAGCTTCACGCGTGTCGCTTGTTCTTCGTATTGTAATACTTGGTATTCAGTTTGTGCCGATTTCCCTGTTTCGAAACACACCTTTTGCTTAGGGCGGTTTGGCCAATCGCAAATTAGCGGCAAATCAATCAAGCCTTCTTCTTTTTCTAAATGTCCCCAGACACGAGCAATATAGAATTTTTTGGGCTCACGCTCCCTAAATTGACGTTTGAGCTCACGCTCAGCCTTTTTGTGCAGTGCCACAACCATGACGCCACTGGTCGCCATATCTAAGCGATGTACGGATTCAGCAGCAGGAAAATCACGTTGAATACGGCTCATAATGCTATCGTGGTGCTCAGGGGCTTTTCCGGGAACAGAAAGTAGTTCGCTTGGCTTGTTGACGACAATGATATGGTCGTCTTGATAGAGGATGTGGAGCCAAGGTTCTAGCGGTGGATTGTACGGTATCATTCAATTACCCGTCATACTTCAAGTTGTAGGGGTGTTAGCTTCACTCAGCTACTCGGGTCACGTACTTATGTATGCTCCCCAAGATATCTTCGTTTGCTGCCTACCTACAACTCGAATTACTTAGGGCAACCCTATTTTTATTACGCAAAAGTACGAAATAAAATAATTAGTTCGAGTTGTAGATTTTAAATTAATTATCAAACCATATAGAACAATATGGTTTGATTATCATAGTTTACTGATGAGTTACCACAACTAAGCGAATGGCATCTAGGCGCCATGTGGCTTGGTCGATATTGGTCATCAGTTGCTGACGCTCTTCTTCAATAATATCAAGCTCTTCATCTCGGATATTTGGGTTGACCGCTTTGAGTGCTTCTAAACGAGAAAGCTCCAACGTCAGCGCTTTATCAGCCGCTTCTTTTGCATTTTCTATCAATGCTTTGGCTTCTTTTTCGATCATCGGCTCAGATAAGCGTAATACCGAATGAACCTCATTTTGTACTGCATTTACCAGTTTGCTCGCCATATGGCGGTTAATGGCATTTAATTGACGGTTAAAACTTTCAAACTCAACTTGAGATGATAAGTTATTACCTTTTAAATCAATTAATAAGCGTACTGGAGTTGCTGGTAAGAACCGGCTGATTTGCAGGTTCTTAGGTGCTTGAGCTTCCACAACGTAAATGAGTTCAGTCAATAAGGTGCCAACAGGCAGCGCTTTGTTTTTCAGTAAAGAAACCGCACAGCTGCCTGTATCGCCAGATAACACTAAATCTAAACCATTACGAATAATAGGGTGTTCCCAGCTGATAAATTGCGTATCTTCACGGGAAAGCGCTTGCTCTCTATCAAACGTGATGGTGCAGCCATCTTGAGGAAGTCCTGGGAAATCAGGTACTAACATATGGTCAGAAGGCGTTAGGATAATCAAGTTATCACTTTTGTCTTCTTGATTAATGCCAACGATATCAAAAAGATTGAGCGCAAAGTTAACCAATTCAGTATCGTTATCGCCTTCGCTAATTTCTTCAGCTAACTGATTACCTGACTCGCCACCGTTTGAATGCATTTCAAGTAAGCGGTCACGGCCTTGTTCTAATTGCAATTTTAAGCTGTCATGCTCTGCGCGGCAGGTTTTAATAAAATCATCAAAACCTTCAGTGACTGTCGGTTCAGCCATAAATTGCAGCAATGGTTGGTAGTATTTATCGTAGATAGCTCGGCCTGTTGGGCAGGTATGTTCAAAGGCATCTAAGCCTTCGTGGTACCAACGGATCAATACAGATTGAGCGGTATTTTCTAAATAAGGCACATGAATGCTGATATCACGGCTTTGGCCAATACGGTCTAAACGGCCGATGCGCTGCTCAAGTAAGTCTGGATTAAACGGTAGGTCGAACATCACCAACTGGTTTGCAAATTGGAAGTTACGCCCTTCAGAGCCGATTTCAGAACACAGTAGCACCTGCGCGCCTTCTTCTTGAGATGCAAAATAGGCAGCGGCTCGGTCACGCTCTAATAGTGATAACCCTTCATGGAACACGGCAGCACGAATCGCTTCGCGTTCGCGTAACACTTGCTCCAATTGTAGTGCGGTTGCGGCTTTCGCGCAGATTACTAACACTTTTTCATGGCGGTTTGCGGTCAAAAAGCCCATTAACCATTCAACACGTGGGTCAAAGTTCCACCAAGTGGCATTTTCACCTTCAAACTCTTGGTAAATTTGCTCAGGGTAGAGCATTTCTTTTGCACGAGTTTCAACGTCTTTTTTACTGCCCATAATACCTGCCACTTTAATTGCAGTTTGGTATTGGGTGGGCAATGGCATTTTTAGTGAATGCAACTCACGGCGAGGGAAACCTTTGACACCATTACGGGTATTTCTGAACAACAGTCGGCTGGTACCATGGCGATCCATTAACATGTTGATCAGTTCTTGGCGTGCGGCATTGCCGTCTTCACTTTCAAGGTTTGCAGCCTTTAATAGTGGTTCGATATCTTGTTCTTTGATTAGCTCATTAAGTAAATTTTGCTGGTCATTAGTTAGTTTATCACCTGACAGTAACAGCGAAACCGCATCAGCAACAGGGCGGTAGTTTTCTTGCTCAGCAATAAACTCCTGGTAATCATGGAAGCGGCTAGGGTCAAGTAAACGCAGGCGAGCGAAGTGACTTTCTTGGCCAAGTTGTTCCGGTGTTGCCGTTAATAGCAAAATAGACGGGATATTTTCAGCTAATGTTTCAATAACTTGATATTCGCGGCTCGGGGCAGTTTCGCTCCACTGTAAGTGGTGAGCTTCATCGACAACCATCATATCCCAGCCCGCTTCAACTAATTGGTCAAAACGCTGCTTATTACGGCGGACAAAATCCAGTGAACACAGAACGAGTTGTTCTGTTTCAAATGGGTTATCGCTATCATGTTGTGCTTCACTGTAACGGCTATCATCAAACAAAGAAAAACGCAGATTAAAGCGGCGCAGCATCTCAACCAGCCATTGGTGTTGTAAGCTATCAGGAACGATAACTAAGACGCGCTCTGCACGGCCTGCCATTAATTGCTGGTGGATAATCATCCCCGCTTCAATGGTTTTACCTAAGCCCACTTCGTCAGCGAGTAATACGCGCGGATGGTGGCGTTTTCCCACTTCATTGGCAATATGTAATTGGTGTGGGATCAGGCTTGCACGAATACCGCGTAGGCCTGTCGCTTGGTGTTTGACTTGCTCACTTTGAAATTTGCGCGCACGAAAGCGTAAAGCAAAGCGATCCATACGGTCAATTTGCCCAGCAAATAGACGATCTTGCGGCTTATTGAATGTGAGCTTGCTGTCGAGGAACACCTCTCTAAGGCTCACACCGGTTTCTTGCGTATCTAAACGTGTGCCGATGTAAGTCAATAATCCTTTATCTTCTTCAATGCTTTGAACTTGAAGTTGCCAGCCTTCGTGGCTGGTAATGGTATCACCTTCATTAAACATCACTCGGGTAATAGGGGCATCGCTGCTAGAGTATAGGCGGTTTTCGCCACTGGCAGGGAAAAGCAACGTTACCATACGGGCATCAATTGCCACGACGGCACCTAATCCAAGTTCGCTTTCTGTATCGCTGATCCAGCGTTGACCAAGAGTAAATGGCATAGATTTAACTTAATTCCATAAAATTGAGAGTTTATTTTTTAGATTTTTTAAGACAATTTTTATCAGTGTCTTCGCCCAGTGTTGGTGTAACTCATTAATAGTTACACAAGGAAGAGTTCGAATTATTTTAAAAATAGTCGTTACCTGATGATTAATTATACACATTTAATCATTCAAATTGCAGCAAAGTGAGCACTAAGGCGTTTGCTGGGCTTGTGGCCGGGACAATGAGTCAGTCTATTTGAATTATAATGAGTATTGTTGATTATCACGCATAATTTGTGTAGCCAGACGTGCGAGACACCAAAGGGGCGATATATTAATTCAACCGAAGGCTATCGTCACCTGTTAAAAAAACATCAAAGGTAGAATAAATTTTAAAACAAAAGGGTAATTTGCCCAGTTAGCAGGGTATCAAAGTCATCCTGTAAGAAAGGCAAGATAGCATCTGCTATCGGTTTGATTTGTTTGGATATATAATGTTCGTAATCCGGTTTTGCCGTGATGATTTCCAATGGTTCAGGCCCCGCCTGAGTAATAATATAGTTTATCCAACCGCCATTTTGGTATTGCAAAGGGCGCTGTAATTTTAAATTATAGTCATCAGCAGTACGAGCGGCTCGAACATGCGGAGGAACATTTTTTTGGTAATCAGTCAATTTTCGGCGCAGACGCTTACGATAAACTAAACGGTCATCATATTGGCCCGAACGAATATTTTGGACATACTCACGAATATATTCACGGTAAGGTTGGTGATAAAAAATACGGGTATAGAGCTCTTTTTGGAATATTTGAGCTAATGGTGTCCAGTCTGAACGAATGGTTTCCAGCCCTCTAAATACCATGGTGTCTTTACTCAATCCTGCATAGCGCTTTTTGCTCCCCATTTCGGCACCACGTACGGTGGGCATCAAAAATCTGCGGTAATGGGTTTCATACTCGAGCTCTAAAACGCCTTCTAATTGCCATTCTTCTGCTAAATGTTTTTTCCACCAACTATTTACGTAATCACGTAAAGCAAAGCCAATTTTTTGCGCTTGTTCTTCATTGTGAGCATCACGTAACCATACAAACGTGGAGTCGGTATCTCCATAAATAACTTGGTAACCCTGTGACTCAATCAAGCGTTTGGTTGTACGCATAATTTCATGGCCACGCATGGTGATTGATGCGGTCAGTCTTGGGTCAAAAAAACGGCATCCTTCAGCTCCTAATACTCCAGCAAATGCGTTCATAATAATTTTTAGCGCTTGGGATAGTGGTGCATTATGCTCTTTTTTGGCTTTATCCCGCTCTTGCCAGATATGGCTGACAATATCGGGTAAACAGTGGGTTGTGCGAGAAAACCAAGCTTGGCGAAAACCGGGAACCGAATGTGCAAGGTTAGGGTGTGCTAACCCGTCAATCATACCTGCAGGGTCGATGAGAAAAGTTCTAATAATTGAAGGATATAGGCTTTTGTAGTCCAAAACTAATACGGAGTCATATAACCCGGGTTCGGAGTCCATGACAAAGCCCCCGGGGTTCAGTTGCATTTTTTGTTCTGTGAGGTTGGGCGCAACGAAACCAAGTCGGTGTAAGCGGGGAATATAAAGGTGTGAGAATGCAGCTACAGAGCCCCCCATTTTATCAACAGCAAGACCTGTTACCGTTGAACGTTCCTGCAAGAAAGCCATTAAATCGGTTTTTTCAAAGATTCGATGGACTAAAATACAGTCCTGAATATTGTAGTGAGCTAAAGCAGGTTTATCGTGAGCGAAACGACGGTTGATCTCATCCATTCGGTCATAAGGGGTATCAATCGCTTTACCTTCACCAAGTAGCGCTTGGGCGACAGACTCTAAACTAAATGATGGAAAACTCCAGGTCGCTGCTTTTAATGCATCGATACCATCAATAATTAACCGGCCTTCAGCAGCGGCAAAAAAGACGCCTTGTTTAAATCCATGCTCTCGCCATTCCAGCTTTTTGCTTTGCCGGCCAAACAATAAGGGGATGCCATAACGCTCTGCATGTTTTTGTAATACTTGTAGGTCGAATTGGATTAGGTTCCAACCAATGATGGCATCAGGGTCGTATTGGTGAAGCCATTCATTGAGTTTATGAAGTAATTGCGGGCGGCTATTCACATAGATTAAGCGATGTTCAGCGCTCAATGCAGGCCCTTGTTCTGGCCCCAACATAAATACCACGTTGTCACCACAGCCAGACAGCCCTATAGAATAGAGTTCACCATGTTGGCTGGTTTCGATATCAAGGGAAACGGCCTTGACTAAGGGGCGGTAGCCTTCGCAAGGTTTTAGTTGAAACTCCCCTTGCTGATTTCGAGAAAACCAGACAGAGGCCGCGATAAAGCGTTCCATTAGATACCGTTCACTTGGGCGAATATCGGTTTCTAATAATTCAACACCCAATTCGTTGCAATTTTTTTCAAGGTTCTGTAATTGTCGATATTGGTGGCAATAAATCGCATAGACCTTTTCACGTTTAAAATCAATTAATTCAAGAAGCCGATAGGTAATATTGGGTTGTTCATCTAATAGGTGTTTTACTCGAGGAAATTGAGATTCAGCTAAAAAACCAATCGCTTTTTGATATGGAACAGTGACCTTTTGTGGTTGGTTATCAGTGAGTAGCCAATAAGAGACCTCGACACCGTGACGGGTGTCTCTCCAGTGCCGGCTAAGGATAAAGCCTCTTTCCGCTGGGGCGATGAGTTGGGTCATTAGGCTACTCGCATAAAAATAGTTAGGATAAATATACGCGAATAGTGTGAATTTATACAGTGCTAATTATTAGAAACGGCTGTAATACTCAATAAAGCAGATGCTGCACTTTGCCCTTGTAATAGGCTTTGGGTATCGCCATCGTAAGCAATTTTGCCCTCTGCAATAACCAGTGTTCTCGGGGCAATTTGTAGGGCATCATCAACATTATGAGAAACCATTAACAGCGTGATTGATTTCTCCGCACAAATTTCCTTGAGTAATAGTAGCATTTCTCGGCGTAATGCAGGGTCGAGAGCAGAAAAGGGTTCATCGAGCAGTAAAATCGGTTGATTACGGATCATGCAGCGTGCTAATGCCGCACGTTGTCGTTGCCCCCCCGACAGTTGCACCGGTAACCTATCTAAACATTCGCTCAGGCTGACACGACTCGCCATTTGCTCAACTTGCTGAATTTGCGTTTTATTGAGGCGCAAATTGGGTTGTAACCCAAGGCCAATATTTTGCCGGATCGTCAGGTGTGAAAATAAATTATTTTCTTGAAATAGCATAGAAACAGGGCGCTTAGCGGGGGGGCTAAAGGTATGGTCTTCGCCATTAAGCTCAATCGTACCATTATTGGGGAATTGAAAGCCGCTAATCAAACTTAATAGCGTACTTTTCCCTGCACCACTAGGCCCCATAACAGCAACAGATTCACCAAATTGAACAGAAAAATCAAACGACATTGTCAGGTTGTCGTATTGGTAATCTAGCTGAGTCAATTTAATCATGATGTTTTCCTGAAATACGTTCAATCAAGCTAAATAAGTAAAAACAAAGCAATAACAATAGCATGGCTGTCACTGCACCATCGTTTGATCGGTAAGCCCCTATTTGCTGATAAAGATAATAAGGGAGCGTGCGGAAGTTATCATTGCCAAATAACGCGACGACACCAAAATCACCAATTGAGATAACACAGGCAAACGCAAGAGCTTGAGCGATTGGTTTGCGTAGTGCTTTCAATTCAATAATTCGCAAACGATTAAAACCCGAAATATCGAGTGATTGGCATAACGGGTTATAGCGTTCAGCACTGTCTCGCATGGGGTTTTCTAATACTTTTAACGCATAAGGAATGGCCAACAAAGCGTTAGTCATGATAACTAATGGGTAAGGGGATTCAGGTAAGCCTATCGTTTCATTAAAAAAGATAAAAAAACCTGTCGCGAGGACGATACCCGGCATGGCTAAAATAATTAACCCGCTAAGCTCTATGGCTTGCCCTAAACGAGCTGCTTGGCGTAAGCGCAATTCGCGGCTGCTCCATAACAACATTAAGGTTAGTACCACACAGACAGCGCCAGCACACAGTGCAATAAACACTGAGGTTGCCGTGGCTTGCCATAAGGCGGGTTGCTGCAATACCGCCCAAAGTTGCCCATTTAATCCATCGAAAATAACCGCAAACAGCGGGGGGAGTAGTAATAGTATGGCAGCGGCGATGAGCAAAAAATCACGAATGCGGCGAAACGTGTTATCAGCAGGATCAACCCATTGGGACTGATGACTAAAACCAACAGAAAATACACTATTTACTCTGTGGCAGATAAACATCAAACCGACACAGAAAAAGAGTTGAATTAGTGCTAAAATAGTGGCTCGCCCTAAATCAAAATCATAATTAAGTGCTTGGTAAATAGCTAATTCGATGGTCGTAGCTGCTGGGCCACCCCCCAACGCGAGAACAGTCGCAAAGCTGGCAAAGCACAGCATAAAAATTAACGCAGCAGTGGGTAATATTTGTCTCCGTAAATAAGGCCATTCTAAAATGGTAAATTGCTGCCACTCATTAAACCTCAGCTGTGCTGCAATTTGCCGTTGCTCAATAGCGATATTTTCTAAAGATTGTAATAGCATACGCGTTGCTAGCGGCATATTAAAGAAGACATGTGCTAGCAAAATCCCCTTTAGGCCATAAGGCGAAAAACTGTAATTAAGCCCCAATAATTGGCACAGTTTAGCCAGCCAACCCGTTTGCCCGTAAACCGATAAAATACCAAATACGGCAACTAACACAGGAAGAACCAACGTCATTGCACATAAGCGTAAAAATAGAGTTCGCCCAAAAAAACGACGGCGATGCAATGCTCTGGCGAGAAAAATAGCAGGGACTACAGAAAAAATAGCGGATAAAAAAGCCTGCCAAAAGGTAAAACCAATCACATGCCACAAATAGTTATCGCTGATAATATCAGCCATTGAAATTTCAGGCGCAAAAAACCACAGAGCACCAAAACTAATGAGTGCAACGGTAATCAGTAATCCGGAGGCCAACGCCCCCGGTAGTAGAGATAAATTAATTAGCGACTGACGGCGGTTTGCCATAAACGAGTCCAATTTTGGCGTTCTTTGGCCACTTCTTGAGAACTAAATTGTAAGGCTTTTTCAGGTAGAGGTAACTGGTTATAGACCTCTGGCAATGGAATATCAATGACCGGATACATCCAGTTGGTTGTTGGTAAAGTATTTTGGAATTCAGGGGTTAAGACAAACTGTAAAAATTGTTTTGCCAATTCAGGCTCTGGACTGTTTTTTAACCTTGCAGCCACTTCAACTTGCATATAGTGCCCTTCATTAAATAAGGCGGCAGCATAGTTATCTTTTTGGTCATTAAGCATTTGATAGCCCGGCGATGAGGTATAACTGAGTACAAAATCACCTTCTCCTTTTAAGAACAGGCCATAAGCTTCACTCCAACCTTTTGTTACGGTAAGCGTTTTGCCTGCCATTTTTTGCCATGCATCAGCAGATTTGTCGCCATACAGCTTTTCAATCCACAGCATCAAGCCAAGTCCAGGGGTACTGGTTCGAGGGTCTTGGTAAATAATTTTCCAATTATTTTCACTATTTAATAATGCATCCATGCTGGCTGGTGGTTGTTTAATTTTATTAGTGTCATATATAAATGCAAAGTAACCATAGTCATAAGGAATGAAAGTTGAGCTATCCCATGAAATAGGGAGTTTTAATGCGCTGGTATTAATGTCAGCAGGGGCAAACAGGCCTGTTTTTTCAGCAGAATCTAATAAATTATTATCTAATCCTAAAATTACATCTGCTTTACTTTTTTTTCCTTCCATTCTGAGTCTGTTTAGCAGAGCTACGCCATCCCCCAGTGCGACTATTTTTAATTCACAATCGCACTGCGCTTCGAAATTCTTTTTAATTTGTGGGCCCGGTCCCCATTCTGCTGCAAAGGAATCGTAGGTATAAACAGTAAGCGTTGGTTTATCAGCCCATGCCAATTGACTTAAACTGAGTGCACTAAAGGTAAGAATAGATGCTATAATTTTGTTTTTAAACATGCTTTTTCCTGCGCTAAAAGATAGTGACACAGGATTTGAGGAGGAACCGGTGCAGATATGCAGGCGGTGGCTCAAATCCCTACGCCGGTATTAACCGGATCAGGTTCTACGGGTTATTTCTCAGCCTAAATAAATTCGGCACCCCGTTGAGATGTTCACTATTGTAGTGACTTCAGGCATATCTGCAAACTGTATTGATATAGGTTTACCAGTTTAGGTATGTGTGAAACAATTAGGCATCTTTCAAATTTGGTTATTGAGGTAGTCTGTGATTGATGATGATGGCTACCGCCCGAATGTAGGAATTGTAATTTGTAATCGGCAAGGGCAAGTTTTATGGGCCCGCCGCTATGGTCAGCACTCATGGCAATTTCCTCAAGGAGGCATCAATCCTGGGGAATCGCCGGAACAGGCGATGTATCGTGAGCTATACGAAGAAGTCGGGCTACAGCGTAAAGATGTCAGGTTATTGGCATCTACCCGTAATTGGTTACGTTACAAATTACCCAAGCGTTTGGTGCGTTGGGATACAAAACCTGTTTGTATTGGGCAGAAACAGCGTTGGTTTTTACTCCAACTTCAATGTAATGATGCCGATATAAACGTGCAGCGCAGTAAATCGCCAGAATTTGATGGCTGGCGATGGGTCAGTTATTGGTATCCTGTTAGGCAGGTCGTTTCTTTTAAACGTGAAGTTTATCGGCGTGTCATGAAAGAATTCGCCCCCGTAGTAATGCCTTTACAGGAACAAAAATTACCACAACGACCCACTTTTAATAACCGTAGGCGTGGAGCAAAGTAGCCTATGTTGATGCGTTTACGTGAAATTGTCGAAAAAGTTGCAATGGCGACAAGTTTGACTGATGCGCTAGAAGTGTTGGTGAATGAGACTTGCAAAGCAATGAGAACAGATGTTTGTTCCATTTATTTAGCCGATCACCCTCGCCAATGCTATTACTTAATGGCAACCCGCGGGTTAAAAAAACCTAGCGGGATTGCTATTCGTCTAGGTTTTGATGAAGGTGTCGTAGGGGCGGTAGGGCGCCAGTCTGAGATGCTCAATCTAGCCGATATTCGTGAACACCCTCAGTATAAATTCCTGCCTCAGCTTAAAGAAGAACGCTTGAGAGCTTTCTTAGGTGTTCCCGTGGTCTATCGTCGCCAATTATTAGGCGTGCTGGTGGTACAGCAGCGGGAAAAGCGGTTGTTTAATGAAACCGAAGAATCTTTCATGGTCACATTGTCAATGCAACTGGCTGTGATTTTGTCACAAGCGCAAGCGAAAGGTATTTTTGGGCAATATCGGCAAAATAGAATTAAAGCGATTCCGGTATCACAGGGAATTGCAATGGCTTATGGGTGGCAAGATAGCTCCCAACCTTCTTTAGATAGTATTTTCCAAGCGAGTGCTATTGATATCGATAAAGAAAAACAACGCCTTGTCGCCGCTCTTGAAAGTGCCACAGCAGAATGTCGTCGTATTAGTAAGCGTTTTATGGCTAGCTCAGCAAAAGAAAGTGCTGCGATTTTTGATCTCTATAATCATCTACTTAGTGACCCTCAACTAAAAAAACACCTGTTTGCCGCTATTAATGACAATGCAACCGCTGAATGGGCGGTTAAAACGGTTATTGAAAATTATGTGGAGCAGTTTTCTCGCCTGCGTGACCTTTATCTAAGGGAAAGAGGGGCAGACTTAAAAGCATTAGGTCAACGCTTATTGTTTCATCTTGATGATTCACTTACCGCAAATGAACAATGGCCAGAACGCTTTATTTTAGTTGCTGATGAGCTAAGTGCTAGCGTGTTGGCTGAGTTGCCTATTGAACAACTTGCTGGTGTGGTCGTGCGTGACGGAGCAACACATTCTCATTCTGCGATTTTAATCAGAGCCATGGGGATCCCTGCAATTATGGGGGCTGATATTGAGCCTTCGTTATTACATAACCGCCATTTAATATTGGATGGGTACCGTGGTGAGGTCTTTATTGAACCTGAAAATTTAATTGTTCAGGAATATCAGCAAATTATTGAAGAAGAAAATGCCATTAGTCGCTTAGCAGAAGGGACTCTTGAGCAAGATGCAATACTTAAAGATGGCGAAAAAGTTCACATTTACCTTAATGCAGGTTTAAGTCCGCGTTACGAGCAACAAATTAACACTGGGGTTGATGGTGTTGGTTTGTATCGTACTGAGCTGCCTTTTATGCTGCACAATGGTTTTCCCTCGGAAGATGAGCAGAAACAGCTCTATAAGGAAGTTTTGCAACTTTTTCCTACCAAACTGGTTGTGCTAAGAACTCTTGATATAGGGGCAGATAAACAGCTGCCTTATATGCCAATTAGCGAAGAAAACCCAAGTTTAGGTTGGCGTGGTATTCGTATTATGTTGGACCAGCCCGAGATCTTTTTGATTCAGCTAAGGGCTATGTTACGGGCAAATACGCTTTCGGGTAATTTACGTATTTTATTACCGATGGTGACAAGTGTTAATGAGATAGACGAAGCAATTTTGCTGGTTAAAAGAGCAAGAGAAGAAGTGAGTGTTTTATTAAAAATGCCAGTTGAGATGCCTCAAATTGGTATTATGCTTGAAGTTCCTTCTTTACTGTTTTTACTACCTGAAATTAAAAAACGTGTTGATTTTATCTCTATCGGGACTAATGACTTTACACAATATTTACTTGCTGTTGACCGTAATAACACCCATGTAGCAGCGCTATATGATAATCTTCATCCCTCAGTTGTGCGTTTTTTAGCAAAAGTAAGTGAAGAGTGCCAACGCCTGGAACTCCCTGTAAGCGTTTGTGGGGAAATGGCAGGTCAACCACTTAGTGCAATGGTATTAATAGCCCTTGGGTATCGTTCTTTAAGTATGAGTGGGCGTAGTGTTCCTCGCATGAAATATTTAATCCGCCAGCTTGACCCTGCTTTGATGTCACAGTTAGTACCGAAGTTATTGGCTGCAGAAACTTGTGATAGCGTTAGGCAAGAAGCCAGTGAGTTTATGGAACAGCACCGTTTAGGTGGTTTTGTGCGTGGTGGAATTTAATTTACAACAAGATGAAGTATTTAATTTGGTTAAGGCCTAAAAATATCAAGTATAAATGACGATACTTTTTGTTGTATGCTTCAGGGTGCTTCACAAATTGAAGCCTGTTGAATACGTAATAGTCGACGAGTAGTTGGCTTAATGATTAAAAAGTGGGGAACAATGAGTAACAACTACTTAGCATTTCCGGAAATAGATCCTGTTATGTTTTCGATTGGACCAGTATCGTTACACTGGTATGGTTTTATGTACCTTGTTGGCTTTGTTTTTGCCCTTTGGCTTGCAGGGCGTCGTGCTGCAAAACCAAATAGTGGTTGGACAAAAAATGAAGTAGAAAACTTACTGTATGTTGGCTTTGTTGGCGTATTTGTCGGTGGCCGGCTAGGTTATGTTTTCTTCTATAATCTCCCTGTTTTTCTTGACGATCCTCTATACCTCTTTAAGGTTTGGGATGGCGGTATGTCCTTCCATGGGGGCTTAATCGGTGTGATATGTGCCATGATGTGGTTTGCTCATCGTACTCGCCGTCGTTTCCTGCAAGTTTCTGACTTTGTTGCACCATTAATTCCATTTGGTTTAGGCATGGGGCGTATTGGGAACTTTATTAATGGGGAGCTATGGGGACGAGTTACACTTGATACGCCATGGGCATTTTTATTTCCACATTCACGCAGTGAAGATATTCAGCTTGCCGCCCAAGACCCTTCGTTACTACCCATATTAGAGCAGTATGGTGTGCTACCAAGACATCCATCACAACTTTATGAAATGTTCTTAGAGGGAATTGTTCTGTTTCTCATCTTGAACTTATTTGTGCGTAAGCCCCGCCCTATGGGGAGTGTTTCTGGGCTATTCTTGATTGGTTATGGTGCATTTAGGATTATCGTTGAATTCTTTAGGCAACCGGATGCACAGCTTGGTTTATTTGGTGGTATTAGTATGGGGCAAATTCTATCAATCCCAATGATTATTATTGGCATTCTAATGATTGTCTGGGCTTATAAATATGGTAAGAATGTGCCAGCCCATAAGCCATTAAAAGAGCCTAAAAAGAGTTAATTAGTCCATTTATTGGGGCTAACTTAGTCTGTTGAGTATAACTATTTTGTAAATAAAACAATAAAATACAATAAGACGAAGGTTAGCCACTTAAGTTATTTTTGAAAAAGAGAGTCACTATGAAGCCGTATCTTGATTTATGCCAGCGTATTATTGATGAGGGCCAATGGGTTGAAAACAAACGTACAGGTGTTCGTTGTTTAACCGTTATTAACGCTGACCTTGAATATGATGTTGGTAATAATCAATTCCCCTTGATTACGACTCGTAAAAGTTTCTATAAAGCGGCGATAGCTGAACTTCTCGGTTATCTCCGTGGCTATGACAATGCAGCTCAATTTCGTGAAATTGGTTGTAATACTTGGAATGCAAATGCAAACGAAAACCAAGCATGGCTGAATAATCCCCATCGCAAAGGTGAAGACGATATGGGGCGTGTATATGGTGTTCAAGGGCGCTCATGGCAACGCCCAGATGGAACACATTTAGATCAGCTGAAAAAAGTCGTCAATAACTTAAAGAATGGTATTGATGACCGTGCTGAAATCATCACTTTCTATAACCCTGGTGAATTTGAAATGGGCTGCTTGCGTCCCTGCATGCATACTCATACTTTTTCACTATTAGGTGATACGCTACATTTAACATCTTACCAGCGTAGCTGTGATGTTCCGCTTGGTTTAAATTTCAACCAAGTACAATGTTTTGTTTTACTCGCTCTAATGGCTCGTATTACAGGGCATAAAGCAGGTAAGGCTTATCATAAAATTGTGAATGCACATATCTATGAAAACCAATTACCTTTAATGCGTGATGTCCAACTAAAACGTGAGCCTTTTGCTTCTCCTTCATTGATTATTAACCCCAAAATTAAGTCATTAGAAGATCTCGAAACATGGGTAACTTCAGATGATTTTATCCTTGAAGGGTACCAGTGCCATGAGGCTATCAAATATCCATTTACTGTTTGATTAGTCAGTAAGCTTTTAACTAAGATGGTTTTATCAAAAAACCATCTTAGTATTGTTTTTTAATATCCCATTAATTTTCCTCCTTTATCAATCTCATCATCCTTGACGAAATTTATCTTGGCTCATAAGTCATTTACTTTCGTGTATTTATTTTGACTGAACTATTTCTTTGCGAGGCGCTTCGCAAATTGAGTTGTATTGCTCTGAATCTATCTATTTTTTTGCGAAACGTTATGCAGTTTGTAATCACAAAACTCGTTATACCGTTTTTTTTGGGCAATCTCAGGCTTGTGTATGAAAAAAGTGGAGTCACAACAAGATGAGAGTTGATTCAAATACAATACAGCGTGGTTTCACCTTAATTGAAATTCTTATTGTTTTATTTATTTGCTCTTTCATTATGTTGTCCGGTTTATATCAATGGCAACAGCAGGTAGAAAGACAACGGTTAATCGGTGCTGCTAGGCAAGTATCTGAGTTTATTTATAGCCAAATGATAGAAGGGGTTTATTTAAATAGGTACCAAATATTATCGGTTAAGGTTGGGAAAGGTGATTGGCAGCTTATTGTTAAGGATGCAAATAACAAGCAGCAAGTTGGCAAGCTAACAGCAGAAAGGCACCAAGGAATAACTCTTAGCAAAGCAAGCCGTACTTCAATCCAGCTTTATGGAAAACAGGGAACTATTCGTGCTTTTAGCATAGAGCTAAAAAATCAACATGAGCAAATCACAATTTATATTTCTTCATTAGGTCGTATAAGAAGTTGTAGCCATAAAAAAATGGCCGGAGTACCGAAATGTTGATCCTCTTAACTAACGATAAATTAAAAAAGCAGCAAGGATTTACGCTAATTGAAATGTTGATGGCAATGGCTATCAGTAGCATTGTGTGTGTATCAGCGATGAGCGCCATTCCCACATTATTTAAACAAACTTATCGGTCTTACATTCAATATCAAATAGACAGGGATATAAGACAAACATTGATAAACATGGAAAAAGATTTTAGAAGGATTGGTTATTGCAGTAGCCTGAATTGTGGAAAGGAGCCTTTAAAAATTGCATCTAAGGCTTTAAGCCAAGGGAACAATTCATGCATTATTTTTGCTTATGACCAAGATTTATCAGGTAACTGGGAAAATATTAAATCTAAATCGATAGATTCTGATTATTTCGGCTATCGGTTAAATAATGAAAAATTAGAAACCAATAGGAATGTCATGGATTGCAATGGAATACGTTGGCAATCGCTATTTGATGAGAAGCTAATCAAGGTTAAAAAATTAGTATTTAATTGGCGGGAAAATGTGCAATTACTTGAAATGGAAATTAGTCTTAGAACAGAGTTATTACCTAATCAAACATTTAATTACCGAATAGCGGCCTTGGTTAGAAATTTATGAAGCGTATAGATCAACAACAGGGAAATGTTTCTCTATTGATGGTTATTATTTTTATCACAATAGGCACATTATTGATTAAATCTGTGCATTTCTTCCAAGAACGAGCTAGAGATGAGCAGCGTAATGAAATTAAGTATTTCGATGCTTTTAATAAAGCAGAATCAGCCCTTGCATGGGGAGGAACATTGCACTGGGATAGCAAACATAGAGAACTAAGGCATTGGGTTTGCCAGAAAGAGGAAACTCAACAATGGAAAAGTTGCTTAAAACATTACAAAGGGGCGACTTTCGTACTTTCGGGACAAAGTCATTACCGCTCTGAAAATGAGATTAAAGTTTACCGGTGGATGGTATTGGATGTAAATAAACGACAGTTTTTTCCTCGTGAAAAAGGGTGGTTAGATTATTGTCCAGTGATTAAAAAAGGGTTTTGCGAGTGAGAATAAAGCAGCAAGGGTTTGCATTAGTTGAAGCGATGATTGGCATGGTTATTTTTGCTATTTCACTGGTAGCTTTGGTAAACTATTCTCAATATATCATATTGAATTTTAATCAATTGTATATGAATTCTTCAGCAATTAGAGTGCTGCATAGCACATTAGAAAAAAGCGTAATGTCAGGGAAACCAATATCAGGGGAGAAAAATTCTTCCATAGGGCCAAATTTGCGTTACCCTGAATGGAAAATGCAAACAGTTCGCATACCACGGGTCGATAACTGTACTGAGTTAATGGTATCGTTAACGGTAAAAAAACAGCCATTTTCATTGAGTCGTTGGTATTGCTCAACAGGAGAGCATCATGTTTCAAGTGTATCATTCTAATCAATTAGATTTATTAAAAGATCTAATGACTCATTTAATGAAAAATGAACCACTTTCTCATCCTTTTGAGCAAGAAATAATTTTAGTACAAAGTCCTGGAATGTCACAGTGGCTACAAATCGAACTTGCTAAGCAGTTTGGTATCGCTGCAAATATTAATTATCCCTTACCTGCAACATTTATTTGGGATATGTTTAGGCGGGTCTTACCGAATATTCCAAAAGAAAGCGCTTATACCAAACAAGCAATGACATGGAAATTAATGACAATATTGCCGACCGTCATTAACGAAGAAGAATTTGAACCTTTAAGGCATTATCTTCAAGAGGATACCGATAAACGTAAGCTGCATCAACTTGCAGGTAGGATTGCTGATTTATTTGACCAATATTTGGTATATCGCCCACAATGGGTTGAAATATGGCAAAAAAATGAATTAATAGAGGGGCTAAGTGAAAATCAATTGTGGCAAAAACGTTTGTGGCAATGCCTTGTTGATTATTCAAATGAATTAAAACAGCCGCCTTGGCACAGAGCTAATTTATATCAACATTTTATTGATACATTATCATCGAATCCTGATTTAGGAAAAATGCTGCCAAAGCGTATTTTTATTTGCGGTATCTCATCTCTTCCACCTGTTTATTTACAAGCTATCAATGCAATAGCAGAACATACAGATGTTCATTTAATGTTCACTAACCCATGTCGTTATTATTGGGGAGACATTCAAAGTGCATCATTTTTAGCTAGGTTGCAGCAAAGGAAACTTCGGCATTATCTTGACAAACATGAAATTTCTCGTTTTAAACTTGAGGATCATACTCCTAATTTATTTAATGAAAATGGCGAGCAGGATATCGTAAATCCACTGCTTGCATCGTGGGGAAGGCTAGGCCGAGACAACCTATACTTTATTTCTCAAATCGATAGTGCTAATGAAATTTCAGCTTATGTTGATACTGAACGAGCCAATTTATTAGAGAATATCCAGCAGGATATTTTAGATCTCGAAAACCATGCTCAATTAGGAACAACATTAGAAAATTATGAAACGAGTGTGGGTAAGCGGCCAATCAATGAGCTAGATGATTCGATAACATTCCATTTATGCCATAGTGCACAGCGGGAAGTCGAAGTATTACAAGATCATCTACTTTCTCTCTTTGAGCAAGACCCATCGTTAACCCCGCGTGATGTGATAGTCATGGTTGCCGATATCGACAGCTATGCTCCCTATATTCAGGCTGTTTTTGGTAATACAGCATCAGTTCGTTATATCCCTTTTTCAATATCCGATAGGAAAGCGCTACAGGCTCACCCTATTTTACAAGCATTTATTATGCTACTCGATTTACCTCAGAGCCGCTTTTCAACGGAGCAAGTTCTCAGTCTACTTGAGGTTTCTGCTTTTTCTCAACGTTTTGGTATTGATGAAAGTGAATTAAGTTTATTACGCCGCTGGGTTAATGAATCAGGGATTCGCTGGGGGCTTGATGATGATAATGTACGCTCCTTCGCTTTGCCGGTGATAGGGCAAAATACATGGGAATTTGGCTTAAGTAGAATGTTGCTTGGCTATGCAATGGACAGTAGAAATGGCCCGTGGAATGGTATTTTACCTTACGATGAGTGTAGTGGCTTAGCGGCTCAGCTTGCCGGGAAATTAGCATTATTAATCAATACACTAAGAGAGTGGCGCACAGTACTAGCACAGGAACGTCCACTTGCAGAATGGAAAGAACTTTGCCAGCAATTACTTGATAGCTGCTTTATGGTTGATGGTGAAACTGAACTGGTTCTCGCACTATTGACGGAACAGTGGCATCAAATAATTGATAACGCGATAACTTCAGGATATGAAGAGCAAATTCCATTACGATTAATTCGTGATGAACTTTCAGTTCGTTTTGATGATGAAAAGATTAGCCAACGTTTCTTGGCTGGAGCCGTTAATTTTTGTACTTTGATGCCAATGCGCTCGGTGCCATTTAAGGTTGTGTGTTTACTGGGGATGAATGATGGTGCTTACCCTCGGAATATACCGCCTTTAGGGTTTGATTTGATGGCTGAAAAGCCTGTGCGTGGAGACCGAAAACGCAGGGACGATGATAGATATCTGTTTTTAGAAGCATTGAATTCAGCATCTAAACAACTTTATGTTAGCTATATCGGGCTTTCTATTCGCGATAATCAACCTTGTAATCCATCAGTATTAGTAACTGAATTAATTGATTATATATGCCAAAGCTTTTGTTTAGTTGGCGATGAAACGTTGACCATTGATGAAAGTGCTAAGCGGTTAAGCGAGCATCTGGTCATTCAACATAATAGAGTCCCATTTGCAAAAGAAAATTTTTTACCAGAAACACCTTTTCAGAGCTTCGCGAGCGAGTGGTTACCTGCCGCAAAAACAACAAATAAAGTTGATGAACCATTTTGTTCAGTACTTGAAACTCGTGAACCCATTACGGAAATTTCTTTAGAACAATTATTACGTTTTTATCGTCACCCGATTAGGGCATTTTTTCAACAACGTTTGAAAGTACATTTTTCTATTGAAGAAACTGAACTACCAGAAGAAGAGCCATTTAACTTAGGTAGATTACAACGATATAAAATTAATGATCAAATTTTAGATTTACTTGTCAAAGATAAGAATATTGAGCCTTTTTATTCTGCTTTAAAAGCATCGGGCCAGCTGCCTGCTAGGCAATTTGGTCAACTTTTTTGGGAACAGCAGTTGAACGAAATATCGCCATTAGCCGAAAAAGTTAAAGAATATGATATGCAGCTATTTGATTATCCGTTTGATTTTCAGTTAAATGGGATAAAAATCACAGGGTTACTGAAAAATATTCATGAAACAGGAATGGTACGCTATCGTCCTGCTTACTTAACCGCTAATGATGGGGTGCAGCTATGGGTGGAGCATTTGCTATTTAACTCACAAATTGGTGAAGGGGAAAGCCTTGCACTAGGAAGAGATAATAGTATTTGGCAGTTTTCCGCTATTAACAAAGAAGATGCATTGGTTTATCTACAAGATTTAGTCGTAGGCTACTGTGAGGGGTTTAATTCTCCGTTAATTCTTCTTTCTCAAAGTGGTTGGAGTTGGGTTAAGGCTTGTTTTGATAAAAAGACGAAACAGTACGATTTTTTGAGTGAAGAAACTCAGCAAAAAGCATTATCTGCTTTGCTCCAAAACTTACAAGGAAGTCAGATACAAAGAGGCGAGATGGAAGATGATTATGTGTCAAGAATTTGCAGAAGCATTGATGATGTGATGATTAAAACTTTGTTATCAAATACTCAGCGGTTTTTATTACCGATGACAAAATACTTGAAATGACAGGAGAGCACCAAAGGATGCAATATTTATCCAAAAATATCGCTCATCTATTTTTATTACTGATAATTTTTTTCGGTGGCCAAGCGATTGCAGCACAACCACTTTGGCAAATTTTGCCTGAAACAGTAAATAAAAGCGAAAGTGACCCTAGGGAATATAAAGCCATCAAACTCAGTAATGATATGACGGTTTTATTAGTATCAGATGCCAAAGCGACAAAATCATTGGCTGCTGTATCGATACCTGTTGGTAGTATTGAAAACCCAAATAGCCAATTAGGGCTGGCCCATTATTTAGAGCATATGGTTTTAATGGGTTCTAAAAAGTACCCCGAGCCAAGCAGTTTCTCTGAGTTTTTACAAAAACATGGTGGTAGCCATAATGCAAGCACGGCATCTCACCGCACTGCTTATTATTTTGAAGTTGAAAATGGCGCATTAAAAGAAGCAACGGACAGGCTTGCAGATGCATTGGCTGAGCCACTTTTAGACCCGATTAATGCAGATAGAGAACGTAATGCAGTTAATGCAGAACTTACAATGGCACGTTCTCGTGATGGGATGCGTATATGGCAAGTACGTTCTGAAACATTGAACCCATTACACCCGAATTCGCGTTTTTCGGGAGGGAATTTAGAGACTCTAAAAGATAAACCTAATAGCAAACTACAAGATGAGCTAGTGGGTTTTTATAAGCAGTATTATTCTGCAAACCTAATGAATGCAGTACTTTACGGCGACCAGTCTATTGAGTCATTAGCGAATATCGCACAGGAAACATTTGGGCGTATACCTAATTTTAATGCAAGTGTTCCTGCTGTTAATATCCCCGCAGTAACGGAGAATGAAAAAGGTATTATCATCCATTATGTGCCGGCTCAACCGCAAAAAGCCATACAAATTGAATTTAGTATTAAAAATAATATGGCAGATTTTCGCAGTAAAAGTGATAACTATATTAGTTACTTAATTGGCAATAGAAGTCCAGGGACACTAGCTGATTGGTTAATATCACAAGGACTTGCTGAAGGTATCAGCGCTTCTGCATCCCCAAATTTAGATAGAAACTATGGCTCTTTCTCTATTTATGTCACGTTGACAGATAAAGGCTTACAAGAAAGGGACGAAATTATTGCAGCTATTTTTTCTTATCTTGAGTTAATTAAGAACGATGGAATCAATAAAAGTTACTTTGATGAAATAGCAAAAGTTCTTAATTTATCATTCCGTTATGGTTCAATTGTTAGGGATATGAACTACATTGAATGGTTATCAGACCAAATGATTGATGTTCCTGTTAATCATGTTCTGGATTCAGATTATATTGCTGATAAGTATGATCCTGAGGCGATTAAACAGCGTTTATCAGAGCTCAGCGCGCAAGAGGCAAGGATTTGGTTTATTAGCCCAAATGAACCGAATAACAAAAAGGCGTATTTTGTTGATGCGCCGTATCAAGTTAACAAAATTACAGCAAAACAATTTAAATCGTGGGCAAGTTTAGAATCTAAAATGAATTTTAAATTACCCGCTTTAAACCCGTATATTGCTGATAATTTATCATTAATTAAAACTAGTAAGGCTTATAAACACCCTGAATTCATCTATCAAGATGGCAATACGCGTGTGTTATATATGCCAAGTCAATATTTTGCTGATGAGCCAAAAGCAAGTATCACTTTATCATTACGTTCTAATCAAGGGGATAAAGATGCCAAGGAACAAGTAACGGGCTCTTTATTACAATATATCGCTTCATTGAAAATGGATGAGCTGCAATATCAAGCATCGGTAGCGGGTATGTCAGTCTCTGTTTCTCAAGGAGTTGGTCTGCAATTAAATGCCAGTGGTTACACCCAACATTTACCTGAACTCTTTTTATCCATGACTCAGCTATACCTGAATTTTGAGCCAACGGAACAAGAGCTAGCCCAAGCAAAATCTTGGTATAAAGAGCAAATTGAAGTTGCTAATAATGCGAAAGCTTATGAGTTGGCTATGCAACCGCTTCAACGTATTAATAGTGTGCCTTACTTTGAGCAAGAACAGCGTTTAGCGGAGCTAGATAAAATTTCACTGCAAGACATCACTAGCTACCGTGAAATGATAGTTAAAAGCGCAGCATTACAAGCGTTGGTCTTTGGCAATATGACTGAGTCACAAAGCATTAAAACTATTAAAGATGCACAGCAATTATTAAAGAGCGAAGGTACCAATTGGTGGCGTGGTGATATTGTCGTTATTGACAAAAATTATCTAGCCGATTTCCAAAAGCAGGGAAATAGCTCAGATAATGCGCTTGCTGAAATCTTTATTCCGGACGGTTATAGCCGCATTGATGGTGCAGTATTATCAGGTATTCTTTCTAAAGTGATTCAGCCTTGGTTTTATGATCAACTAAGAACTAATGAGCAACTGGGTTATGCAGTATTTGCTTTTAAAACTGGGCTGGGTGATCAGTGGGGTATGGGCTTTTTGATTCAAAGTAATGCCAAAACACCGAGTTATTTGAATACACGTTACCAACAATTTTATCTTCAAGCATTAGAGAAACTGAAAAAACTACCGATAGATGAATTTAATCAATATAAACAATCTATTATCACGGAAATGAACCAACCACCTCAAACATTCTATGAGGAAGTCGGTCGTTATTCATCTGATTTTTCTAGAAATATTTTCAGTTTTGATACTCGTGAAAAAGTTATTGCGACTTTAGGTAGTGCAACGAAAGAACAAGTCATTGAGTATTATGAAAATGCAGTTATAAAGCACAAAGGGTTAGCCGTTAGCTCCCAAGTTATAGGCCGAGGAGTTGACACTAAAGTAGGATATGCGCATCTGAAAGATTGGGTGCTTTACCCAACAGCTTCTCAGTTGCAAAAGATTTTACCAATAAAGGAAGATGCCGAGTGAATAAAGTGCAGGTAGAGTCCCAATTACTGAATGTTTTTTCCTTGCCACTGCGTGGACAGCGGTTAATTGAAGCATCAGCAGGAACGGGTAAAACGTACACAATTGGTATACTTTATCTGCGGCTTTTATTAGGTCTGGGAGGCATTAATGCGTTTCCTCGGCCGTTAAGTGTTGAAGAAATCTTAGTTGTAACATTTACAGAAGCTGCAACGAATGAGTTACGTGGGCGTATTCGTCAACGTATTCATGATATGCGCTTAGCTTGCTTAAGAAATGGTGTTGGTTTCGAGTCGCAGCCTGAATATCTTGAATTATTAGCCGAGCTTTCGGGGGAGTCTCAAAGAGAATTCGCTGCGCGATGGTTGCAGGCTGCGGAAAGGCAAATGGATGAAGCAGCAATATACACTATCCATGGTTTTTGCCAAAGAATGCTAGTTCATAATGCATTTGAGTCAGGGGTGCTATTTGAGCAAACCATGATTCAAGATGAATTTCCGATTCAGAAACAAGCCTGTGCAGATTTTTGGCGCCGCCATTTTTATCCTTTAAATTACTCCATGACGAAAGTCATTCAATCACTGTGGAGTGGCCCTGAAGCATTGCTTTCGGAGATTAAACCTTTCTTACAAGGTGATATTCCGTTAATTATTAACCAACCAAAGCAAATTGAATCTCTAGAAGAACGGCATCAGCGACTAATCTTGTTAATTGAGTCTGTAAAAGCGGCATGGTTAGAAAATTCAGCAGATTTTGAGAAGCTTATCGCTGATTCCGATGTTGATAAACGAAGTTATAGTACTCGTTTTCTACCTACATGGTTGATAAAAATCGGTGAATGGGCTCAAGAAGAAACAGAAGATTATCAGCTACCTAAAGATCTTGAACGCTTTTCACAAACGGTACTACATAAAAAATCAAAAAGTGGTTCGGGACCAGAGCATGTTGTTTTTCAAAGAATAGATGAGCTACTTTCTCAATCATTAACCTTAAAAGATCTGATTATTCCACTGGCTATTGCAGAGGTGAGGGAGGCTATCACTTGTGAAAAACATAACCGTGGTGAGATGGGGTTTGATGATTTATTGACCCGTTTGGACAGTGCTCTTGCTCAAGAAAGTGGAAAGTTTTTAGCTCAAGCTATCAGCCAACGTTTTCCCGTTGCAATGATAGATGAGTTTCAAGATACAGATGCACAGCAATACCGTATTTTTCAACGAATTTATCGGGAAGTTAATGATAGTGCATTACTTTTTATCGGCGACCCTAAACAAGCTATATATGCTTTTCGAGGCGCTGATATTTTCACCTATATCGAAGCAAAAAATGAAGTTAGTGCTCACTATACATTAGAGACTAACTATCGTTCATCGCAAAATATGGTTGAAGCTATTAATCATCTATTTTCTCGTTGTCAGTCCCCATTTATTTTTGAGCAAATTCCTTTTCAACCCGTTAATTTTGCTAAACAAAATAGTGATAAAAAACTTATTCATGATGGTGAAAAAGTCAAATCACTTACATTTTGGCAACTTGAAGCGGAAGGTATCTCCGTTGCTGAATATGAACAAGCAACAGCTTCACAATGTGCGGTGCAAATAGCACAATACTTACAAGGCGGGTTGCAAGGTAGTAGCTATTTTGACAATCAAGGGGCGCATACACCTGTTGAAGCTTCTGACATTACAGTGTTGGTGCGCAGCCGACGAGAATCCGTATTAATTCGTGATGCTTTAAATCGGTTAAATATCCCTTCTGTATTTCAATCTAATCGGGAAAGTGTATTTTCAACACCAGAAGCGAGAGATTTACTGTGGTTGCTACAGGCAGTTTTAACACCCGAAAAAGAACGTGTTTTGCGTAGTGCATTGGCGACAGGGATATTGGGTTTAACCGCTAAACAAATTGATGACTTAAACCATGATGAAAAATCGTGGGAAAAAATTGTAGATGAATTTGCTCGTTATGCCATGGTTTGGCAAAAGCGTGGCGTGCTTCCCATGCTTAGAATGGTCATGGCGCAGAGGCAGATTGCAGAAACGTTATTATCAGGCACTGATGGAGAACGCCGCTTGATGGATGTGATGCATATTGGTGAGCTATTACAAGAAATGTCATTACAGCTTGAAGGTGAGCACACACTAACACGTTGGCTAGCACAACAAATTGCCCATCCTGACCATCAATCTGACGTACAGCAAATGCGTCTTGAAAGTGATAAACACTTGGTGCAAATCAGTACCATTCATAAATCTAAAGGCCTTGAATACAAGATTGTTTGGTTACCTTTTGCGAGCAATTTTTTACCTCAATCTAAAGGCTTGTATCACGACAGAACAGATTATGGGGTACGTCTAGATTTAAATGATAGTGAAGAAAATGTCGCTTTAGCTGATGAAGAACGTCTAGCAGAAGACCTGCGTTTATTGTACGTGGCACTTACAAGAGCCATCTATCACTGTAGTGTTGGTATTGCACCATTAATAAAAGGTAATAGGAAAAAAAGTGGTGAAACAGACTTACACTTATCTGCACTGGGCTATGTTATCCAAAAAGGACAAGCTGGAGATAGCTTGCTATTAAACGACATGTTGGCTGAGATTAGTAATGACGTTATTGATGTTATCGTGATTAATCAACCTAGGTCGGAACGTTTATTATTAGAACAAAATGACAGCGTAAACTTGTCTGCAAGAGAGGTGACCCGTCATTTTAATGATCATTGGCGTGTTACCAGTTATTCGGGGTTAAGTTACGGCTCAAGCCATACAGAGGCAGAACAATCAGTTTCAGCATTGCAATTTGCGAATTCATTAGCACCTAATATGGATATTGAGGCCAGTGTTGATGTGGAACAGCAGGAAGGTGATCCTTCTACCCTAACTCCTCATCAATTTCCTAAAGGCGCATCTCCGGGAACATTTTTACATAGCTTGATGGAGGAAATTGACTTTAGTGAGCCAGTTTCTCAAGAGTGGTTATCTGAGAAACTTGAATCCTCAGGGTTTGACTTACATTGGGCATCAATGCTGCAAGAATGGCTACACGCAATTGTACAGGCACCATTATCAGAAGACGGGCTATGTTTGTCTGCATTACAGGTTCAAAACCAATTAGATGAGATGCAGTTTTATCTTCCTATTGAGTCAATATTGAGTGCAAGCCACTTAGATAAGATAACGCATCAATATGACCCATTATCACAACGTTGCCCCCCGCTCAATTTTGAGAAAGTTCAGGGGATTTTAAAGGGCTTTATTGACCTTACCTTTTACTGGAAAGGTAAATTTTATCTTCTTGATTATAAGTCAAATTATCTAGGGAAGGATGCTAGCTTTTATACCCAAGAGGCCATGGCTGAAGCGATGATAGACCACCGCTATGATTTACAATATCAACTATATTCGTTGGCGTTACATCGTTACCTAAAGCAAAGAATGCCTAATTATGACTATGAAGCCCATTTTGGAGGCGTTTATTATTTATTTTTAAGAGGAATAGATAATGTCAATTCAAGTAATGGAATTTTCTTTTGTCGCCCAATAGGCGCTTTTATTGAAGCGTTAGATAGCTTATTTAAAAATGCACAACAAGGGGAGTCAGTTTAATGAAATCCCTATTTAATCAGGCTATTGAGGAACATATCTTTACACCTCTAGATGTGCAATTTGCTTACAGTATTTCTGATAATAAGCACCCTATAGTGCTTACTATTGCCGCACTTCTTAGTGCAGAAACCATGGCTGGACATGTTTGTTTAGCGCTGGCAGATGTTATACCTGAAAAATTATTTGCAGGAAGGCACCCAGAGTTAGCCGCTGAATTTTGGCAAAAAATGGGAGAGCCGAGCGAACAAGAACTTTATCAAATATTAAAACAAGCAAATGCAGTGTCACTATCAACAGAAAACAAAATCTCTCCTTTGGTGCTTTCGGGGGGATACTTATATTTTCAACGAATGTGGCAATATGAGCAGTATGTCGCAAATTTTTTCGCTAGTACATCAGTAGACAAACAAAATAATGCTCAAATTAAGAGTGTATTGGATAGCCTATTTCCCATTACTGATGAAATAGATTGGCAAAAAATTGCCGCAGCAGTTGCTGTAACCAGTAAGGTATCAATTATATCAGGGGGGCCGGGAACAGGAAAAACGACAACAGTTGCGCGTATCCTTGCGGCATTAATTAAACTTGAAGCCAGGCATCACCATAAAATTAGAATTGAGCTGGCCGCTCCAACAGGTAAGGCTGCTGCTAGGTTGACAGAGTCCCTCGGTGAGGCGATGAAAAAAATTCCTTTAAGCGATGAAGAACGCGCTGTTTTACCTAATCATGCAAAAACATTGCACCGTTTATTAGGGGCTCAACCTGAGAGCCAGCAGTTTCGCTATAACCGTGATAATCGTTTATCTATTGATGTACTCATTGTTGATGAAGCCTCAATGGTAGATTTACCTATGATGAGTAAATTACTTGAGTCATTACCTGAAAATGCAAAGTTAATATTTTTAGGTGATAAAGACCAATTAGCCTCGGTTGAGGCGGGGGCAGTATTAGGGGATATTTGTCAGTTTGCTGATAATGGTTATAGTATAGAAAGAGCGTCTCAGCTTTCGGAACTAACAGGGCATTCTATCGAATCTTATGCATCACCAAGCGGCCCTGCTATTCGTGATAGCCTATGTCTACTACGTAAAAGCTACCGTTTTTCTGCAGACTCAGGGATTGGCCAACTCGCTTTTGCTGTAAACGAAGGTAATGTTTCTCAAGTTCAACAATTACTAAACCAACAGCGGCCGGATGTACATAGTTATATCCAAGAAACTGCGGATGATTACGCGAAAATTTTATTAGATGCCGCTGAAAATTATAAGGAATATCTGCTTGCGGTAAAAGATAAAGAAGACCCTGAGCAGGTTTTGAAAAAATTTAACCAATATCGGTTACTAACGGCTCTGCGAGAAGGACCTTTTGGCGTTATTGGCCTAAACGATAAATTGGAAAAATTGTTTCATAGACAAGGGATAATAAACCGCCCATATAATTTATCGAATAAACACTATGCAGGCCGGCCAATTATGATTAGTCGTAATGATAGCCCTCTAGGACTCTTTAATGGGGATATCGGTATCATTTTACCTGATGAAGAAAATGCACTTAGAGCCTATTTTCAATTTCCTGATGGGACTATACGTGGAGTGCAACCTAACCGACTCCCACAACATGAAACAGCTTATGCGATGACAGTTCATAAATCACAAGGTTCGGAGTTTGCTCATACCGCATTGGTTTTACCAAATGTATATTCTCCCGTAATGACTCGTGAGCTAGTGTATACGGCGATAACTCGAGCTAAAAAAGAGCTATCTCTTTATGGCAGTCCAAAGGTATTACGTCGAGCAGTTGAAACGCCAACCAAGCGGCGAAGCGGTTTAGCGACCCAATTAATGTGACTAGTTTATATGTAAGTTACGTGAATATTTAACCCTAAAGTAAAGGTAATGAGATGGATAACCAGCAAGCAATGACGGCAATTACAGTAACATTAAATGCAAGGCTTGAACCGATTAGACGTGGCGATTTAGAAGACGCATTTAATGAAGTCATGAAAAGCATGGGTAAAAATATCCATGTCACAGGTGGTGGAACACTATTAGCTGATAATGGTGAAGCGCAGGAATGCGATATAGAAATAGCACTTGAAGAGACCAGTGACGAAAATATCAGTTTAATTATTCAACTTTTTTCTTCAATGTTAGCTCCAAAAGGTTCTCGTTTATTTATTCATGGCGAAGATGTGCGAATTGATTTTGGCTCAGATGAAGGTATGGCTATTTATTTCAACGGGACAGAGCTCGCAGATGAGGTTTATGAAAATGGGGATATCAATGAGGTGTTCGATATCCTAGATGAAGCAGTGGAAGACATCGGGAGTATTCACGGAGTTTGGGATGGCCCGACAGAAACCGCATTTTATTTTTATGGTACTTCTTTCGCTGAGATGAAAGCTGCAATACAGCCACATATAGACTCCATTCCTTTGTGCGAGAAAGCCAGAGTTATTCAGATAGCTTAGTGGCTATTCCGTGGTTTTAAAGTCACAACCCAAACTATACATCCTTGTATAGTTTGGAGTTAAAGCAGGCGACTAAACAGTCATTATTTGACGATTCTAATGTTTATTTATCCGGTTGGTTTTTTAAATCTAAAATCAATATCTTAGAACGGCGCTGGTAGTTATATAAAGCCTGTTTTTTCATTGGTAACATCTCAATTTCGGCGGGGGTAAAACCACGCTCTTGAAACCAATGGATGCTACGAGTTGTCAGAACAAATAGTTTATCTAGGCCAAATTGTTTCGCCTGTACGGCAATACGGTGCAGAAGTTCTTCTCCTCTAGACGAACTGCGGTAATCAGGATGAACAGCGACACATGCCATTTCACCTAATTTTTCTTCTGGATAAGGGTAAAGAGCTGCACAAGCGATGACTAAGTTATCACGTTCAATAATGGTAAATTTATCAATTTCCATTTCTAACTGTTCACGTGAACGTCTAACTAAAATCCCTTGCTGCTCTAATGGGCGAATAAGCTCTAATATTCCACCAATATCATTAATGTTAGCACGGCGAATTTGTTCCGCACTTTCCATGACGATTTGTGTACCAATACCATCACGTGAGAACAATTCTTGAATTAAAGACCCATTTTCTTGATAGCTCAATAGATGGCTACGGCGGACGCCTCGGCGGCAAGCTTTTGCTGCTCCACGCAGGAAACGCACGGTTCCTGAATAGAAATCACCTTCAGATTCCAGCTCTTGAATGCGGTTTTCTGCTTCATTCGGAAATAATTCAGATAAAATATTGCCGTTTTTATCTGCAACACCTTGAGAGGAGCAAAAGCCAATCAGCTTTTCTGCTTTCATTTTAACTGCCAATTGGGTGGCAATTTCTTCAGAGGTCAAGTTAAAACTTTCCCCTGTGACTGAGACAGCAACCGGCCCAATTAGAACGATAGAACCATTATCTAACTGATTATTAATAGCTTCTTCATTAATACGACGGATCCTTCCGCTGTGGCAATAATCAATGCCATCATCGACCCCGAGAGGCTGGGCAATAACGAAATTGCCACTAACCACATTAATATGCGCTCCTTGAAGTGGGGTATTTCCTAAGCTCATAGATAACCGAGCTGTAATATCTAATTGTAAAGCTCCAGAAGCTTGTTTTACATATTCAAGTGTATTCGCATCGGTTACGCGAGTATGTTTATGATAAACCGCCTCATATTGGTGCTCAGCTAAGATATCCTCGATTTGAGGTCTTGCGCCATAAACGACAATAATTCGGATGCCTAAACTATGCAATAACCCTATATCATTGACAATACTGGGAAAATTTTCATGCGCAATCGCTTCACCACCAAGCATAATAATAAATGTTTTGCCGCGGTGGGCGTTTATATAAGGGACCGAATGGCGAAACTCATCAACCAACTCGGTGCTGCGCTCTTTCATAACAACCCTCTTAATTGAATTTTTATTCGTTAATAATGTATTTTTATTCTTTTTGTTGGGAAATATCAAGTAAAAGATAGGATAAAAAAAGTAACATTTTTATTTTTTACATTTACATATCTCTAAACTTAACTGGATATACTCTACGAAATCTAAATTGCATAAAATTGACACAGAAAGTCACTCACAAATATTTTCTCTTAGTATGATTAAGTTATACTCATTACTGTAACTCTATAGATGCTTTGATATATTCTTAATGACAGAGTGCAAATGATTAGTTAGAGTGCGTGTTTCAAGTCTAATTATTAGCAATTATCCTAAAATCACTTTATTTCTCAGTTCTAGGTTCGGAATTATTGATGAGTCACCAAGATCACAACCCATCTAAGCGTCGTTTTATTCAAGGCGCAGCTGCAGTTATGTTACTGAGCATTAGCCCATTCGGTTTTTCTGCGAGTAGCAGTGTGGTGGCTGTGCGTATTTGGCCAGCATCGAGCTATACTCGAGTTACATTGGAATCTAGCACTCCATTGAAGTACCGTCAGTTTGTGCTTAATAACCCTGAACGTATTGTGGTCGACCTTGAAGGGGTGCAGTTAAATAATGTGTTGAAAGATATGGGAACTCAAATTCAAACACGTGATCCCTATCTAAAACTAGTTAGAGTTGGGCAATTTGATCCAAAAACGGTTCGCTTGGTGTTTGAGGTTAAAAATAAAGTCAGTCCTCAATTCTTTTCGATGGCACCTGTCGCGGAATTTAAACACCGCTTGGTTCTGGATTTTTATCCAGGCAAAGGTGTTGATACCAATGATGACCCACTATTGGCATTGCTTGAGGATTACAATAAAGGTGATCTTGAAGAAAGTATGCCTGCTCAAGCGAAGAAGCCTGGAAAGGCGGGAACGGATCGTCCAATTATTATTATGATCGACCCAGGACATGGTGGCGAAGACCCTGGTGCGATAGGTAAATATAAAACGCGTGAAAAAGATGTGGTTTTACAGATTGCCCGTCGCTTAAAAGCGTTGATAGATAAAGACCCTAAAATGCGCTCCTATATGACACGCAATGAAGATGTCTTTATTCCGTTAAAAGTCCGAGTAGCGAAAGCACGTAAAATGCAGGCAGATTTATTCGTTTCAATTCATGCAGATGCATTTACTAATCGTTCAGCTCGTGGTTCTTCTGTTTTTGCACTATCAACGAAAGGGGCTACTAGTAACACGGCTCGCTACCTTGCACAAACACAAAACGAAGCGGACTTAGTGGGTGGTGTGAGTAAAAGCGGTGATGTGTATCTTGACCATACGATGTTTGATCTCGTGCAAACCGCGACGATTAATGACAGTTTGAAATTTGGTGATGAAGTGTTAAAGCGGATGGGGAAGGTTAATAAATTGCATAAGAATAGAGTTGACCAAGCTGGATTCGCGGTACTGAAAGCACCAGAGATCCCATCGATTCTAGTCGAAACGGCTTTTATTAGTAATTTAGAAGAAGAACGGAAATTAAAAACAGCTAAATTCCAACAGCAAATGGCGGAATCCATTTTTGAAGGAGTAAAAGCTTATTTCCGTAATGGCGGTGCATTAGCAATTCGCAACTAATTGATTAAAATCAGGTTAAGATAAAGAAAGGTGATAAGCGAGTGTGTGAATCGCCTTTTTTATTGATGATTAAAAATAGAAGATCTTATTGTGAAGTTATAAAAGGAATTGAATCAGAAATGATGTTCAAAAGAATTGGTTGCGGGGGCTGGATTTGAACCAACGACCTTCGGGTTATGAGCCCGACGAGCTACCATGCTGCTCCACCCCGCGACTGAAGAGGTAAAAAATTGGTTGCGGGAGCTGGATTTGAACCAACGACCTTCGGGTTATGAGCCCGACGAGCTACCAAGCTGCTCCATCCCGCGACTGAATTTTTACGACTTTATACTGCAGATTTTTTGTTACTTTACTGATTTAATCAGTAATTGGTTGCGGGGGCTGGATTTGAACCAACGACCTTCGGGTTATGAGCCCGACGAGCTACCATGCTGCTCCACCCCGCGTCCGATGCGGGCACTATACTCGGGATGAGATCTGATGCAAGTTTTTTCGTGTTTTTTTTACAAAATTTAGCATTTACAGAACAAAATATGTTCTGTCTGGCTGTTTTTTACACTTTGATGAGTAGGGAAAGGAAAATAACCTCTCTAAATATATTTACACGTTTCATTCCCTAATTGGGTTTGCTATTGTGCGCTTCATATTGGATTGTTGGATTTATCTGGGTGGTAGAGCATGAATATAGGGCTAACAAAAATCGTCAATAAACATACAGTAAAAAAATGGTTAGTAACCAGCGTATTTCTTTCTTTATTGGCTGGATGCCAAACCCATCCAACGGATAAAGGCCAACAATATAAAGATGGTCGCTTAGTTCAGGATTTACAGAAAGTAAATCAGGTGAATGTAAATGGGCGACCTATAAATGCGCCAGATTTTAATCAACAGGTTAATGAAATTAAAAATGCATCACCGCGGTTGTTTAAAAATAATAACGACACCTACCATGCTATAGAGAATTGGTTGATGGCGGGAGGAAATCCGGCTCAATTGGCTAATTTCAATTTAACCGCTTTCCAAATGGAAGGCGCCGATAATTATGGAAACGTACAATTCACAGGGTATTACACGCCTGTGATTGAGGCCCGCCGTATGGCTCAAGGGGAGTTTCGTTATCCGTTGTACGGCATGCCACCAAAAGGAAAAACTCGTTTACCTAGTCGAGCAGCTATTTATAACGGTGCCCTGAGTGATAATTTAATTTTAGCTTATAGCAATTCACCGGTTGAAAATTTTATGATGGAAGTTCAAGGAAGTGGCTATGTTGATTTTGGGGATGGTAGCCCACTGAATTTCTTTGGTTATGCAGGTAAAAATGGTCACGCATACAAAAGTATTGGAAAAGTACTGGTGGATCGTGGCGAGGTTCCTCTGAGTCAAATGTCATTACAAGCTATTCATGATTGGACTAATCAGCATAGCGAGCAAGAAGTTCGCCAGCTTTTAGAAGAAAACCCGTCATTTGTATTTTTTAAACCACAATCATTTGTTCCTGTTAGAGGGGCAAGTGCTGTTCCTTTAATCGCTAAAGCATCCGTTGCATCAGATAAAACCCTTATTCCACCGGGTACAGCCTTGCTCGCAGAAATCCCTGTATTAGATAATAACGGGAAATTTACGGGGCAGTATGAAATGCGTATGATGATAGCCTTGGATGTCGGTGGGGCGATTAAAGGGCATCATTTTGATATTTACCACGGTATAGGCCATGAAGCTGGAAAAATGGCCGGTTTTTATAACCATTACGGGCGAGTTTGGGTGCTGAAAAAAAGCCAGCCGCTATTTGGTTCACTGTAGTTACAGGTTTAACTGAGGTTGTTCGTTATTATGCAAGCTAAGCTTTCTGATGCTTGGATGCAGCGTTTTGCTGGGATCGGGCGTTTATATGGGCAACATGCTCTTCATCTTTTTGCACGTTCCCACATTTGTGTCATTGGTATTGGTGGGGTAGGTGTGTGGGCCGCTGAGGCACTTGCTCGTTCAGGTATTGGGCATATCACATTGATTGATATGGATGATATCTGTGTGACTAATACTAATCGGCAATTACATGCCATCAAATCGACCGTTGGGCAGCCAAAAGTTGATGTGATGAAAAATCGTATTTTAGAAATTAACCCCGAATGTGTAGTGAATGTTATTGATGATTTTATTACGGTTGATAATGTCGCTCATTACCTTGATGCGGGGTTTGATTATGTTATTGATGCGATTGATAGTGTAAGGCCTAAAGCTGCGCTGTTAGCGTATTGTAGGCGCTTTAAAATACCCGTTATCACCACAGGCGGTGCTGGTGGGCAAATCGACCCAACAAAAATTCAAGTAGTGGACTTGGCTAAAACAGTTCAAGACCCATTAGCGGCTAAGTTACGAGAACGCTTAAAATCCGATTTTAACGTCGTTAAAAATGGAAAAGGAAAGCTTGGGATTGATTGTGTTTTTTCTACCGAACAGCTTGTTTATCCACAAAGCGACGGTACTGTGTGTGCGGCAAAAAGCACTGCGGATGGTTCAAAGCGAATGGACTGCGCTTCAGGCTTTGGTGCGGTTACTATGGTTACGGCTAGTTTTGGGTTTATTGCTGTTTCACATGCACTTAAAAAGATGATAGCAAAATCACAACGGGAAATGGAAAAACAGTAAAGTGAATGAGGCTATTGCAATAGATAGCCTCATCCAATGAATTATGCAGGCGTCATTTCATTAGCAATATTTTGAATTGCAGTAATGAGTGACTGAATACCATTTTGGCGCGATTCACTGAGCTGCCCAGGTAAGCCGGTTTGAGTTAGTAAGTGATTAAAATCAATTTCCATAATCTCTTTCGCTGTTTTTTGCTCAACTGCAGCTAACAAAATGGCAAATAATCCTTTCACTACTCGGCCTTCACTATCCCCATAAAAATGAAATGTTTCATCATCATTCAGTAGTGCGCCTATCCAAACACGGTTTTCACAGCCTTTAACTTCTTGAGTTTGCAGCTTTTCATCATCAGACAATGCTGGCAACTTTCTCGCCAATTGAATTAATAAACGATATTTATCTTCCCATGCTTTATGTGTGGAAAACTGTTCAACTATTTCTTGAATTTTAATCTCTGTACCGAATGGGTGCGGAGCAAGTTCATGGTTAGTCGAAGTCATTAGGCTTCCTTTATTGATTTATTCATTGAGTATAGAAAGTGAAACAGTAACTGCATCGATAAATTTATCGACATCTTGCTGGTTATTGTAAGGCATCATTGAGATGCGCAAGCAGCCACTTATATTTAATGCATCCATTAATGGTTGGGTGCAATGTTGACCATAGCGTAATGCAATATTTTGCTCGGTCAAGAGGGCTCCCAGATCACTATGGTGAACATCTTTGAAGTTAAATGATAGCAAAGGAGAATGAGGTACACTATAGCTAATAAAGCCGGGTAGCGCCGACAGTTTTTTAGCTGCATATTCGATTAATGAGCAAGTATATGTTTCTGCTAGTGTTAAATTTATTTTTTCCAGCCACTCTAGAGTAGCCGAAAAGGCAATTACCCCTGCAATATTCGGTGTTCCTGCTTCGAATCGTTGGGGAATAGGGGCAAGAGTGAAATTATCAAATGTGACGTGAGTCAACATTTTTCCTCCACCATGCCAAGGAGTCATTTGCTCTAAAAGTTCTGCTTTGGCGTAGCAAACCCCAAGCCCAGTCGGCCCATATAACTTATGTGCTGAAAATACATAGAAATCGATATTTAGCTCACTGACATTTATAGGACTATGAACGACACCTTGTGCTCCATCAACAACGACTAGCGCCCCTACTTGGTGAGCAAGCTGAGTCACCATCTGTATATCTGGCTGATAGCCAGTTACATTAGACATTTGTGTGATAGCGATGACTTTCGTTTTTTCCGATAATTTAGATTTGAGAACATCAAGGTTCAACGTCAGGTTTTTTTCAACCGGCCATTTTATAATTTTGGCACCAGTTTGCTGTGAAAGCATAATCCAAGGTAATAAATTTGAATGATGTTCTATTTCGCTGACAATAATTTCATCGTTAGGCTGTAATCTTGAGCGAAAATAACCTTGTGTAATTAAATTAATTGACTCTGTTGTTCCGCGAGTCCAAATAATATTTTTTTCACTTGAAGCATGAATATATTTCGCCGCACGAATTCGACCTAGTTCATAGTCACGGGTTAATTTTAATGATTCAGGTGATTGCCCGCGATATACCGAACTGCCTGACAAGCGATAATAGTCATTTGATGCATTGATCATGGCAATGGGCTTTAATGCTGTAGCTGCACTATCAAAAAATAGTGTTGGTGAGTCTATCGCTGGAAAAGCGAGACGAAATGTGGCGGCGCTGAAATGATTCATGAGTATTTTCTTTTTAGTCAAAATTTCAATGTGATTTGATATTACTGAGTGCTGTATTAATGGATTGTACATTTATTAGTACATTTATGGTTATTTCTGATTAATTTAAACGCATCATTTTTTAATCTAATCATTGAAATATTTTGTTACGTTTGGTATTAATTGTTAGCATTATTCTCGATGTGGTTTCAAGATGATTCAGTGTTTTGCATTACAATACAATGCCTTTAACTTATAAAGTTATTTTTTTCAGCACTTAGTAAATAATTTTCAAGATTTATCTTAAATATCTTACTGATAGTTTTTTCGGTACACTAGTAATTATCTATAGATATCTGTATTTGTTAAGTTAAATTGTTTAAGTAAATACCATTAAAATATTAAAAAAAGAGTAAAAAAAAGCACCGCGCGTTGGCGGTGCACTATATAAAATCACTATGGACAGACAGGGTAAATGTACAGGAAGTGAAAAAACAGTAGCTAAAGCTACAAAGGTCTGGTTCAACCAGACAACTTGCAAACACAACATCACAACCACAAAGCCAAAAGTTTCAAAGTAACTAAACTCTGTAACTTTTCGTTCCGGCTTAGGAAGTGTGCATACTATAGGTATTTACTAGCGTATCCTCAAGGGACAAATTATAATGCTTCGGATGAAAAAAACTAATGCATAACAAGATGCCAAGTAGAAGTGATTATGTCTAAAAGATTACCGCCCCTAAATGCTCTGAGAGTCTTTGATGCTGCAGCTCGTCATTTAAGTTTTACTAAGGCAGCAGAAGAATTATTTGTAACTCAAGCGGCCGTTAGCCACCAAATGAAAAGTTTGGAGGATTTCCTTGGGTTGAAATTGTTTCGTCGACGCAATCGTTCATTGCTATTGACAGAAGAAGGTCAAAGCTATTATCTTGATATTAAAGAGATTTTTTCTTCTTTGAACGAGGCGACACGTAAATTACAAGCTAGAAGTGCAAAAGGGGCATTAACGGTGAGTTTATCCCCAAGTTTTGCGATTCAGTGGCTGGTACCAAGGCTTTCTGGTTTTAATCAAGCCTATCCCGGAATTGATGTGCGGATCCAAGCTGTAGATAGAGAAGAAGATAAATTGGCAGATGACGTTGATGTCGCTATTTTCTACGGTAAAGGTAATTGGCCTGGGCTAAGAACAGATAGGCTTTATGCTGAATATTTAATGCCAGTATGTTCACCATCTTTATTAACAGGGGATCGCCAACTAAAAAATCCTGAGGATTTAGCAAAACATACGTTACTTCACGATTCTTCACGAAGGGACTGGCAAGCATATGTTAAGCAACTAGAGTTACAAAATGTAGTTAATGTACAGCAAGGTCCTATTTTTAGTCATAGCGCTATGGTTATTCAAGCCGCGGTTCATGGTCAAGGAATTGCACTAACGAATAATGTGATGGCTAAAAATGAAATTGATGCAGGGCGCTTAGTTTGTCCCTTTAGTGAGGTATTAGTTAGTAAAAATGCATTTTACTTAGTTTGCCAAGAAAATCAGGCTGATTTAGGCAAAATAGCTGCATTTCGCCAATGGATTCTTGGGCAGGCGGCAAGTGAACAAGAGAAATTAGGCTTTATTACGGGTGACCAAGATGTGGCGCTTATTCAGTAATCAAGTATTTAAATAAAAGGTGTTACTGTGAATAGTCGTTTGATGTTAATTTTCGCTGGAATTAGTGGCTTCTTTACTGTTGCTTTTGGGGCTATTGGTTCACACGCGTTATCGTCAATTATGAGTGTCCACCAAATGGACTGGATTGAAATCGGGCTACGTTATCAAATGTTGCATACTGTTGCATTGATGGTGCTCGGGGCAATTCTATTACGTAAAATTATTCTGTGGTTCTACTGGTCAGGTGTGTTTTTCTCTGTTGGGATACTTCTTTTTAGCGGTAGCCTTTATTGTATGGCACTATTGCAGGTAAAATACTTTTCTTATTTTACGCCAATAGGTGGTGTATGTTTCCTAATTGGTTGGCTGTTAGTGGTTATTGGCGCTATGCGTCTAAGGAAATCGGCGTCACGCAATGAGTAATAAAATTGCACTATATTGCCGTCCAGGCTTTGAAAAAGAATGTGCAGCAGAGATTACAGATAAAGCTGGGCAAAAAGAAATTTATGGTTTTGCCCGCGTAAAAGAAAATAGTGGTTATGTTATTTTTGAGTGCTACCAAGCAGAAGATGCGGATACACTCGCACGAACGTTACCTTTTCGAGAATTAATTTTTGCTCGTCAAATGATTGTAATAGGGGACTTACTTAAGGATTTACCGCCTGAAGACCGTATTACCCCGATTGTAAATGCATTGAGTCAGCAAGTTGTGCGGGCAGGAGATCTCCGTGTTGAAGTTGCTGATACCAACGAATCGAAAGAATTGCTAAAGTTTTGCCGCAAGTTTACGGTACCTTTGCGTAATGCATTACGTAAAGAAAAAATCTTATTACCACTTGAAAATTTTAAGCGACCAGTTATTCATGTATTCTTTATTGCCCCAGGTTGCTGCTATACCGGGTATTCATATACTAATAATAGTTCGAATTTCTATATGGGGATCCCAAGGTTAAAATTCCCATCAGATGCCCCGAGCCGTTCAACCTTAAAACTTGAGGAAGCTTTCCATGTCTTTATTCCTTATGAAGAATGGGAGGAGCGTCTAGCAAGTGGAATGAAAGCTGTAGATCTTGGAGCATGTCCAGGGGGATGGACTTATCAATTGGTGAAACGCAGTATGATGGTCGATGCTGTAGATAATGGTCCTATGGCGGAAAGCCTTATGGATACAGGGCAAGTTAAGCATCACCGTGAAGATGGTTTTAAATTTAAGCCTACTTCCCATAACATCACTTGGTTAGTCTGTGATATGGTCGAAAAACCAGCTAAAGTTGCTGCATTAATGACGGATTGGCTTGCTCAAGGTTGGTGCCGAGAGGCCATTTTTAACTTAAAATTGCCGATGAAAAAGCGCTATGAAGAAGTCTCACATATCTTAGAAAAGATGAAAATACAGCTTAAAGAACAAGGCGTTAATGTGTTGATTCAAGCGAAGCAGCTTTATCATGACCGAGAAGAAGTGACTGTACATGTGATGAGGGTATGGTCGGCGAATCCGATGGCACGTGAGTATTATTAATTCATAAATTCAGTCAATAAAAAGGCCACTAATGAAGTGGCCTTTTTATTTCTACTAGTTGGTTGTATAACGCAGCTGATTTAAATTTCCTTGGAGCACAATATCGGTTCTTAACGTCGCAATATCTCGGCAAATCAATGCAATCTCCTGCTGATTGATTAGCTTTTTCTGCCATTTCTCTTCAATTTTATCTAAATTGGCAAATATATTTTCAATTGAGTGGTATTGCTGCAAGAGTATTGTCGCACTTTTGGGGCCAATGCCCGCAACACCAGGAACTTTACTACTACTGATCCCAGCAAGTCCCCAATAATCAGGGAGCTGCTCAGGAGAAACGCCAAATTCTTTTTCGATAAAAGGAATATCAAGCCAGCGCTTTTGAAAATAATCACGAATTCTTAAGTTAGGGGCAAGTAGCTGGCAGTAACCTTTATCTGTGGATACGATGGTGACAGTGTGCCCCGAACCTGCAATACGTGTTGCTAAGGTAGCGGCTAAATCATCGGCTTCATCTCCTTCAGACTGCCAACAGTGAATCCCTTTTTCTTTAAATAAGGCTATTAATACGGGGAGCTCAGCATGCAAATTTTCAGGCATAGGTTGCCGACCTGCTTTGTAATCGGGCAGTTTTTCATGGCGCCAGCTTTGATGACGCCCTTCTTCATCGAACACCGTAACAACGTGTGTGGCATTAGTGTGGGCGATCAACTGCGATATTGCAGATAAACAAGTTTCTCCACACGGGCTTCCTTGCACCGCGTGGATACGGCGTATTAAGTTTAATGCATCAATAATTAATAAGTGGATCATAAATACGCCATCATTTACTTATTTCACGATTTCATAGCAAGGTTCATATGCCGTACCACCCGGTAATTTCATACGATGTTGTTCAACGAAGCCTTGTAATAGCACATCCATACGCTTCATTAGCTCACTATCGCCGTGAATTTTGAATGGTCCATGCTTTTCTATGGCTTTCATACCAAATTCTTTCACGTTACCAGCCACAATACCGGAGAAAGCACGGCGTAAATCTGAAGCCAATTTTTCAGGGGCTTGCCCTGGATGTAGGCTCAGTGATGCCATATTTTCATGCGTTGGTTCGAATGGATGCTGTAAATCGTGAGCAATTTTAATGGACCAGTTGAAGCTATAGGCATCGCCAGTGCTACGGCGATTTTCTTTAACTTGTGGCATGCTACGTTTCATCACACGGGCAACTTCTGGTGCATCGTCAATAATAATTTGGTAATGCTTACTGGCTTCATCACCTAAAGTGTGACGAATAAAATCGTCTAACACTTCAAAGTATTCTGCACTTTCTTTTGGACCCGTTAAAATCAATGGTAGAACTTGTTCACTGTTAGCCGGATCCATCAAGATACCAAGTAAATAAAGCAGCTCTTCGGCGGTTCCGACGCCTCCAGGGAAGATAATAATCCCATGACCTAATCGAACGAATGCCTCTAAACGTTTTTCGATATCAGGCATAATGATGAGCTCGTTCACTAATGGGTTTGGTGGCTCAGCAGCAATAATTGAAGGTTCAGTTAAACCGATAAAACGGCTATTTTTGTATTGTTGTTGGGCATGGCCAACAGCGGCACCTTTCATGGGTGCTTCCATGGCTCCGGGACCACAACCTGTACAGATATTTAGTTCACGTAGGCCAAGCTCATTACCCACCTTACGGCCATATTGGTATTCAATTTCATTAATCGAGTGGCCCCCCCAGCAAACAATCATACTTGGGTCTTCATCAATATGTAGTGCGCGAGCATTACGCAAGATAGAGAAAATCATATTGGTGATATGCGTGCCGTTTTCGAGGTCTAGATTAAATTGTTCTTTGGCATGCGTAATTTGCGCATGAACGAATAAAATATCACGTAAGACGGCAAACAGGTTTGCTTGTAAGGTGCGGATGATTTTACCATCAACAAAGGCTTTTTCTGGTGGCTCGATAAGTTCAAGTTTAACGCCACGCTCCCGGCGTAATACATTGATATCAAAGTCTTTACTTTTTTCTAATAGCTCTTTACTGCTATCAGTTAAGCTGCCTGAATGCAAAACGGCTAAGGAGCAATTCCTAAATAATTGGTACAAATCGCTACTGGCCGTACGTTTTAGCATATCAACTTCAAGTTGAGAGAGTAGATCCATAGATCCTAATGGACTGATATGAGTAATCAAGTAGTACTCCTTTACCCCATGGGGTCTTGATATGTGAATTGTACTGCAAATGTATTAATTACACTTACTTTTCAACTATATGTACTTATTGTCGTGATAAGCGACCTAATTCAGGCATAAATTCTTCATTGCTACGCCATGGGTTTATATCAAGCCCTCCACGGCGAGTATAGCGTGCGTAAACACTTAATTTTTCAGGTTTACATAATTGCATAATATCAGTGAAAATGCGCTCAACGCATTGTTCGTGAAACTCATTATGATGGCGAAATGAAACTAAGTAGCGTAATAAGGCTTCTCGATCAATTTTTGGTCCACGATAGTGAATCTGTACAGAGCCCCAGTCAGGTTGGTTAGTAATTAAACAGTTTGATTTTAATAAATGGCTCACTAACGTTTCGTCGACGACCTGTTGTTGGGTACAATTCGCCAAATAGTCACGATTAAACTCATAATTATCAATGTCAATCTCTTGCTCATCAATGCATGCGCCAAGTAGTGGCTGGATAGGTTGATGAGAAAAATGCTCTAATTTATGAAGTGTAACGCTTACTTGCCCATTAGCACAGCGGCTTAAATCATTTTGCAAAGCGCTTCGCACATTTTCCCAAGTTTCAAAACGCGTTTGGTTAAAACTGTTTAGATAAAGCTTAAAACTTTTAGATTCAATTAAATTTTCGCTATTTGCAACAACACTAATCGAGCCTATCGCTACTTGAGGAACACCACGCTGATTTAGCCATGAAAGCTCGTACATTGTCCAAATGTCAGCACCGTGAAATGGAAGCGACTTAGCGTGAATGGCTAAAGGATCACGATTTAAGCTACGAGGGACGGCTTGCAATAATGTGGCATCATACTGGTCATGATAAGCCGTTTTTTTCCCAAGAGTTAAATTATTAAGTGCGGGATTATTCTGGTAGTGTGACATAGGGGTCCTTATACTTCATAAACTGAAAATGAGGCTAACAGGAAAAAATTAGGATATTTTCTTCGTCTGCGAACTTCTGTCATAATACCATTTATCGTCAACATTGACGCCATTCTCTTTAAATTGACTACAAAAAACACATAATTATGAACACATCACATTCTGCCGCACTACAAAATTTTACTCAGAAATATGTTTCACAATGGCATCAACAAACGGGGTTACCTCCTGCCTCAACAGATTTATATGGCATTCCATCTCCCTGTATTGTCCGTACAGGTGAAAATTGGGTTTACTGGGAGCCTCAAGCATTTCCAATAAAGGATGCGAACTTGGATAAAGTCGCGACAGCATTGGAGATTAATTTACAAAGTGATATCCATACTTTTTATACGACACAGCTTGCTGGCGATATGAAAGCCACATTTCGTGATATTACGCTGAGTTTAGTGCAGGTTTGGAATGAAGATGACTTCATCCGTTTGCAAGAGAATTTAATTGGTCATTTAGTCACTCAAAAGCGTTTAAAACTACCCCCCACGCTGTTCATCGCGACTTTAGAGTCTGAGATTGAAATGATATCAATGTGTAATCTCTCGGGAGAAATTATATTAGAAAAATTTGGTAGTCAGGACAGGCGTATACTTTCTTCGAATTTAACAAGTTTTCTGGATGAACTAGGGGTTGTTGTTGAAACTCAGGGGTAAGTGTTTTTAAGCGGATTTGTGTAAGTAAATACCTACAATTGAGTTAAGTAATTTCTTAAAAAACATTCTTTATATTGTAATGATAATTATTTAACTTTTAATTTCATGGCGTTACTACCTCGTTGGCGCTTTGCGTATGTTTTTACTGCTTTATTGTTTATTTTGCTAGGTTGTTTCATTAATAGATTTAATGCATTCTTATCTCGCTGGACAGGGTAAACTCGTTTAGCTTTTTATACCTTTATGTGAGGTGTAAAAATTATTTAAAACAAAGCGATGGAACGCGACTAGATGACGAATCTATGAATTTGTTTTAATCAACAGGATGTTGAATGACGGGAAGTCATTTTGCAGGATGCGTAAATTTTAAAGTATGAGCCAGTCAGCTTAGGTTGACTGGCTTTTTTAGTTATGAATTTATTGTAGCTGAGCGATATTAAAGTACTAAAGATAGTCTAATATATTAAAAATCAATGCTCTAATTTAATTGAATTTTCGGTTAACGAGGTAATAATATCTTGAGTCATGGCCTCGCGTAGTGCTTCTCGGCGGCGAAATTCAGCACGACGCTGGCTTTTCACTGATTCAATATCTCGTATGGGCTCTTGAATGGGTAATTGGAACCAACCATCAGGTGTTTTTGTTGCACCACATTCTTGCCAAAACGTATCGTAGCTTGATTTCAAATGTTGGCTCTTAATATGGCACTGGTTTGAAATTCCTAATATTGATTTTACCTGAAAGAAGCTTGCCACTGCATAAACGGCTGACATTAATAAGTTTTTTGGTCTCATGCCGTGCATCTGTTTAGTAATCAATCTAACTTGGTCGACACTTTGTTCAGTGGAAGGGCCTTGTAAAGAGCACACGTATAGTTGTCCTTCAGGGCCGAAGGAAAAGCTCATTAAATAAATATCGTCGCCAGTTTCATTTCTCAAGTGCAAAGTGAGATCGCCTTCCCGAGGGTATTGAGAATAAATCAAGGTCAATTGAGCGAACTCTCCTGATTTTAATTCAATGTTTGCCACGATAAGCCCTTTTCGCTTTGTACAAAACATAGTTTTAATAGCTTCAGGTTTAAAGGTATTTTCAATTAAATTGAGAGTGTAGCTGGCGGTTAATAACTTTTGTTTTCCACTCCAATTTTTATGTAGGTATTTATTGATAGGGCGCTCAATAAAGTGAGGAACGCCTTCAATAACTGAAGAAAATTGGGCGCTACGGTAGTTTTGACACATAAATTGATAATGCTGATATTGTGACGAAGGCAGCTTTGAAATGCGTACTTTTCTTTTAAATTCAATAAACTTAGAGTTTAAAGCTTTCCAAGTTTTACTTTCCTTGCGCCACTGTTTTAGTCGTCCCATAGATAAACCATTTTATTGTTAATTATTTTGTAAGTACTAAATTAATAAAACATTTAATCATACATGTGTTATCTGCAACGAAATATAAACGAATCTTATTAAACGGGCTGTTAGTTTAATAGACACGATAATAGTTATAGATAAGTAAAATAAATAAACTTGTATTTGCTAACGTTTAACCCCATTTATCCGACAGAATTATGATAGAAAATACCGTATATTTGCCACAGTCATCACTAAATGAGTTTAAGTATGAATATTGAACAACGTATCATTGAGAAACTTCGCCACTTAGAAGAGGAAATGAAATTAAAATTCCTTTGGAATGAACAGCCACCTTTACCGGAAGCCTTTAACAGTGTAGAGCCTTTTTGTATTGATACGATGGAGGCTATAGAGTGGCTGCAGTGGATTTTGATACCTCGTCTTCAAATGCTAATTGAACAAGGGGCGACTTTGCCGACTAATTTTGCAGTCGCACCTTATTTTGAAGAAGCTTATAAGCATGATGAAGAAGAGCAATACACGCTAATTATTGATTATTTGCGTGAGTTAGACGGTTTTTTCTCAACAAAGACCAGCGGGTAATTTATTGATGCTGGAAATTATTTATCACGACGAATATATGGTGGCAGTGAATAAGCCTGCGGGGATGCTAGTGCATCGCAGTTGGCTGGACAGTAAAGAAACCGTATTTGTGATGCAAACATTACGTGATCAAATTGGCCAGTATGTTTATCCCATTCATCGTCTCGACAGGCCTACCTCAGGTATATTACTTTTTGCATTATCGAGTGAGGTTGCAAGGCTGTTATCGGCTCAATTTGAAAACCACCAGTTAGAAAAAGTGTATCACGCCGTTGTTCGTGGTTATTTAACCGAAGAGCAAACCATCGATTATCCGCTATTAGAAGAGTTAGATAAAATAGCGGATAAACATGCGTCACGTGAACCTGTTCTACAGGAATGCGTTACCCACTGTAAACCGATAGCAACAGTTGAGTGCGCCATTGCGATTGGGCGATATGAAACATCAAGATTTAGTTTAGTTGAATTAAAACCTGAAACTGGTCGTAAACATCAATTGAGAAGGCATATGTCTCACCTTCGTCACCCTATTATTGGTGATAGCAAGCATGGAGACTTACGGCAGAATAGAGGGGTGAATACACATTTTTCAGTGTCTCGCTTGATGTTACATGCCAGCTTATTAAATTTAAATCACCCAATAACAAAAGAAAATATATCGTTAGTTGCCACGTGGGATACACAATGGTTGTCATTAATTGAGCAATTTGGATGGTCAGATAAAGTTGCAAAATTAGGGATAAACGTCATTAACTCATCAAGTTAACTATGAAATAGAGGGAATGTTATGTCAAAAATAGGCATTTTTGTTGGAACTGTCTATGGGAACTCTTTAGCTGTTGCGGAAACGGCACAAGAAATTTTAGAGCAGCAAGGGCATGAAGTGGTTGTTTTTGATGAGCCCACCTTGAATGATTGGCAACTTTATAATTCAGGCAATGAAATTGCACTTATTGTTACTTCGTCGACAGGGCAAGGGGATTTGCCTGATACAATCGCCCCGTTATATAGTGAAATCAAAGATGTTGTCGGTTATCAACCGGATTTGCGTTATGGCCTAATTGCTTTAGGCGATAGCAGTTATGAAAGTTTTTGTGGCGCTGGTATTCGTTTTGATGAGTTGTTATCTGAGCAATCAGCAACCCGTATTGGTGATATTTTATTTATTGATGCGATTGAAGTCGATGTTCCCGAGGAGTTTGCTAAGCCTTGGGTTGAAGCATGGGCTGAGTTACTTTAAATGTCTGCACCGTAGTATTACCAGTATTAATGATAAATATCGGCAGTACTACGGCGCAGTAAATCAATCGTTTCGCCTGTAAATTATTTACGGGTCAATTTTTCTAGATCCGCTTCAATTTCCGCGATCTTGTTTGAAACCACATGTTCAAGATGGCGTAAATCATCAAGAATTTTGTGTTTTAAATCAATGTCAGTTTGATCTGTTTGGCAAATTTGGTCTAATTCTTCGATGGCATAACGCAGGTTAGTGTTAATTTCATTAATTTCTTTGAAATTATTATTACCATCCGCAATGGTTTTACGCTGGCGTGGATATTTGAATTTTACGCTTTTAGCGAAAAACTCCCCTTTATCTTTGCGAAAATAAATTTTTAAAATGTCATTATTCGCTTCTTGGCGTAAGGTGTAGCGGTCGATGTCTTGAGGGTTACTGATGCCTAAACTTTTCAAATTATCGTACATGTTAGCTCGCTTTACTGTAGAGACAGAGTCGGTGAACAAAGTGATAGTGTGAGCAGGCCGTAACAATATCGGTCTATTTCTCGTTAAGAAGTTATCTATTCTACCCATCTGGGTGATAGATTGAATGATGTTATTACGCAAACAGCATCATTATAATGAAAAATAAAATAATACAGTTTTATTAGAGGTAAACGGCAAAAGCTACGGACATATTATGCGCGATTTCTAGAAATTGACAAACTTCTCTTTGCAATTAATGCGCTAATATTAAAAGGTAACGCTGATATGGCCACCCGAGTTGCATACGAGTGTATGCGATTCGGGATAGCTTCGATTTTTAACCTAATTACAATGGCTCACGACAAAAACTTATTATAAAAACCAGTAACAGGTTTGGTATGAGATTCTAGGTGATTAATTACTCATCAATCGTTCTTAATAATTCATTAATACCGACTTTGCCGCGAGTTTTTTCATCGACTTTTTTAACAATGACTGCGCAATATAGGCTATAGCGACCATCTTTTGATGGTAAATTTCCCGATACAACTACGGAGCCAGCAGGGACTCGGCCGTAATGAATTTCACCTGTTTCACGGTCATAGATTTTGGTGCTTTGTCCCAGATAAACCCCCATTGAAATAACGGAGCCTTCTTCAACAATCACCCCTTCGACCACTTCGGAACGAGCACCAATAAAGCAGTTGTCTTCAATAATCGTTGGGTTGGCTTGTAGTGGCTCTAAGACACCACCAATACCCACGCCACCAGATAAATGCACGTTTTTACCAATCTGCGCACATGAGCCCACGGTTGCCCATGTATCCACCATGGTGCCTTCATCAACGTAGGCACCAATATTGACATAAGATGGCATTAATACGCTATTTTTAGCGATATAAGCGCCTTTACGTACAGCCGCTGGAGGAACAACTCGGAAGCCTTCTTTCTCGAAGCGAGCTTGGTCATAATCTGCAAATTTCATCGGCACTTTATCGAAATAACGGCTTTCTGCACCGTCAATCACTTGGTTATCTTGAATGCGAAATGATAATAAAACCGCTTTTTTCAGCCATTGATGGGTAACCCAAACACCGGCAATTTTTTCAGCTACACGCAATTTGCCGCTATCGAGTAATGCAATGGTATCTAGCACGGCTTGTTTTACCGAACTTGATACAGTATTTGGTGTGATACTGGCTCGCTCTTCGAACGCTTGTTCAATGATCGCTTGTAAATGCTGCATTGATTGTATTTTCCTCTTGAATGACATAAAAGTGAACGTTCACCATGAAAATGTGATGGACGCTATATTTTATCCTTCGATTTTAGGGTTTCTGTCAACCTTTCTGATAACTCTTGTTGCATATTTTTAGTCAACGCTTTGTGATCTTTATCTGCTAACACAAAGAAATCTTCCACTTTTTCGCCAATTGTGGTGATGCGCGCGCCATACAGAGAAATTTCCATTTGAGCAAAAATATGACCGATGCGAGCTAATAAACCAGGTTGGTCCAAAGCGAACAACTCCATATAAGTGCGACGTTCGTTAGTGGAATGTAGAAAATTAACTTTTGTTGGCACGGTAAAGTGACGTAACTTTGACGGTAAAGTACGTGGCTTAGGCAGTGAAATTTCGGGTTGCTGAACGGCTAATAACAACATTTTTCGAATATGATCGTATCTGTCTTTGGATAGGGGGCTACCGTTAGGCTCAAGTACGACGAAGGTATCCATGGCCATATTGTCTTTGTTAGTAAAAATTTGAGCACTGTGAATGCTTAAATTTCGTCGATCTAATTCGCTGGCAACAGCGGCAAATAAATGGGGTTTATCATGGCACCAAATAAAAATTTCTGTTCCGCCATGTTTAGGTTGCGTGCTGATTAACACTAAAGGCTGGCTCAAATCATGGGCCAGTAGGTGCTTAGCATGCCATGCTAATTGGGATGGAGTGTGACGTAAAAAATAATCTGCATGGCAGCGGGACCATAACCCTTGTAGTTTTTCTTCATCAATGGATGATTGGCGCAGTAATGATAAAGCCTGATAACGATGGTGACGAATGCGTTCACGTAAGTCAGGGGTGCTTTGCATGCCTTGATTTAACTGGTGTTCTGTTGATAAAAATAGTTCACGAATTAAACTCTGTTTCCAACTATTCCACAGCGTGCTATTTGTCGCACAAATATCGGCAACAGTTAAACACATCAAGTAGTTAAGTCGTGAAACGGTTTTCACTTCCTCTGCAAATTGTTTAATGACATCAGGGTCTTGAATATCACGTCGTTGAGCGGTTACTGACATCAATAAGTGATTTTTCACCAACCATGACGCCAATTCAGCTTCTTTGGTAGAAAAATCATGCAGTAAGGCAAAATCATAAACAAACTCAGAGCCGAGATCGGAGTGATCTCCTGAGCGACCTTTAGCGATATCGTGGAAAATTGCCGCTAATCGTAAAAGCTCAGGTTGCAATAATTTAGGATAAACACTAACGCAAAGAGGGTGATCTCGCCGGTTTTCTTCTAAGGTAAAGCTATCAATTTTTTGCAGCACACGAATAGTATGTTCATCAACGGTATATGCATGGAATAGGTCGAACTGCATTTGCCCGACGATATTGCCCCATAGCGGTGTGTAAGCGCTTAATACACTATGAAGGTGCATGGGAACAAAAGCACCTTTGATTGCTCTGGGGTGGCGTAGAATTTTGATAAACAGTTTTCGGGCTTCAGGAATTTCACATAATGGCACTGAAAGGTTACGGCGTGCATAACGAAGCTGACGTAATGTGGTGGAATAGATCCCTGTAATATTTGGATAGCGAGCCATTTGATAAAACATTTTTAAAATAGCGGCTGGCTGCTTAATAAATAACTCTTCATCAATAACATCAATCAATGACCCGCGTAATTGGAATAGCGAATCAATAGGGCGTGGTTTTTCGTTAGGGTTAAGCGTTAAAATGGCCTCATCAAATAATTGTAATAGCATTTGATTGAGTTCTCTCACCCGGCGAGTGACACGATAGAAATCTTTCATCATTCGTTCAACGGGTTGGTTTTTTTCGCCCTCATAACCCAGTAACCGAGCTACACTAAACTGGCGGTCAAATAGTAGACGATTATCATGACGTTTCACCACTAAATGGAGTGCAAAGCGAATTTTCCATAAAAACATTAAGCACTCTTTGAGTTCTTGGCGCTCTTCTTCGGTGAGAAAGCCAAAGCCCACCATTTCATCGACGGTGGTTGCGCCAAAATGGCGCCTGCCGACCCACAGTAATGTATGGATATCTCGCAATCCCCCTGGGCTACTTTTAATATCAGGTTCTAAATTATAGCTGGTGCTATGGTAGCGTTGATGACGTTCTTGTTGTTCTTCAATTTTTGCAGCAAAAAAGACCGCGGAAGGCCAAAAATCATCGCTAAAAATGGTTTTTTGTAATTGTAAAAACAGGGTGACATCACCACAAATTAGCCGTGATTCAATGAGATTAGTTGCAGTGGTTAGGTCTGCATTTCCGGCTTCAATGCATTCAGCCAGCGAACGAACACTGTGGCCGATATCAAAGCGTAGATCCCACAATAGAGTAATAAATTGCCCAATTTCGCTAGCAATGTGCTCTGGAAGAGGGGTTTTGCTTAACACTAAAATATCAATGTCAGAAAGTGGGTGCAATTCATGGCGTCCATAACCCCCAACAGCGATTAGTGACATATCTGGTTGCTTATCAAATTGAAAGGATTGCCATAATCGCGTTAGTAAGGCATCAAGATAGTCACTACGTAAGTGAATGAGATCGACAACATCTTTACCTTGGTTGAAAGCCTCTTCGAGCCACTGATCAAAATTATCGACATGTTGCCTTAATGAATTAAGCTCAAGGTCATGAGCACTAAATTGATGAGGGGGTAGGTAGGAAGCTGAATTTACAGTCATCTTTATCTTTCCGTATTGATAGCAATAGGGGCTTAGCTACCAGCTTACGGTTTTTTGATAAAAATGAACAGAGGAAGAGCCTTCGGTTAGGAAGGCTCTACAGAGAAGATTATTCGTTAACTAATACTGCAGAGATAAACGGTTCTTCTTCTTTACGCAGTGTGAGGATTTCACAGCCGTTATCTGTCACAACTAACGTATGTTCATATTGGGCAGACCAGCCGCGGTCTTTGGTTTTTACTGTCCAACCATCTTTCATCGTACGAATACGATGATCGCCTGTATTGACCATAGGCTCAATGGTAAAAGTCATCCCTTTTTGCAGGACTACGCCACTGTCGTCAGCGTCGTAGTGTAGAACTTGTGGTTCTTCATGAAAACCTTGGCCAATGCCGTGGCCGCAATATTCACGCACAACAGAGAAATCTTGTTTTTCGACAAATTCTTGAATGGCTTTACCTAAAGTTCGTAAGCGAATACCCGGTTTAACCATACGAATTGCCAAATACAAGCTGTCTAGTGTGACTTGGCACAGGCGCTCACCTTGAATCGTCGGTTTACCAACGATAAACATTTTGGAGGTATCGCCATGGAAGCCATCTTTAATGACGGTAACATCAATATTGACAATATCGCCATCTTTCAAAATTTTATCATCACTAGGAATGCCGTGGCAGATGACATCATTGACGGATATACAAACTGATTTAGGAAAACCGTGATAATTCAGGCACGCAGGGATAGCTTGCTGTACGTCAACAATATGTTGATGACATAGGCGATCTAATTCACCCGTACTAACTCCCGGCACAACGTGCGGAGCAATCATTTCTAATACTTCTGCGGCTAAGCGGCCAGCAACGCGCATTTTCTGAATATCTTCTTCAGTTTTGATAATAATAGCCATGAGTGTAGTCCATTCATGCCAACATTGATTAACGGCATGTTAAAAAAGAGGGGTAAAAATAGGGAGCCCATTTTACATCGATGAGACATATGGTAACAGCCACCGCATTTTCTGCCAACTAGCTATCGAACGGATTCGAAAGTCGAAGTCTCTTTATAGTAGATAAGTAAAGGAGTGGAGCTTGTTCATTTTGAGCTTTTAACAGCACAAAATGCAAAGTAATAATGAAGGTCATCTAGAAGGCATTGCAAAAATAAGGCTTTTTTATCTTGCCAAATAGCGTCTATAATTGAGCTGAGCAATGGTTAAATATTGCTCAGGTCAATGGCTTTAAATCAAATCCACTTTTAGGCGCTTTTGTGAGCGAAAAAAACAACAAAAGTTGGCTTCTAGGTTGGTTTTATGGTATAAAGCGCGCCGGCAATCCATATTATTTCTTATCACCATCATCGAAATGTCATTTTATGGCGTCAAGATGAAGCCGCTGATAAAAATATTGGATGTGCGAAACTTAAAACTCAATTGTGTAATAACACACACAAATCGACACGTGCACCGGGGTGCTCTTATGCGTTTTTAAACGCAGCTTTGGAGTCGGTAGCATGGGATTTGTGGAGGCATAACCCCAATTACTTAAATACAGAGGTATTAAATGGCAACTGTTTCCATGCGCGATATGTTACAAGCAGGCGTACACTTTGGTCACCAGACTCGTTACTGGAACCCAAAAATGAAACCTTTCATTTTCGGTGCGCGTAACAAAGTTCATATCATCAACCTGGAAAAAACTGTTCCAATGTTCAACGAAGCTCTGGCTGAGTTGACTAAAATTGCTTCTCGTAAAGGCAAAATTCTGTTTGTCGGTACTAAACGTGCTGCAAGCGAAGCCGTTCAAGAAGCTGCTAACAGCTGTGATCAGTATTTCGTTAACCACCGTTGGTTAGGCGGAATGTTGACTAACTGGAAAACCGTTCGTCAGTCAATCAAACGTCTGAAAGATTTAGAAATTCAATCACAAGACGGTACTTTCGACAAACTGACTAAGAAAGAAGCGCTGATGCGTACTCGTGAACTTGGTAAGTTAGAAAACAGCTTAGGCGGTATCAAAGATATGGGCGGTTTACCTGACGCTCTGTTCGTTATCGATGCAGACCACGAACACATTGCTATCAAAGAAGCAAACAACCTGGGTATCCCAGTATTTGCTATCGTTGATACTAACTCTGATCCAGACGGTATCGACTTCGTTATCCCTGGTAACGATGATGCAATCCGTGCAATCAAACTGTATCTGGGCGCTGTAGCAAGCACCGTTCGTGAAGGTCGTTCACAAGATCTGGCTGTTCAAGCAGAAGAAAGCTTAGTAGAAGCTGAATAATAAGGCTCAAACCCTTATTTAGGTATTGCTATACAGGTACTGCTATATGTTAGAAGGGGCCTGATTTAGGCCCCTTCTATATATGAATCAGAACTATCCACGTGGGGAAGACTCCCACGGGGAATATCGAGGAATAAATCACATGTCTGGAATTACCGCTGCATTGGTAAAAGAACTGCGCGAACGTACTGGCGCAGGTATGATGGAATGTAAAAAAGCACTTGTTGAAGCTAATGGCGACATCGAATTAGCGATTGATAACATGCGTAAATCAGGTCAAGCAAAAGCGGCTAAAAAAGCAGGTCGCGTTGCAGCTGAAGGTGTTATCCTGACTGAAGTTTTCAACGGTGGTAAAACAGGTGCTCTGGTTGAGCTGAACTGCGAAACTGACTTCGTTGCTAAAGATGCAGGTTTCTTAGCATTCGGTAAAGAAGTTTTAGCTTCTGTTGTCGCTGACAAAAATGCTGATATCGATGCACTGAAAGCAACATTCGAAGAAGCTCGTACAACATTAGTTGCGAAAATTGGTGAAAACATCAATATTCGTCGTGTTGCTATTCTGGAAGGCGCACAAGTAGGTAGCTACCTGCACGGTGCTCGTATTGGTGTTTTAGTTGCGGCTGAAGGCGCTGACGAAGAATTACTGAAACACATCGCTATGCATATCGCTGCAAGCAAACCTGAATATGTAACTCCAGATGATGTTCCTGCTGATGTTGTTGCTCACGAGCATCAAATTCAGTTAGACATCGCGATGCAATCTGGTAAACCACGCGAAATCGCTGAAAAAATGGTTATCGGTCGCATGAACAAATTCACTGGCGAAATCTCTCTGACTGGCCAGCCTTTCGTAATGGACCCAAGCAAATCTGTTGGTGACTTACTGAAAGAGAAAGGTGCTACTGTTTCTGGTTTCCTTCGTTTCGAAGTAGGTGAAGGTATCGAGAAAGTTGAAACTGACTTTGCAGCAGAAGTTGCTGCGATGAGCAAGTAATCAACTAAGGGCCGCCAATTGGCGGCTCTGTTTTATATACATATATTCCCCTCGATGTTAGCGTCATCGGCATACGCTAGAATTTGTGTATAAAAAATTATATTTAAACTGATTAAAAATTTTAGGTACGTAGAACCATGTGATTCTGCGTGTGTTACCCCAATAAATATCTGTTAGGACAGAACACCATGGCAACCAATGCAAAACCCGTTTATCAGCGTATTCTGCTTAAATTAAGTGGCGAAGCCTTACAAGGCGCAGAAGGTTTTGGTATCGATGCTAGCGTTTTAGATCGTATGGCTCAGGAAATTAAAGAACTCATAGAACTGGGTATACAGGTCGGTGTGGTTATTGGCGGTGGTAACCTGTTTCGTGGTGCTGGTTTGGCACAAGCTGGGATGAACCGTGTTGTCGGAGACCACATGGGAATGCTAGCAACGGTGATGAACGGACTCGCGATGCGTGATGCATTACATCGCGCCTATGTGAATGCAAGACTGATGTCTGCGATCCCGCTTAACGGTGTCTGTGATAACTATAGCTGGGCAGAGGCCATTAGCTTGTTACGTCACGGCCGCGTTGTTATTTTTTCGGCAGGAACAGGAAACCCATTCTTTACAACAGACTCCGCTGCGTGCCTACGTGGTATTGAAATTGAAGCGGATGTTGTGTTAAAAGCAACAAAAGTTGATGGTGTTTATTCAGCAGACCCTGCTAAAGACCCTGACGCAGTTCTTTATGAAAATCTGAGCTACCAAGAAGTGTTGGAACGTGAACTTAAAGTGATGGACTTAGCGGCATTCACATTAGCACGTGACCATAACTTACCGATTCGCGTATTCAATATGAATAAGCCGGGCGCTCTACGACGCGTAGTTATGGGCGAAAATGAAGGAACTCTGATTTCTCACAATTAATACTCAGAGACATGACCTGAGTTTAAATGTATTATCTAATATAAATTCAGACAATTTAAGCGAGGTCGCATGCGGCCTTTAATAACCAGTTCTTAAGGGTTGAAAACGTGATTAACGAAATCCAAAAAGATGCTCAAGACCGTATGGAAAAGAGCCTTGAAGCATTCAAAAACCAAATTAGTAAAGTTCGCACCGGCCGTGCATCGCCAAGCCTATTAGATGGCATTACTGTTGAGTACTACGGTTCAGCGACACCTTTGCGCCAATTAGCTAACGTCACTGTTGAAGATTCACGGACATTAGCTATTTCGGTTTTTGACCGTAGCATGTCACCAGCGATTGAAAAAGCAATCATGGCATCAGATTTGGGCCTGAACCCGTCATCAGCGGGTACTGTTATCCGTGTTCCACTTCCTCCATTAACGGAAGAACGTCGTAAAGACTTAATTAAAGTGGTCCGTGGTGAGGCAGAGCAAGGTCGTATCGCAGTTCGTAACGTTCGCCGTGACGCTAACGACAAAGTCAAAGCGTTACTGAAAGATAAAGAAATCAGTGAAGATGACGAACGTCGTTCACAAGATGATATCCAAAAACTGACTGATAACTACATCAAGAAAGTTGATGAAGCATTAGCGCAAAAAGAAGCAGAGTTGATGGAATTTTAATCCATCATAATAATAAAGCCACCAATGCAGACGGTAAAAGTGTGCGTTAGCGTGGCTTTATTATTTTTCAAGTTTATTAAAAAATCCTTTCTAACCTCTAAGCTGATATAATCTCAGTATTGAATTAATACAGAGTACTCAATCACTATGAAACGTCTGACAATCCTAGGTTCTACAGGCTCAATTGGTACAAATACACTTTCTGTTGTTCGCCAAAATCCCGAAAAATTTCAAATTGTTGCTTTAGTGGCAGGAAAAAATGTCACTGAAATGGCGAAACAGTGCCTTGAGTTTAATCCGAAATATGTCTCAATGGCGGATGAATTATCAGCAAAAGCCTTAAAAACTATTTTGATTGAGAATAACTGCAATACTGAGGTTTTGTCAGGAAAACAAGCGGCTATTGACCTTGCGGGCCTTGATGATGCCGACCAAGTTATGTCAGCAATTACCGGAGTTGCCGGTTTACTTCCTACCTTGGCTGCAATACGTAAAGGTAAAAGAATATTATTAGCGAATAAAGAGTCTTTAATTACCAGTGGCCGTTTATTCTTTAATGAGATTCGTAAGCACAATGCAACCGTGTTTCCTATTGATAGCGAGCATAATGCTATTTTCCAAAGTTTACCGGAAATTATTCAACGCAATTTAGGCTTTGCTGATTTATCAGCCTCGGGTATTTCAAGTATTGTTTTGACCGGTTCTGGCGGGCCTTTTAGGGATACACCATTATCGCATTTTGATAACGTGACACCTGATGAAGCATGTAACCATCCAAATTGGTCAATGGGACGAAAAATATCAGTTGATTCAGCGACAATGATGAATAAAGGTCTAGAATATATTGAGGCTTGCTACTTTTTTAATGCGAATGCTGAGCAGATGGAAGTAATTATCCATCCTCAATCGGTTATTCATTCTATGGTTCGGTATAAAGATGGCAGCGTGATAGCACAACTGGGTACGCCTGATATGCGCACTCCGATTTCATATAGCATGGCTTATCCTCAACGTATCATATCTGGTGCAAAACCTCTTGATTTTGCAACGCTTTCATCATTAACGTTTGTTCAGCCTGACTACCAACGCTATCCTTGCTTGAAGCTCGCAATCGATGCCTGCCACCAAGGGCAAGCCGCTACAACCGCGCTTAATGGTGCAAATGAAGTGACTGTTGCGGCCTTTCTTGAAGGCAAAATACGCTTTACGGATATAGCAAAAATTAACCACAGTGTATTAGATAGCCAAGTTTTTTCTGAACCTGTTTCAATTGAAGAGGTCTTAGAAATCGACGAGCGAGCACGTAAAAATGCAGAAAAAATAATCGCTCAGACAATTTAGCGCTGGTATGTGTTTTATTTAGTTGCTGATAGCCATAATAACTCTTTAATATGTGACGTGTTTAAAAAAAGAAAAATAACATAGCACTACTTTGAGAATTAAGGATGTGTCTTATCAGCAAATTCAATAATAGTAGTTATTATTGGTCTGTATACTCAAAGTGGTACTCACAAGGATTAATATTTAATGAACTCTAGTGGTGAAAATCTCTCTGATTCAATGATGCCTAAGCATGTTGCTATCATTATGGATGGTAATGGTCGATGGGCTAAGCAAAGAGGGAAACTCAGAATTACAGGTCATAAGGCAGGTGTTGAATCTGTCCGTAATTCGGTGCGTTTTGCGGTGAAAAATAAAATTAGTTCGCTCACATTGTATGCATTTAGCAGTGAAAACTGGAGACGACCAGAGAAAGAAGTGAGTTCTCTAATGGAACTATTTGTTTTTGCCCTTGATAATGAAGTTAAGAACCTGCATAAAAACAATGTCAAACTAAAAGTCATTGGTGATATTAGTCGTTTTAGTGAACGCCTCAGAAAAAGAATTGATAAGGCAGAAGCATTAACGCAAAACAACACTGGGTTAAAACTGAATATAGCCGCGAACTATGGTGGTCGCTGGGACATCAGTAACAGTGTAAAACAAGTATTTGCAAAGGTACAAAGTGGTGAGCTTTCTATTGATGACATCAATGAAGAAAATATTAATGACCATATTTGTATGCATGATCAAGAAAATGTCGATTTAGTCATTCGAACTGGTGGGGAGCATCGCATTAGCAACTTCCTATTATGGCAAGTCGCTTATGCGGAATTTTATTTCACCAACGTTTTGTGGCCAGATTTTGATGAAATGGTGTTTCAGAGTGCAGTTGATGCTTTTAGTAAGCGTGAGCGCCGTTATGGTGGAGCTGAATCAGATGATGAACTGGGCAAGGAATAGGGGATAGATGTGCTGAAATATCGTTTACTTACTGCGATAGTCTTAATACCGATTGTTATAGCAGCTCTGTTTTTACTTTCCCCAGCAAATTTTGGGCTTGTCGTAATTGCGGTTTGTGCTTTAGGAGCTTGGGAATGGGCACAATTTGTCGGCTGGCATTCACAAGCTAAACGTGTCGGGTTGGCGGTTGTTTTTGCAGCAATATTACTTGCAATGCAATTTTCTATCTCCAATATAAACCAGTTCTCCTCTGAGCCTATGGTTTTGTATGGCCTGTGGGCAGGTCTTATTTGGTGGGTAATAGCGATTATTTTAGTTGTTACCTACCCAGCATCGGCTTCTTGGGGTAAATCAGCAATTATCCGGTTGTTATTTGGCGTGTTAACGATTATCCCATTTTATTGTGGAATGATGGTTTTAAGAACTGTGGGTTATCAAAGTGATACATTCTTCGGTGCTTGGTGGTTACTGTATGTCATGTTGCTAGTTTGGGGGGCGGATTCAGGTGCCTATGCATTTGGTCGTACTATCGGACGCAACAAAATGGCACCTAAGGTATCTCCCGGTAAAACGTGGGAAGGCTTAGTCGGTGGGCTGATAACAGCAGGGATTATCTCATGGTTATTTAGCGCCTTTGCGCCAATCCCTGTGATGCCTGATTATTTACTAGTGACTTCAATTATTGTTGTTGTAGTATCAGTATTTGGTGATTTGACCGAAAGTATGTTTAAGCGTCAATCAGGTATTAAAGATAGTAGCCACTTAATTCCAGGGCATGGCGGTATTTTGGATCGTATTGATAGCCTGACGGCAGCAATCCCTGTTTTTGCTGGGCTAAATTTGTTAATTTTTAACGGTTTTGGTCTTTAGGAAGATACATGGGATTTATTTGGAGTTTAGCTGCATTTATTATCGCGATAGGCGTGTTAATTACAGTACACGAGTTCGGTCACTACTGGGTTGCTCGTCGCTGTGGTGTTTATGTTGAGCGCTTCTCTATTGGCTTTGGCAAAACGTTATGGCGCAAAGTCGATAAACAAGGTACTGAATTTGTTTTGGCAATGATCCCGTTAGGGGGGTATGTCAAAATGCTTGATGAGCGAGTTGGTAGCGTTTCTCCTGAGCGTCGTCATCAAGCGTTTAATAATAAAACAGTAGGTCAACGAGCCGCCATTATTGGTGCGGGGCCCATTGCGAACTTTTTATTAGCAATTGTTGTCTATTGGGTAGTCTTTATGATAGGGGTTCCTTCTGTGAAACCTGTCATTGAAGACGTAAAACCAGGTTCTATTGCGGCAATTGCAAATTTTGAACCAAAAATGGAACTAAAATCCATTGATGGCATCGAAACTCCTGATTGGAATTCAGTTCGCTTAGCATTGGTCGGCAAAATAGGTGACCACGAACTGACTGCACAAGTATTACCGAGTGGTTATAATGAACCGATGACAAAAACGGTTGATTTAACGACTTGGCAGTTTGATCCTGAGAAACAAGATCCAATTTTGTCGTTAGGGATAATGCCTGTTTCTGCAAAAATTGACCCTGTTATTCAAAAAGTCACTGAGGGGTTAGCTGGCGAACGAGCAGGTTTACAGAAAGGTGACAGAATAGTCAGTGTTAACGGGGAGGTATTAGGCCTTTGGAACCCAGTAACACGAATTATTCGTAATAACCCAGGTGTACCGTTAAAACTAGAAGTACAACGGTCGCAACAATTGGTTTCACTCACGTTGACTCCTGATAGCCAAGATGGACAACGTGGAGAGAAAATTGGATTTGCAGGCGTAGAACTTTCAGTGTTACCGTTAGCAGATGAATATAAAATGGTGCAGCAATATGGACCATTCTCTGCGTTTTACCAAGCCAGTGATAAGACGTGGCAGTTAATGAAGTTGACGGTCAATATGATGGGTAAACTAGTTGTTGGGGATGTCAAACTCAATAACTTGAGCGGTCCGATATCTATCGCTAAAGGTGCGGGGGTATCCGCCGAGTCAGGCTTGGTATATTATTTGATGTTTATTGCGCTTATTAGCGTCAATTTAGGTATCATCAATCTGTTTCCATTGCCTGTTTTAGATGGGGGGCACTTGCTCTTCTTATTAATTGAAAAAATTAAAGGAAGTCCAGTGTCTGAGCGAGTACAAGACTTTAGTTTTCGGATAGGTGCAATGGCATTGATTCTGTTAATGGGACTTGCACTTTTTAATGATTTCTCTCGCTTCTAATTTTTATAAGCTGGGGACCAGTAAGGAATACGCATAACAACGATGGCGATGAAAAAGTTGCTCATAGCGTCGCTGCTTTTCGGCAGCGCCACTGCATACGGTTCAGACGGATTCGTAGTTAAAGACATTCGTTTCGAAGGTCTACAACGCGTCGCCGTTGGTGCAGCATTATTGAACATGCCAGTTAGGGTTGGCGATTCAGTTGATAACGATGATATCAGCCGTTCGATCCGTTCCCTATTTTCAACCGGTAACTTCGAAGATGTTAGGGTCCTGCGTGATGGAAACACGCTGATCGTTCAAGTTAAAGAGCGGCCAACGATTGCCAGTATCACCTTTACAGGTAATAAGTCTGTTAAAGATGATATGCTCAAGCAGAACTTGGAAGCTTCAAATATCCGCGTTGGTGAGGCACTTGACCGCACGACAATTGCGAATATCGAAAAAGGTTTAGAAGACTTTTACTATAGCGTTGGTAAATATAATGCAACAGTAAAAGCTGTTGTGACACCTTTACCACGTAACCGTGTGGATTTAAAATTTGTTTTCTCTGAAGGTGTTTCAGCTCAAATTCAGCAAATTAATATTGTAGGTAATAAAAATTACACTACAGCAGAATTAGTTAATAAGCTGCAATTGCGTGATGATGTACCTTGGTGGAACCTTGCTGCTGACCAAAAATACCAGAAGCAAAAACTGGCGGGTGATTTAGAAACTCTGCGCAGTTTTTATCTTGACCGCGGTTATGCACGTTTTAACATTGACTCCACGCAAGTCAGTCTGACTCCAGACAAAAAAGGCATTTATATTACGATTAACATTACTGAAGGCGACCAATACAAAATATCGGGTGTCGAAGTTAATGGTAATACTGCAGATCACTTAACTGAAATCCAAGAACTTATCACTATCACACCGGGAGAGTTATATAACGGTGCTCAAGTGACAAGCATGGAAAACAAAATCAAAGATATGTTTGGCCGCTATGGTTATGCATATCCTCGAGTAATGACACAGCCTGAAATCAACGATGCAGATAAAACCGTGAAATTGCATTTAAATATTGATGCAGGTAACCGTTTCTATGTGCGTGAAATTCGTTTCCAAGGCAATGACACCAGTAAAGACACCGTTTTGCGTCGTGAAATGCGCCAAATGGAAGGGGCATGGCTTGGAAATGACCTTGTTGAACTCGGTAAAGAACGTCTGAATCGTACAGGTTATTTCGAAACTGTTGATGTTGAGACTCAACGTGTACCGGGCAGTCCTGACCAAGTAGATGTTATCTACAAAGTTAAAGAGCGTAATACAGGTTCAATGAACTTTGGTATCGGTTTTGGTACTGAAAGTGGTGTGAGTTTCCAAGTTGGGGTTACACAAGATAACTGGTTAGGTACAGGTAATGCGGTTGGTATTAACGCAAGTAAAAATGACTACTCAACTAACGTTGAATTCTCATTTACTGACCCGTATTTCACCGTGAATGGTGTGAGCTTAGGCGGTCGTATTTTCTATAACGACTTTAGTGCGAAAGATGCGGATCTATCAGGCTATAACAACAAAACGTATGGTCTAGACAGTTTCTTAAGCTTCCCGTTCAATGAAAATAACTCTTTCCGTGTTGGTGCGGGTTACGTTCATAACCGACTTTCAGACATGCGAGCTCAAGCTGCGATGTGGGATTACCTCGACTCTATGGGGAAAAATCCACCAGTTACAGAAAATGGGCGTAATAAAGAAAGTTTTGATGCGGATGACTTTACGCTTAACTTAGGTTGGACTTATAACTCGTTAAACCGTGGTTTCTTCCCAACATCGGGTAATAAAACGAACGTATCGGGTAAAGTAACAATACCTGGCTCTGATAACGAATACTATAAACTGCGCTTTGATACCGCACAGTATTACCCACTGGATGAAGACCAAACTTGGGTAGTTCTGGGACGTGCACAAGCAGGTTATGGTGATGGTATTGGCAGTAAACAAATGCCATTCTACGAAAACTTCTATGCGGGTGGTTCAAGCACCATTCGTGGTTTTCGTTCGAATAATATCGGTCCAAAAGCGGTTTACTTGAAGAGAATTAATGGTGTGGATGGCCCTGAGCCAGGAAGCCCATCAAGTGATGCAGTCGGTGGTAATGCGATGTACGCGGCATCATTTGAGTTAATCACTCCGACTCCATTTATTGACGAAAAGTATTCGAACTCAGTTCGTACGTCTCTGTTCGTTGATGCGGGTACAGTATGGGACACTAATTGGAACAGTATCAATGCTGATTGGCGTAAAGGTATGCCTGACTACGGTAAGGCAACTAACGTCCGTGCTTCTGCTGGTGTTGCTTTACAATGGATGTCCCCTCTTGGACCACTGGTCTTCTCTTATGCGCAGCCGATTAAGGACTACGAAGGGGATAAATCAGAACAGTTCCAATTTAATATTGGTAGAACGTGGTAAGCTATTCCAGTTTCTACTTATGATGGCTCCCATAATTTTGTGGGAGCAACCAAAATTTCCAGCCATACGTATGGGTTAAGGAGTTTAGTGTGAAAAAATTGTTGTGTGCAGCGGGTGTGAGTATTGCTTTAGCAATGTCTGCGGGTGCTTATGCTGAGAAAATCGCTATCGTCAATGTTGGTGAAATTTTCCAAAATATGCCTGCGCGTGAAGCCGTTGCTAAACAGCTTGAAAGTGAATTCAAAAGCCGTGCGACTGAGTTACAAAATCTAGAAAAAGATTTGCAAACTCGTGTTGAAAAATTGCGCCGTGATGGTGCAACTATGAAGCAAAGTGAGCGCGAAAAGCTTGAATCTGAACTCATGACTAAACGTGATCAATTCGCTGAAAAAGCGCAAAAATTTGAAGAAGACAACCGTCGTCGTCAAGGTGAAGAGCGTACTAAAATTTTAACTCGCATTCAGGACTCTATTAAGTCTGTTGCCGCTAAAGAAGGCTATGATGTCGTTATCGATGCAAATGCAGTTGCCTATGCAAAAGATAGCGTTGACATTACAAGTCAGGTTCAAAAACAGGTTAAATAATAGATGTCTTCAATTCGATTGGCTGACCTTGCTCAGCAGTTGAATGCGCAATTACACGGTGATGGTGATATTACCATCACTGGTATTGCTCCAATGCATTCAGCGAATAATCAACAGATTACTTTTTTATCTGACAGCCGTTATAGTGACAAATTGGCCGATTGCCAAGCTGCAGCGGTGGTTCTCACAGCAAAAGATCTCGAAGCATGTAAAGTAGCTGCACTGGTAGTGGATAACCCATACCTTGCTTATGCACGCATGGCTCAAATTATGGATACAACGCCAAGTCCGGCTGAAGATATCCACGCATCAGCGGTAATTGCTGATGATGCAAAACTCGGTAAGAATGTCGCAATTGGCGCAAATGCTGTTATCGAAAGTGGTGTTGAACTTGGCGATAATGTGGTGATTGGCGCAGGTTGTTTTGTCGGTAAAAATACACGCATAGGCACAGGCACCCGTTTATGGGCAAATGTCAGCGTGTACCACAATATCGAAATCGGTACACATTGTTTAATTCAATCTGGCACCGTGATTGGTTCAGATGGTTTCGGTTATGCGAATGATCGTGGTAATTGGATCAAAATTCCTCAGTTAGGTACAGTGATCATCGGCGATCGTGTTGAGATCGGTGCAAGCACAACGATTGATCGCGGTGCGTTAGATAACACTGTGATTGGTAATGGGGTTATTATCGATAACCAATGCCAAATTGCACACAATGTCATAATTGGTGATAATACCGCAGTTGCTGGCGGGGTTATCATGGCTGGTAGTTTAAAAATCGGTCGTTACTGCATGATTGGTGGGGCTAGCGTCATCAACGGTCATATGGAAATTTGCGATAAGGTCACAGTAACAGGAATGGGTATGGTCATGAGGCCTATCACTGAACCTGGAGTATATTCTTCAGGAATTCCTTTACAGCCTAATAAAGCTTGGCGTAAAACAGCTGCTTTAGTCTTAAGTATCAATGAGATGAATAAGAGACTGAAACACGTTGAGCGTGAATTAGATAGCCAAAATCAAAAAAATCAGTAATCATTTTGTAATTCAGGCTAAAATAGTTATCTGAGTTACGTTTTCCGGCCTGCCAGTTAACCTAATTTATGGGTTAAAGCAGGCCGATTCATTAATTAAACCGTATTAATAGACAGGAAGAGTATTTCGATGAGTGATAATCATACTCTGAATATAGAAGAAATCTTAGAACTGCTTCCACACCGTTACCCATTCCTTTTGGTTGACCGTGTATTAGATTTTGAAAAAGGCAAATCATTGCGTGCAGTGAAAAATGTGTCATTTAATGAGCCATTTTTCCAAGGGCACTTTCCAAGCAAACCCATTTTTCCTGGCGTATTAATTTTAGAAGCCATGGCACAAGCGACTGGGATCCTTGCGTTTAAAAGCGTTGGAAAATTAGAGCCTGGTGAGTTGTACTATTTTGCAGCGATAGACAATGCGCGTTTTAAACGTCCTGTTCTACCAGGAGACCAAATGGTCTTAGAAGTAGAATTTATTAAAGAACGTCGCGGAGTTGCACGTTTTAAAGGTGTTGCTAAAGTTGATGGAGAAGTGGCCTGCGAAGCAGAAATGATGTGCGCCCGTCGCCGTGAGGTCTGATATGATTGATAATACAGCCTATATTCATCCGTCCTCTATCGTAGAAGATGGAGCTATCATCGGTGCCAATGTTCGTATTGGCCCTTTTTGTTATATTGGCGCGAATGTCGAAATTGGCGAAGGTACTGAGTTGAAATCTCATGTTGTCGTTAATGGCCATACAAAAATAGGCCGTGACAATGTGATTTTCCAGTTCGCTTCCATTGGTGAGATTAACCAAGATCTTAAATATCAAGGTGAACCAACACGAGTTGAAATCGGGGATAGAAACCGTATTCGTGAAAGCGTAACTATTCATCGTGGTACAGTTCAAGATGTTGGCCTGACAAAAGTGGGCAATGATAATTTACTGATGGTGAATGTGCATATTGCCCATGATTGTATCATTGGCAACCGTTGTATTATTGCAAATAACGGTACTTTAGGTGGCCATGTAACACTTGGTGATTATGCCATCATTGGTGGTATGACCGCAGTTCATCAATTTTGTAAAATTGGTGCTCATGTTATGGTCGGCGGTTGCTCTGGTGTTGCACAAGACGTGCCACCTTATGTTATTGCACAGGGTAACCACGCAACACCATTTGGTTTAAATCTTGAAGGTTTAAAACGCCGTGGTTTTGAAAAAGAATCACTACATGCTATTCGTAATGCATACAAGGTGTTATATCGTTCAGGTAAATCATTAGAAGAAGCACGTGAAGAAATCGCGGAAGCGGCAAAAGCCAATGAACACGTTAAAGTGTTTAGTGATTTCTTAGAGGATTCAGCACAGTCTAAACGTGGTATTATTCGTTAATCTAGTATTAATGAATCTGGGCCTTTAATAAGGAGCGAATTTCGGTGAATAATAGCCGCCCACTTACTATTGGCCTTGTTGCCGGAGAAACATCTGGTGATATTCTCGGTGCTGGGCTTATCCGTGCACTTAAAGAGCAAATACCAGATGCTCGCTTTGTTGGTGTTGCTGGTCCATTAATGCAAGCGGAAGGTTGTGAAGCTTGGTATGAAATGGAAGAGCTTGCTGTCATGGGCATTGTTGAAGTCCTTGGCCGTCTACCTCGGCTATTATCCATTCGTAAGGATTTAACCCAGCGTTTTACTGAACTACAGCCGGATGTTTTTGTTGGGATTGATGCCCCTGATTTTAATATTACCCTAGAGGGGCGCTTAAAATCGAAAGGTATCAAAACCATTCATTACGTTAGCCCATCAGTTTGGGCATGGCGCCAGAAGCGGGTATTTAAAATTGGTCGTTCAACAAATTTAGTATTAGCTTTTTTACCTTTTGAAAAAGCATTTTACGACCGTTTTAATGTTCCTTGCCGTTTTATCGGGCATACAATGGCGGATGCCATTCCATTACATCCTGATAAACAAGCCGCTCGACATCGGCTGAATATTCCTGAGCATGTTAAATGTTTGGCTTTACTGCCAGGAAGTCGTCATTCAGAAGTCGAAATGCTAAGCGCAGATTTTCTCAATACAGCGAAAATATTACAACGCAATATCCCTGATTTACATATTGTGGTGCCGTTGGTGAATGAAAAACGCCGCCAGCAGTTTGATGAGATAAAAGAAAATACCGCACCTGAATTGCAAGTCCATATTTTAGATGGTCAGGCACGTGATGCAATGATTGCAGCAGATGCGACTTTGTTAGCATCAGGAACAGCAGCACTTGAGTGTATGCTAACAAAATGCCCAATGGTGGTGGGGTATCGTATGAAACCTTTCACTTTCTGGTTAGCTAAACGGTTAGTGAAAACGCCGTATGTTTCTTTGCCTAATTTGTTAGCAGAAAAAGAAATTGTGAAGGAGTTACTACAAGAGGAATGCCAGCCTGATAAACTCGCACAGCAGTTGCTTCCTCTCCTAGATGGTGGAGAACAGGTTGAAAACCTGAAACAAACTTTTTTACAATTACATCAGCTCATTCGTTGTGATGCAGATAAACAAGCTGCTGAAGCGGTATTAGATATGGTCAAAAATTAATGGAATTTATCTATCCAAAAGCAAATTTAATCGCTGGTGTTGATGAAGTGGGTCGAGGCCCGCTAGTTGGAGCTGTAGTGACCGCGGCAGTGATTCTTGATCCCAATAACCCAATTACAGGGCTGGCAGACTCAAAAAAACTCACCGAAAAAAAACGTGAGAAATTATTTGATGAAATCCAACAAAAAGCGCTGTGTTGGTGCATTGGTCGCGCAGAACCAGAAGAAATTGATAACATAAATATATTACATGCAACTATGTTAGCGATGCAGCGCGCCGTTGCGGGTTTATCTATTGTTCCTGAGTATGTTTTAATTGATGGCAACCGCTGCCCTAAATTGCCAATGCCTTCACAAGCAGTCATTAAAGGCGACAGCCTAGTACAAGAAATTAGTGCAGCATCCATTTTAGCTAAAGTAATTAGGGATAGGGAAATGGTCGAATTGGACAAAACCTTTCCTGAATATGGCTTTGCGAAGCATAAAGGCTACCCAACCGCGTATCATTTAGAAAAATTGGCGGAGTATGGTGCAACTGAATTCCATCGTAAAAGCTTTGCTCCAGTGAGAAGAGCTTTAGACAGCAATAAGTAGGTATTAGGTCGATGGCATCACCTCGTTTTATTCATTTACGTGTTCACAGTGACTATTCCATGATTGATGGGCTAGCCAAAACGGGGCCACTGGTTAAAAAAGTGGCTTCAATGGGCATGCCTGCGTTTGCGATCACCGATTTTACTAACCTTTGTGGGCTAGTCCGGTTTTATGGTGCAGCACATGGTGCAGGGATCAAACCCATTATTGGTGCTGATTTTTATGTGGAAAGTGAACTATTGGGTGATGAAATATCTCACTTAACTGTTTTGGCACGGAATAATGAAGGTTATCAAAACCTTACCCTACTAATCTCTGAAGCGTACCAAAAAGGCTATGGCGCGGTTGGACCAACGATTAAACGTGAATGGCTGGCTAAGCACAAAGACGGCTTGATTTTACTATCTGGTGGCCGTAAAGGGGATGTCGGGCAATTTCTATTAAGGGGTAATCAAGCCTTAGTGGATGAGTGCCTTGCATTCTATGAAACGCATTTTCCAGATAACTACTACTTAGAGTTAGTCAGAACCGGGCGGCCAGATGAAGAAAGTTATCTGCATGCGGCTGTCGAGTTAGCAACTAAAAAAGGCTTGCCTGTTGTTGCAACGAATGATGTTTGCTTCATTGATAGTAGTGATTTCGATGCCCATGAAATACGTGTTGCTATCCATGATGGTTTTACATTAGCTGATCCAAAAAGGCCTAAAAATTATAGCCCTCAGCAATATTTACGTTCCGAAGAAGAGATGTGTGAGCTATTTGCTGACATCCCTGAAGCGTTAGAAAACAGTGTAGAGATTGCTAAGCGTTGTAACGTCACAATTCGCCTTGGTGAATACTTCTTACCGCAGTTCCCAACAGGGGATATGAAAACCGAAGACTTTTTGGTTATGCGGTCAAAAGAAGGGTTAGAAGAGCGCCTCGAGTTTTTATTCCCAGACGAAAAAGTACGAGCGGAAAAACGCCCTGAATACGATGAGCGTCTGGAAATTGAACTTAATGTGATTAATCAGATGGGGTTCCCCGGTTACTTCTTGATCGTGATGGAATTTATCCAATGGTCAAAAGATAATGGCGTACCTGTGGGGCCGGGGCGAGGTTCTGGGGCAGGTTCCCTTGTTGCCTACGCATTAAAAATAACAGACCTTGACCCACTGGAATTCGATTTACTATTTGAGCGTTTCTTGAACCCTGAACGTGTATCAATGCCTGACTTTGACGTCGATTTCTGTATGGAAAAACGCGACCAAGTGATTGATCACGTAGCCCAAATGTATGGGCGTGACGCTGTTTCACAAATCATTACCTTTGGTACTATGGCGGCCAAAGCGGTTATCCGCGACGTGGGGCGCGTACTTGGGCACCCATATGGTTTTGTGGATAGAATTTCAAAATTAGTGCCGCCAGACCCCGGTATGACACTGGAAAAAGCGTTCGAAGCAGAACCACAGCTACCTGAAATTTATGAAGCTGATGAAGAGGTCAAAGCGCTTATCGATATGGCGCGTAAGCTCGAAGGTGTCACACGAAATGCTGGTAAACATGCGGGTGGGGTGGTTATCGCTCCAACTAAAATTACTGACTTTGCGCCGCTTTATTGTGATGCGGAAGGTAATAACCCTGTCACACAATTCGATAAAAACGATGTCGAATATGCAGGGTTAGTGAAGTTTGACTTCCTTGGTTTACGGACGTTGACGATCATTAACTGGGCGTTGGAAATGATCAACGCGCGTCGTGCTAAGAAAAACTTAGAACCAATTGATATTGCAGCTATTCCGCTACACGATCAAAAAAGCTTTGATATGCTGCAACGTTCAGAAACCACAGCGGTATTCCAATTAGAATCCCGTGGAATGAAGGACTTAATTAAGCGATTACGCCCCGACTGCTTCGAGGATATGATCGCACTGGTGGCATTGTTCCGTCCCGGGCCTCTGCAATCAGGCATGGTAGATAACTTTATTGACCGTAAGCATGGTCGTGAAGAAATATCGTATCCAGATGTACAATGGCAACATGAATCATTAAAACCTGTTCTAGAGCCCACATATGGCATTATTTTATACCAAGAACAGGTTATGCAGATTGCTCAGGTTTTAGCTGGCTATACGCTTGGCGGTGCGGATATGCTACGTCGTGCGATGGGTAAAAAGAAACCTGAGGAAATGGCGAAGCAGCGTTCTGTTTTTGAAGAAGGTGCAATCAAAAACGGGATAGACGGCGAGCTATCAATGAAAATCTTTGACTTGGTAGAGAAATTTGCCGGTTATGGGTTTAATAAATCGCACTCAGCTGCCTATGCTTTAGTTTCTTATCAAACATTATGGTTAAAAGCACACTATCCCGCTGAATTTATGGCTGCAGTCATGACCGCTGATATGGATAATACGGAAAAAGTGGTCGGTTTAGTTGATGAATGTTGGCGAATGGGCTTAAAAGTATTGCCGCCAGATATCAATAGTGGGCTTTATCACTTCCATGTAAATGATGAAGGTGAGATAGTTTACGGTATCGGTGCAATCAAAGGGGTCGGTGAAGGCCCGATCGAAGCCATTGTTGAAGCTCGTCAGCAAGGCGGCATCTTTAAAGAGATTTTTGACCTTTGTGCGCGAGTTGATATTAAAAAAATTAACCGTCGTGTGATGGAAAAGCTTATCATGGCAGGGGCATTTGACCGATTAGGCCCTCATCGTGCAGCGTTGATGTCTTCCCTTGAGGATGCGTTAAAAGCGGCTGACCAACATGCTAAAGCAGAGGCAATAGGCCAAGCCGATATGTTTGGTGTACTAGCTGAAGCACCTGAACAAGTTGAAAGTTCATATGCAAGTGTACCTAAATGGCCAGAGCAAGTAGTATTGGATGGTGAACGAGAGACGCTTGGTTTATATTTAACAGGGCATCCAATAACGCGATACTTGAGCGAAATAGAGCGCTATACTAATGGGCTTAGATTAAAAGATGTGAACCCCACCCCTCGTGGTCAAGTAACAACTGTGGTAGGTTTAGTACTTTCAGCTAAAGTGATTACAACCAAGCGTGGAAATAGAATCGGGATTTGTACGCTTGATGATCGTTCCGGTCGTCTGGATATTATGTTATTTTCAGATGCACTCGATAAGTACCAACATATGTTGGAAAAAGACAATATCCTGATAGCCACCGGTCAGGTCAGCTTTGATGATTTCAATGGTGGTAATAAAATGACAGTGCGTGAGTTAATGGATATTAGTGAAGCAAGGGAAAAATATGCACGAGGACTTGCAATTTCACTGTCAGATAAACAAATTAACGATCAATTGCTGAACCGGCTTCGCAGTACTCTTGAACCTCATCGTTCAGGAACGATCCCGGTTCATCTGTATTACCAGAAGGATGATGCCAGAGCCAAGCTTAAATTTGGTGTTGTTTGGCGTGTGACGCCAGTGGATCCCCTTTTGAACGATCTTCGAACTCTGCTGGGTAGTGAGCAGGTAGAATTAGAATTTGACTAAAATAGGAATATTATGAGTCTGGATTTTCTTGATTTTGAACAGCCAATCGCGGAATTAGAGGCGAAAATTGATTCTCTAACAGCGGTTAGCCGTCAAGATAACAACTTAGAAGTCAACCTAGATGAAGAGGTTGCTCGTTTACGTGAAAAAAGTGTTGAACTGACACGTAAAATTTTCTCTGATCTAGGAGCTTGGCAAATAGCTAAACTCGCTCGTCACCCACGTCGTCCATATACATTGGATTATATTTCTCGCATTTTTACTGATTTCCAAGAATTAGCAGGGGATCGTGCTTATGCAGATGATAAAGCCATTGTAGGTGGAATGGCGCGTTTGGATGGTCGTCCAGTCATGATTATTGGGCATCAGAAAGGGCGTGAGACAAAAGAAAAAATCCGTCGTAATTTTGGTATGCCAGCCCCAGAAGGTTACCGTAAAGCACTGCGTTTGATGGAACTGGCTGAGCGTTTTAACTTACCTATTATCACCTTTATTGATACTCCAGGTGCTTATCCGGGAGTTGGTGCTGAAGAGCGTGGTCAGTCAGAAGCTATCGCACGTAATTTACGTGAAATGTCACGTTTATCTGTCCCAGTCATTTGTACCGTTATTGGTGAAGGTGGCTCTGGTGGTGCACTTGCTATCGGTGTGGGTGATAAAGTCAATATGCTGCAATACAGCACTTATTCTGTTATTTCACCAGAAGGCTGTGCATCTATCCTATGGAAAAGTGCAGATAAAGCACCATTAGCAGCAGAAGCAATGGGAATTACTGCCCCACGTCTTAAAGAACTGAAATTAATTGATAATGTTATTCCTGAGCCATTAGGCGGTGCACATCGTAATTACGATGAAATTGCAGAACAGCTAAAAGCACGACTAACTGAGGACTTAGACGAATTAGAATTATTAGATGCTGAAGCATTGAAAAACCGTCGCTATCAGCGCCTGATGGACTATGGTTATTGTTAATCATTAACAGCTAATTATTAATAAATACGGGAGTTTGCTTTTGCCAGCTCCCGTTTTTTATTTTTAAGCTAGTCATTTTTAATGATAACCGAGTGTTTTGATTTAAATTATTCATCTGCTGAAAATAACTATAGATAGGGACTAGGGTGCGACAATATAATTATTTGCTATATGCTTTTACTTGCGTGTTGATATGGAGCTTTATTCCTATTGTCTCTCGTTTTGGGCAAGAAGGCATGGACAGCTTTCAATTCCTGTTCTGGTCGAACGTAATATCTGCGATATCTGTGATTATTGTTGCTCTTGCTTCAGGCTATCGACTGATAAAATTGTTTATTTTGCCAAGAGATATATTAATCAAAGTCTTTGTTCTTGGCTTTCTTGACTGTTTATTCTATTTGTTGCTGTACTACGGATATTCCATTGAGAATGGTATCGCGGTATTGGTCATTCAATATAGTTGGCCATTAGTGATTATCTTGTTATCAGTGGTATTGCTAAAAGACAAATTAGCAGGAAGACAAATAATTGGTATCATAATCGGTTTTATTGCGGTGATTATTACTTTTACCAAAGGGCAAATTATGCAATTACATGTTGAAAACCCAACGGCGTTATTACTGGTTTTTAGTGGTGCATTTTGCTTTGCTCTAATGTCAGTTTTCTCCCGTCAATATTCGATTGACCCCTATATTAGTACCGTATGGTTATTTATTTTTTCAACGCTGACTTCTTTTGTCTTATTGATGCTGTTTAGTGAAATGCGATTACCTTCAAAAGCGGCTTTTTGGCCAACGTTGATTAATGGTATTTTAATCAATGGGGTGTCTTACATTTTATGGTTCAAGGCGATGAATACAGGGCACTCGGCGAAAATAGCTTCTGTGGTATTTTTGTCTCCCGTATTATCGGTGCTCTGGTTAGTGTTAATCTTAAATGATACTTTTGAAATTGCGTATGCAATAGGGGTATTACTGGTAATTATTTCTGGTGTTCTGTGTGTTGGCGCAAAGAGCCAAAGTCAGAAGTTGTGAGAAGGGCGAATAAATGTCACAGCATTCGCAAGTCATTGTTGATAGAGTTCTTAATAAAATAAGCGGTATCGAAAAGATCCTAGTGGGATTCAGTGGTGGTATTGACTCAACAGTTTTATTACATGCACTTTATCTTATTCGAAAGCAGCAGCTTCCTCTGTTAGAGGTTCGCGCTATTCATATTCATCATGGGTTGAATAGAAAAGCAAATGAATGGGAGCAGCATTGTACTCAATTGTGTTTACAGTGGGACATTCCTTTCATTTGCCGACACGTAGTGGTTGATTCAAGCCAAAAAGGTATTGAAGCAGCGGCACGAGATGCCCGTTATCAGGCTTACCGAGAAGAATTACAAGAAGGTGAGGTGCTAGTTACGGCTCAACACCTTGATGATCAAGCAGAAACTTTCATGTTAGCGTTAAAGCGTGGTAGTGGGCCAGCAGGGTTGTCTTCAATGCCTGAACAATTAACCTTTTCAGCATGTTGCGGTTCAACATCGCTGCTACGACCATTACTCTCAACACCCCGTATAGCGCTAGAAGCTTATATGCAAGAGCAGCAATTATCGTGGGTTGAAGACGATAGTAACCAAGATGATCGTTACGATAGAAATTTTTTACGCCTGAATATCATGCCTGTTTTGACTGAGCGTTGGCCGCATTTTTCGAGTGCAGTTGCCCGCAGCGCAGCGTTATGTGCAGAGCAAGAAACATTACTTGATGAGTTATTAAAAGATACCCTTGATGAAATGATGGATTATCGAGGGGGGCTATTTATTGATGACTTGAATGCCTGTTCATCAGCAAAACGCAATGCACTTATTCGCCGCTGGGTTGGTCTGCATCAGCTACCAATGCCCCCATTTAACCAATTGGAACGTATTTGGCAAGAAGTGGCGTTAGCTCGGCAGGATGCGGATCCTATTTGCCGTTTAGGGCAATTCGAAATTCGCCGTTATCAAGGTGCGTTGTGGGTTGTTAAGCGCATTAATAGCTTAGTTAATCAACAGCTTGAATGGATTTATCCTGAGGTTTTTGAGTTACCTGAATCCTTAGGGGTTCTACAAGTTATGGAAGGCGAGGGGCAAATACGTCCACCATTTTCTCATGAAAATGTGACGGTTCGTTTTGGGCTGCAAGGCACGCTCAATATTGTTGGACGCCATCGTTCAAGAAGCAGTAAGAAGATCTGGCAAGAATTAGGAGTAGCTCCATGGATGAGAGAAAGAGTGCCTCTAATTTATTATAACGACCAGCTCATTACTGCGGTGGGGTGTTTTATTACTCCTGAAGGAATGGTTGATGAAGCATCTCTTGGTATTGCTATCGATTGGCAAAAAGAGAGTGAATTTAAGGTGTTGAGTTAATGAGAAGCCCCTTATGACTGTGATTACCATAAGGGGCCATAGAAGGACTCAAAATAGCGAGTATTAGTGAGAGTGGTCGACAACAATCGTGCCGATTTCTGGATGACTGAAGGAAATTATGCAATCCAATCTTAACTCCTTGGTTCCTTCATGTGTCTCAACAATCAGGTACTCAACTTTTTTTCGTAGGAGTAAATCATTGGCCTGCCCCTCAATATTCACGCCGTCATTAAGTGCTATTTGCAATTTTAGCTGACGTTGGCATGCGATTTCTAGATATTCGTAATCATCACAATTGATAGGTTGATATTCAGTATCTGTAGACATATTCCCTCACCACTGTGTTAGTGGCGGTTATTGCCGCCTTGAACATGTTGTACCAAGCAAAAATGTGCTTAGTACGATAATAGCACAGTAACTTTAATAACTATAATCACAGCACTGGGAAAAAGACAATTCTTATTCACTAAATCAATGCATAACGTATTTTATCAGTAATGTCCGAATATTCTTATGTTTGCCATATTTTTATTAGATGAAATGCTATGATGTTTATATTGGTTAATAAGTTAAAACACATGGTTTTAAGGGAATTATAATGAAAAAATCACTAATGTTAGTCTTAATGGCGGTTGGAAGCATTACGTTAGCTGGCTGTCAGAGTGCGACAAAAAATATTGATGCAGCACCAGTCGATAAAGTATATACAGGCGTTTTACCTTGTGCAGATTGCTCTGGTATTGAGGCGACATTGTTAGTTAACCAAGACGGTAGTTATGTTGAACAGCTTGTCTACTTAGGAACGAAAGATGGTGATACTGCTTTCCATGATACTGGTAAATGGAATATAGAAAATAATAAATTACGTGCAACTAATCCTAAAGGTGAGAGCACTTATTTTGCTCAATCAGCAGATGGCCAATCAATGACCTTACTGGATTTAGATGGTAACCCGATTGAAACACAGATGAATTATACATTAGACCAAGTTAAGCCAAGTAAAAAAGTGGGGCAATACCGCTATATGGCAGATGCAGCTGTATTCACAGAGTGCGCTAGTGGTCGTCAATATGCAGCTTCTGGTATCGAATTAGAAAAAGCGTATGGAGAAACGGGTGTAGATGGTGGTACGCCAGTCTACGCTGAAATTGAAGGTTATTATACTATTCGTCCTTCAATGGAAGATGGTCAGTTCGACTCAGCATTAGTACCAACAGGTACAATTAAATTCGACAAATCGGCTTCTTGTAACTAATTCGTACTTTTTCCTTTCTTAAAAGACCCACTTCAACTGAAGTGGGTCTTTTTCTTTCGGACTCCTAAATTATCGACTAACGCCTCGTATTCTCTATCTTTAATTCATTTCTTATCATTATTTGACATCAGTATAACTTTTTTATTGACGCAAAATATTTATATAAATGTGAAGGTCGTCATAGCTGCTGGTCAATAGGAGACAATTGTTGCTCAGTTTGAATTATCGAAAAGGCTGGGAAGGCAGTATACTCAATTCAACTAGAGATAATTATACTCTTTAGCGTGTAGGGCTGAGTTATATGATAAGTCTATAAGAAAACTTATAAGTCACAGCGGTAATAAAAAATAGAACGAATTAAAGGATAAGGAATGAATAAGAAAAATATTTATCTATTTTGTTCTGCAGGTATGTCTACCTCACTGCTAGTTAACAAAATGAGACAGCAAGCAGAAAAATATGATGTACCTGTCAATATTGAAGCCTTCCCTGAAAGCTTAGCTTCAGAGAAGGGTGTAGATGCGGATGTAATATTGCTGGGCCCGCAAATTGCGTGGATGTTATCGGATATTCAGAAATTATTACCTAATAAGCCAGTTGAAGTTATTGATTCACTTTTATACGGAAAAGTGGATGGGCTTGGTGTACTAAAAGCCGCTGTTGCAATCATAAAACAACAATCGGCAAGCTAGTATCAAAAAGCTATTTACTACCTCTACAACATAATAACTCCATCGACATTAACGCTATTAATACAACGTAATTAGTTAAGAATGGAGCACACTCAAAAAAATTGAGGGTAATTTTATGAGTCTTTTTATCACTTCGCTTGAAAAGGTTCTCCTTCCATTCGCAGTTAGATTGGGAAAGCAACCTCATGTTAATGCAATAAAGAATGGTTTTATTCGAATTATGCCTCTGACATTAGTTGGGGCAATGTTTGTGCTAATTAATAATGTTTTTCTGAGTTTTGATACAGGGTCTTTTTTCTATTCTTTGGGAGTTAGACTAGAACCCTCAACGATAGAAACACTAAATGGCTTTAAAGTCATCGGTGGAAATGTTTATAACGGGACATTGGGGATCATGTCCTTAATGGCACCTTTTTTTATTGCGATGGCACTGGCGGAAGAACGTAAGGTGGATCCTCTAGCGGCTGGTTTGTTAGCCGTTGCATCTTTCATGACAGTAACACCTTATGACGTCAATGGTGCTTATGCTGTTGGTGCTAACTGGCTCGGTGGGGCAAATATCATTTCAGGGATCATTCTAGGGCTAGTCGTTGCTGAAATGTTCACTTTTATTGTTCGCCGTAATTGGGTGATCAGATTACCCGATAGCGTACCTCCATCTGTATCTCGTTCATTTTCTGCACTTATTCCTGGTTTTATTATCTTATCCATTATGGGAATTTTGTCGTGGGCATTAAGCGGTATTAGTAATAACTTCCATCAAATTATAATGGATACAGTATCAACACCACTTGCTTCTATGGGGAATGTTGTTGGTTGGGCATATGTTGTCTTTACGTCTCTACTATGGTTCTTTGGTATTCACGGTTCTCTCGCATTAACCGCATTAGATAGTGGCATAATGACCCCATGGGCATTGGAAAACGTGTCTTTGTATGCTGAATATGGCTCAGTTGACGCTGCGATTGCTGCGGGTAAGTCTTTCCATATGTGGGCAAAACCGATGCTTGATTCCTATGTGTTCTTAGGTGGAACCGGTGCTACATTAGGATTAATTATTGCTATCTTTATTGCATCACGCCGTGCCGATCATCGTCAGGTTGCGAAATTAGCATTACCAGCGGGTATTTTCCAAATTAATGAGCCGATTATTTTTGGTCTACCCATTATTATGAACCCAGTAATGTTTATTCCATTTATTCTTATTCAGCCTTTATTGGCGGGAATAATGGTCGCGGCTTATTATCTAGGGATTATCCCGCCAGTGACGAATATTGCACCATGGACAATGCCTACTGGGCTAGCTGCATTCTTCAATACAAATGGTAGTATTGCCGCTTTATTACTTGCATTATTTAACCTTGGTGTGGCCGTACTCGTTTACCTTCCATTTGTTGTGATTTCTAATAAAGCGCAAAACACAATTGATGAAGAAGAAAGTGAAGAAGATATTGCCAACGCACTTAAATTTTAAAATAGGGAGGAGCTTGCTCCTCTCATTAAAATAGAGATAAAAATATGTTTGAGCTTAATGATATCCAAGAAAATGCCACTACGGATGAACTTGAAGAAGTTGTCATGGGACTGATTATTAATGCAGGGCAAGCAAGAAGTTTAGCTTACACCGCATTAAAAAAAGCGAAAGAAGGTGATTTTGTGACCGCAAAAAGTTTAATGGCGCAATCTCATTCCTCGTTGAATGAAGCTCATAAAGTGCAAACCCAGTTAATTGAAAGTGATATGGGGGAAGGGCGAATCAAAGTAAGCCTAGTCCTAGTTCATGCGCAGGATCATTTAATGAACGCAATGTTAGCCCGTGAATTAATTATAGAGTTAATTGAATTACATGAAAAACTAATCCATTAGAGAGAGGGGCATGATGCAGACACTGATGAATAGAACCGACACTAATGCTGAAATTAAACTAGTTCAAGAAAGTGAACTTTTTAATAATAAAACCTTTCATGTCTTTATTTATAATAAAGTTGAGAGTGCAAGTGGACTGCATCAACATGATTATTATGAATATATGATCGTTTTAACAGGTCGTTGTTATCAAATAATTAATGGAAAAAAAGTTTTATTAGAACGAGGAGATTTCATTTTTCTTCCAATAGGGTCTCATCACGAAAGTGCTTATGATTTCGGGCCAACACGAATATTGAATGTGGGTATCAGTAAATCATTTTTTGATAAACATTATTTACCACTATTACCAAGTTGTTTTGTTGCATCACAAGGTTATCAATTGAAAAATGAGTTTATGGCTTATATAGAGTCCGTGATCGCATCATTAAATTTTCGTGATAGCGAATTTAATGAATTTATTGAATTAGTTACATTCAATGTAGTAAATCGATTACGCCATTATCGTGAAAAAAGTATGCGAGATGATGCACCGCAGTGGTTAAAAAGCACATTGGAAGAAATGCATGATATCGCTATGTTTAGTGAGAGTGCTCTACAAAATATGATTTCTATAACGGGAAAATCACAAGAATACTTAACCCGGGCAACAAAAAGATATTATGGCAAAACGCCAATGCAGATTATTAATGATATCAGAATTAATTTTGCTAAAAAGCAACTTGAAATAACTAATTATTCAATTACAGATATTGCTTTTGAATCAGGTTATAGCAGCCCAAGTTTATTTGTAAAAAAATTTAAAGAGCTAACTTCATTAACACCGAGTGATTACAGAAAGAATCTATTTAGCGTTGAACAAAAAATGGTAGGTTAAATTATTATCTAAATAAGCTTTCCATTTCTAAAATCTCTAGCATACCCATCTTTATATATAAAGATGGTGTGCTTTTCTATGTCTATTATAAAGGTCCATGAGGTTAATATGACTCAGAAATTAAAAGTTGTTACTATTGGGGGGGGGAGTAGCTACACTCCTGAATTACTGGAAGGTTTTATTAAACGTTACCATGAACTACCTATTACTGAATTATGGTTAGTGGATGTCGAAGAAGGTAAAGAAAAATTAGATATTATCTATAATTTATGCGAACGCATGGTCAAGCATGCCAATATACCTCTAAAGATATTTAAAACACTGGATAGGCGAGAAGCATTAAAAGATGCTGATTTCGTCACGACTCAATTAAGAGTTGGGCAATTAAAAGCGCGTGAATTAGATGAATCGATCCCTTTAAAACATGGTTATTTGGGACAAGAAACTAATGGTGCTGGTGGTTTATTCAAAGGGTTACGAACAATACCTGTGATTTTTGACATTATTAAAGATGTCGAAGAGATTTGCTCGAATGCTTGGATAATTAATTTTACTAACCCAGCAGGGATGGTCACTGAAGCGGTTTATCGGCACACTAATTTCACACGTTTTATTGGTGTTTGTAATATACCAATCGGTATGAAAATGTTTATTACTGATGTTCTGAAATTATCTGACAGCGATGAATTGTCTATCGATTTATTTGGTTTAAACCATATGGTTTTTATCAAAGATGTTATTGTAAATGGCTCATCGAGGTTTAATGAATTATTAGAGGGTATTGCCTCTGGAACGTTAAGTGCCAACTCAGTTAAAAACATTACTGACCTTGCTTTTGACGAAGGTCTAATTCGCGGGTTAAATCTGATCCCATGTTCCTATTTATTGTATTATTTTAAACCTAAGGAAATGCTAGCGATTGAGCTGGGTGAGTATTATAAAGGTGGTGCTAGGGCACAAGTCGTGCAAAAAGTTGAACATCAACTATTTGAACTATATAAAAACCCGACATTAGATGTAAAGCCTAAAGAGCTTGAATTAAGAGGTGGGGCTTATTATTCAGATGCAGCTTGTGAAGTCATCAATGCAATATACAATGATAAGCAAACGGAGCACTACGTCAATATTCCACATCATGGACATATCGATAATATTCCTGAAGACTGGACTGTCGAAATGACATGTATATTAGGTCGTGATGGTGCGAAACCGCACCCACGAGTAAAACATTTTGATGATAAAGTACTTGGCTTAATTTATACCTTAAAAAACTTTGAGATTGCGACTAGCCAAGCAGCAGTAAATGGTCAGTTTAATGATGTATTATTGGCGATGAATTTAAACCCATTAATTCATTCTGATAACGATGCGCGTTTAATTTCTAAGGAATTACTTATCGCCCATAAAAAATATCTACCCAACTTTGCTAAAGCAATACAACAGATTGAGCAAGAAGGTTAATTAACCAGATAGCTTATAGAATTAAGGGAGAGCATATGGCTGTACTACTTATTGTAAATGCTGATGATTTTGGGCTCTGTGAAGCTGTCAATTATGGCATTATTGAATCTCATCGTAATGGGGTTGTTCATTCAACTAGTGCGATGATGAATATGCCAGCAATATCCCATGCAGCTAAATTAAGCCAAGAAAATCCGAACTTAGCGGTGGGCATGCATTTTGTTTTAACTGCTGGAAAGCCCTTCTCATCAATGCCTACACTCAGCCGTAATGGAATGTTGGGGAAATGGCTTTGGGATATTGATATTAATGATTTAACACTGATTGAAGTTGAACAAGAGCTAAACCTGCAATATCAAATGTTTATCGAAATTTTTGGTCAAAAACCTAGCCATATTGATAGCCATCATCATGTCCATATGATTGAAGGTATTTTTCCAATTGTAGTTGCTTTCGCCCAAGAGAAGGGAGTTGCATTACGCGTTGATCGTCAATTAGAGAAGAATTGGCCACCATTATCATATCAAGTGGTGAGTACGGACTGTTTTAGTAGCGAATTCTATGGTGATGAAATTTCAGAAACACTGTTTTTGAAGATTATTAATGAAGCTAAGGTACAAGGTAATAGATCTATTGAAGTTATGAGCCATCCTGCTTTTATTGATAATGCACTATTAAAAAGTAACTATGCATATCCACGTTTAAATGAATTGGAAGTTTTAACATCTGAAAACTTAAAATCACAAATTTTGGTACATGGTTTTAAGATTGGTTCGTACCGAGACATCTAAAGAAAAAGCCCAAATTCAAAGTAACCTAAATTTGGGCTTTATTTTCTAGCTTTTAACCTGTTTTATTTACCGAGCTTACCTTTTAGGAAGCTAACAATATTTTCTAGACCAACCAGTTCTTTATCATCACTTCGGCGTGATTTATATTCAATTTGGTTGTTGTCTAAGTTACGGTCACCAATAACGATAGTATATGGAACACCAATCAGCTCCATATCGGCAAACATCACACCGGGGCGCTCTTTACGGTCATCGAAAATTACATCAATACCGTTTGCTTTTAAGTCAGCGTAAAGTTTTTCTGCAACTTCTTTAACACGATAAGATTTGTGCATATTCATTGGCAAAATAGCCACTTGGAACGGAGCAATTGCATCCGGCCAAATAATTCCTCGGTCATCATGGCTTTGTTCAATGGCAGCGGCCACAATACGCGTTACACCAATACCATAACAACCCATGGTGACGATTTGGTTATGGCCATCTTCATTTTGGACTGATGCTTTCATTGCTTCTGAGTATTTAGTACCTAATTGGAAGATATGGCCAACTTCGATACCGCGTTTAATTTGTAGTACGCCTTTACCATCAGGGCTTGGGTCGCCTTCAACAACGTTACGTAAATCAAAAGCTTCTGGTAATGCTAAATCGCGTTCCCAGTTGATGCCAAAATAGTGTTTGCCATCAATATTTGCGCCAGCACCAAAGTCGCTCATTACTGCAACGCTACGGTCGATAACAATCGGTAGAGGCATATTGACAGGGCCTAAAGAACCTGGGCCTGCATTCACCGCATTTCTGATTTCAGCTTCAGTGGCAAATTCTAATGGGCTAGCCACTAAAGGGTGTTTTTCTGCTTTGATTTCATTTAATTCATGGTCGCCACGAATTAATAAAGCGACTAAAGTGTGCCCTGAATCTTTTTTCGCGTGGACAATCAATGTCTTAACAGTTTTCTCAACAGGTAAATTGAATTGTTCGACAAGCTCTGCAATTGTTTTTGCATTTGGCGTATCAACAAGGCGCATTTCTTCTGTTGGAGCGCCACGAGGTGTTGTAGGTGCTAATGCTTCTGCGAATTCGATGTTAGCGGCGTAATCAGATTCGGTAGAGAAAATAACGTCATCTTCACCATTTTTTGCTAATACTTGGAATTCGTGGGATGCACTACCACCGATAGAGCCTGTATCTGCTTGAACAGCACGAAAATCAAAACCAATCCGCGTGAAAATTTTGCTGTAGGCTTCGTACATTGCATCGTAGGTTTCTTGCAATGATTCTTGGCTAGTGTGGAAAGAGTATGCATCTTTCATAATAAATTCACGTGAACGCATCACACCAAAACGAGGGCGAACTTCATCACGGAATTTGGTTTGAATTTGGAATAAATTCAACGGTAGTTGTTTGTAAGACGTAATTTCGTTACGGACTAAATCGGTGATCACTTCTTCATGGGTTGGACCGAGAACAAACGGGCGCTCACCACGGTCAACAAAACGCAGCAATTCAGGGCCATACTGTTCCCAACGTCCACTTTCTTGCCATAAATCTGCAGGTTGGACGACGGGTAAAGATACCTCTATAGCGCCTGCATTTTCCATTTCTTCACGAACGATGGTTTCTACTTTTCGCAGAACACGCACACCAGTGGGTAACCAGTCATACAGACCAGAGGCAAGTTTACGGATCATTCCTGCACGCAGCATCAGCTGATGGCTGATAACTTCTGCATCCGCAGGGGTCTCTTTTAGAGTTGAGAGCAGATATTTGCTAGTACGCATTGTATAGGTTCCATTAGAACAACAAGTTATGGCAAACGACTTATTTGCCAAGGTATATAGTGAGCTAGTCTACCAGTGACGAAGACTTGTCAAAAGGGGTTAAGGTGATTTTTCGTATGGTTCAATAGCGAATACTTCAGTCACACCATCAATTACTCGCCAACGAATATTAAAATCTAATAAATGGACTGCATAGTCACGTATTTCAGTAGATTGTTTTTTATATGCAGGGCGAGGGTCTTGCATTAAAACTTGTGAAATAAATTGTTTAATACCCGGGTACTGACTTTGATAAGTATTTAATACAGTTTCTGTATGTGGGGTAAATATAACCGGCATATTATCTGAAGGTGTTTCTTGCGCATACCCTGCAGTTGCAGTAGGTATTGCCTCAGCGAAAGGTAAATAAGGTTTTATATCGATAACTGGGGTGCCATCAACCAAATCAAGACTACCAAGCTCAAGGATCACTTGGTTATTTTTTATTGTTATTCCATGTAATTCAACAAGTGACATACCTATTGGGTTTGGTCTAAATGTTGAACGGGTTGCGAAAACACCTATTTTATTATTGCCTCCTAGCCTTGGAGGACGCACTAGTGGCTTCCAGCCATTTTTCATCGTTTGATGAAAAATGAATAAAACCCAAACGTGGCTAAATTGATTGAGACCTCGGACTGCATTTGGCTCGTTAAATAGAGAATTTAGATGTAAGCGTCCCGCACCTCCCTGAACAAGTCCAGGTTGGCGAGGGATCGCAAACTTTTCTTTATAAGGTGATTCAATGTGCCCAATAACATTAAACTGAAAAGATTGCATAAGATACTTATTCAACAATTTTTAATGCACTGCCTTCGCAAATAGTTGCCTGGTAACAACCTGGGGAGGTCATAGTTTGGCACTGGTGTAAAAGTACTGCATCAGCCGCAATATAGGCAGCCTGTGATAACATACTGTTTTTTGCGGTATTCAAATTTGCCGGAGGGCTTTGAACACTTTCTCGACAAGATTCCCCAGAAACAACACCTAAATCTTTGAAAGGCATCCCTAATAATTCTTCTGGACTATTCATTAATTTAACGTTTGCAGTGTTTGGTTTTGTCTCACTCGGTACAGGTTTAGACAATTTCATACTAGTGAAACCTTTATTTTGCCCTGGACTCGTGTATTGGTTAATTCCACACCCGGCTAACAAAAATGTCACCAAAGTGAGCAATAACAGTCTCATAATTATACCTTTCTTATATTATTCAAAATAATGCCGTTGTTTTATAGTCTATAAATTACAAAAAATACTAGACGGCGTTAAGCCGTCTAGTATTTTAATCGTTTTTTAAATAATAAAAAAGATTACCAGCCTTTAACTGCACCACCATCGAAGACTTCGTTAGCTTTATTTGCCACTTCATCTGATTGATATGCTTGAATAAATTTCTTCACATTTTCGCTATCTTTATTATCTTCACGAGCAACAATAATATTTACGTAAGGAGAATCTTTATCTTCAACAAATAAACCATCTTTTGCTGGGGTTAATTTAGGTGTAGCACTACTCGCCCAAGTAGTATTGATGATCGCTAAGGCAATTTTTTGGTCATCTAAAGCACGAGGTAATTGAGGTGCTTCTAACTCAACAAATTTCAGGTCTTTCGGGTTTTCAACCACATCTAAAACTGTTGGCATTAAACCTGTACCATCTTTTAATTTAATTAAACCTTGTTGTTGTAATAACAGTAATGAACGGCCTAAGTTAGTTGGGTCATTTGGTAACGCAATTTGTGAACCATCTGCAAGTTCATCAACTGACTTAATCTTTTTAGAGTAAGCCGCAATTGGATAAATAAAAGTATTTCCAACAGGGACTAATTTATAGTTACGGTCTTTAATTTGCTGATCAAGATAAGGCTTGTGCTGGAATGCGTTCGCATCGATATCGCCTTTACTTAATGCTTCGTTTGGTAAGACGAAGTCATTAAATGAAACAAGCTCAACATTTAAACCGTATTTTTCTTTAGCTACTTTTTGCGCGACTTCAGCAACTTCTAATTCTTTGCCCATGATCACACCAACTTTAATGCTGTTAGCATCTTTCTCTTTTTCACCACAACCAGTGAGAACGAGTGTGCCTAATAGCGCGCCGACAACTGCGATAGATTTTAATTTAATAGACATTGGTTTACCCCTTTAAAACGGACTTTATAAGCACCTCAACGGCGCCGCTATTTTACTAACTATCGATGTGAAACTTTTTTCATTAAATACTCGCCACCAAACTGAATTAGATTTACTAAAATGACGAGTAGAACAATAACGGTATTCATCACAACAGGGTTATAGGTTTGATAACCATATTGTAGTGCGATTTGGCCTAAACCACCGGCACCAACGGCACCACCCATTGCAGAATATCCGACTAACATAATTAACGTGATAGTGGCTGCATTAATTAAACTTGGCAATGCTTCAGGGATTAAAATCTTGCGAATAATCTGAAGCGGAGTTGCCCCCATAGCGCGAGCAGATTCAATTAAGCCACTTGGAATTTCTAATAGCGCATTTTCAACCATACGAGCAATAAACGGTGCGGCCCCAATAGTTAAAGGCACGATAGCCGCTTTTAAGCCAATAGTCGTCCCAACAAGAAACGACGTTAATGGAATAATCCAAACTAGCAAAATAATAAACGGTACTGAACGGAAAATATTAACAACAACCGCAAGAGCACGATATAAGCCAACATTTTCCATAACTTGATCTTTGCGCGTAATATAGAGCAACACGCCTAAAGGTAAACCTAAAACAAAACCTAAAAAGCCGGAAACAAAGGTCATTGTGATAGTGTCAATTGTGCCGTTAATCAGCAGATAAATCATTCTCTCAGACATAACCCAAAACCTCTACTTTCACGTGGTGCTCTTTCAAAAATGCAATTGTGGACTCAACGCCACCATTGATGCCATGTAGCTCTGCTAGCATCACACCAAATTTCACGCCGCCAGCGTAGTCAATTTGTGAACTTAAAATATTAATATCAATATCAAACTTACGTACTGCCATTGAAATTAAAGGTGCATCAACAGACTGCCCTGTAAATTCGAGCTTAAGTAATGGAGATAGGTCTTGACCTGGTTCTGTTTTCAATCGTTCTTTATAATCATCTGGAATATCAATGACTAATGTTGACTGTATAAATGCTTGAGCGACAGGTGTTTTTGGGTGAGAGAATACTTCACTCACTTTATCTTGCTCGATTAATTGACCACCACTTATTACAGCAACTTGATCACAAATACGTTTTACAACATCCATTTCGTGAGTAATTAATAAGATAGTTAGTCCTAATCGGCGGTTAATATCTTTCAACAATTCTAAAATTGAACGAGTTGTCGCCGGGTCTAATGCACTTGTAGCTTCGTCACATAGCAATACTTTAGGGGAATTAGCTAATGCGCGAGCTATAGCTACACGTTGTTTTTGTCCGCCGGATAAATTCGCAGGATAAGCATCTTTCTTTTCACTTAAACCAACTAAATCTAGTAATTCATTCACACGTTCTTTAATTTTTTCTTTAGGCGTATTATCAAGCTCTAAAGGTAGAGCAACGTTATCAAAAACAGTGCGTGAAGATAACAAGTTAAAATGTTGAAAAATCATGCCAATGCCGCGACGTGCTCTCGTCAAGGTTTTTTCAGTCATCGACGTTAAATCTTGCCCATCAACAATAACTTGGCCTGAAGTTGGGCGCTCAAGCATATTTACGCAACGAATAAGTGTACTTTTACCTGCACCTGAAGCACCAATAACGCCATAGATCTGACCAGCAGGCACATGCAAGCTAATATCAGTAAGTGCTTGAATGTTACGGCTTCCTTGCTGGAAAACTTTATTAATATTTGAGAGCTTTATCATTTATAGTTTCTAACTTTATCTGAATTGTTTTTAGATAGTGTATCTAATAAGGTTGGATGTTAAGGCGTCTAGACGTCTAAGTCAATAAAGATTGTTCTATTTATTCTATTCTCCTTTTATTTCTTTTCATGAGATACTAAAAAAATACTAAATTTTAGGAGCAAACAGGTGAGTAACGGGATCCCAGCAGTCTTTTTAGATAGAGATGGAACAATTAATATCGATCATGGCTATGTGCATAAAATTGATGACTTCGAATTTATCGAAGGGTCAATTGAAGCAATGCTTGAATTAAAAAAGATGGGCTATGCATTAGTTATCGTAACCAACCAGTCAGGTATTGGTCGGGGAATTTATACAGAAGACCAGTTTATGCAACTAACAGAATGGATGGATTGGTCATTAGCAGATCGCGGTATTGACTTAGACGGTATTTATTTTTGCCCTCATCATACTGAAGCTACAGTAGAAGAATATCGCCAAGACTGTAATTGTCGTAAACCAAAACCTGGAATGCTATTAGATGCACAAGACTTTTTAAAGATAGATATGGCTTCATCCATTATGGTCGGTGACAAACTGGCTGATATGTTAGCAGGTAAAGGTGCTAACGTCGGTACGACCGTATTAGTAAAAAGTGGCGAGCCAGTCACAGATGAGGCAATTAATAATGCAGATCTTGTTATTAATAGTATTGCCGAACTGCCAGAAGCACTAAAAAGAATCAAAAAGTAGTCGTTTTGTGTGGTAAATAGGCAGTTAGAAAAAAAATGTAAAAAAACACTTGCCAGATTTTTCTGACTCCCTATAATGCGCCACCACTGACT